>NZ_JBHWAQ010000004.1:0-360685 GCF_042743475.1 Streptomyces sp. NPDC059534
GTGCGGCGATCGCCGCACCGGGGCTCCGGCGTCTCCCGCGGGGAGGGTCAGAACATGCTGTCCTCGCGGCGGTTGATCTGCTCCATCAGCTCGGCCGCCATCCCCTTGATCGTCTCGAGACCGGCGCGCCCCCACGGCCGGACGTCGGTGTCGACCACGCAGATGGTGCCCAGCGCGACGCCGGTACGGTCGATCAGCGGCGCCCCCATGTACGAGCGGATGCCGATCTCGTCCACGACCGGGTTCCCCGCGAAGCGCGGGTAGTCGCAGACGTCCTCCAGGACGAGGGCCTTGCGCCGGACCACGACGTGCGGGCAGTAGCCGTGGTCACGGGCCATGAAGCGGCCGACGCCGCCCCCGCCCGCGGCGGCCGCGCCGAGGTCGCTGCCCGAGTGGGTGCCCTCGGGGGTGTGCAGTCCGGCGAAGAACTGCCGGTTCTCGTCGATGAAGTTGACCATCGAGAACGGGGCACCGGTCACCTCCGCGAGCCGGTGGGCGAACTCGTCGAACGCCGGGTCCGGCCGCTCCCCGAGACCGAGTTCGCGCAGCCGCTGGACACGGGCCGGCGCCTCCTTGTCGATGGGGGTCAGCAGGAGGTGACCGGTCGGGTCGTAGGTCATGGCGTGGCTCCGTAGCTCGGCACGGTGTCCGGGATGTTGGTGAGGAGGTGCTGCACGAGGGTGAGCAGGGTGCGGATGCCGGAGCTGGAGATCCGGGCGTCGGTGAGGACGACCGGCACCTCCGGCCTGAGGTCGAGCGCGGCCCGTACCTCGTCCGGCTCGTAGCGGTAGGCGCCGTCGAACTCGTTGACCGCGACGACGAACCGGATGCCCCGCCGCTCGAAGAAGTCCACGGCGGAGAAGCACTCCTGAAGCCGGCGGGTGTCGGCGAGGACGACCGCACCGAGCGCGCCTTCGGAGAGCTCGTCCCACATGAACCAGAAGCGCTCCTGCCCCGGCGTGCCGAACAGGTAGAGCACATGGCGGTCGTCGAGGGTGATGCGGCCGAAGTCCATGGCGACGGTGGTCGTCGTCTTGGACTCCACGCCCTCCAGGCTGTCGGTGGCGGCGCTGACCGAGGTCAGCAGCTCCTCGGTGCTGAGCGGTTCGATCTCGCTGACCGCGCCCACGAGGGTCGTCTTGCCCACGCCGAATCCGCCCGCCACCAGGATCTTGAGTGCGGTGGGGAAGGGATCGGCCGTGGAGCCGTCGTGGCGCTCAGAGCCGTTGTCGTAGGCCATCGAGCACTGCCTCCAGCAAGGAACGGTCGGTTGGGTAGGCGTGGAAGCGGGGCGCTCGGGCGGTGATCGCCCCGCAGTCCACGAGGTCGGAGAGCAGGACCTTGGTCACCACGGCAGGGAGCCGTAAGTGCGCCGCGATCTCGGCCACCGAGGTGGGTCCGTCGCACAGTCCGAGGGCCAGGCTGTGCTCGGGCCCCATGTGCGTCTGCGGTGACGATCCGGTCGCCATCACCATCGACAGCAGGTCGAGCGCCGTGGTCGGCTGGGTCCGGCCACCGCTGACGGTGTACGGGCGGATCAGCCGGCCGGCGGCGTCGTCGAGCCAGGGCCCTTCCTGAGGGGTCGTCACGTTCACTGCCCGAGGCCACCGACCACGCCGGCGGCCTGCCGGGCGGGGGTGACCAGGTACGGCCGGACGCTCTTGACGAGCATCGCCATCTCGTATCCGAGGACGGCGGCGTCCGCCTCGCGTCCGGCCAGGACGGCCAGGCACGTGCCGGAGCCCGCGGTGGAGACGAACAGGAGGGTGGAGTCGAGCTCCACGACCACCTGACGGACCTCGCCGCCGTCGCCGAACCGGGCGCCCGCGCTGCGGCCGAGCGAGTACAGCCCGGAGGCGAGGGCCGCCATGTGGTCGGCGGCGTCGGGGTCGAGGCCGTGGACGGATTTCACGAGACCGTCGGAGGAGAGCAGAACGGCGTTGCGGGTGTACGGGACCCGCTGGACCAGTCCGCTCAGCAGCCAGTCGAGGTCCGAGGAATGGCCGGTCGGCACATTGCTCGCCATGGTGCATCTACTCCTTGTGCGCGTCGCCTGGACGCAGCGCTTCTTGGGGGGCGGGCTGGGACTCGGCGAGGCCGATTCCACGCTGGAACGCGGCCATCAGACCGGGGTCGTGCAGGGCGTGCTCCTCGGGCCTCCGGGCCACGGGCTCGTCGCGCAGCTGCGGGACGAGGTGCTCCTGGGCGCGCCGCTTGGGGAGCAGCGGGCGGCCGGTCTCCTCGGCACGGGGGGCCGGGGGGAGCGGTGAGACCAGGGAGGCGGGCGGGGCCGAGTGGTCGGCGCCGCCCGACGGTTCCGATATCACGGGGGCGTGATCGAAGTTCGCGTACACGTTCGACTGCACGCTCGTACGGGGGTACGTGAGTGCGCCGGACCCAGGGGCGGGCTCGTGGCGGGCGGCGGCCCGCTCCGCGAAGGGCGCGGACCGCGGTGCGGGGGCGGCGGGGGCCGTCCCGTGCGGCGCGGCGGGCTCGGATGCCGTGGCGTGGGCCGGGGAGGGCGCCGCCACCGGGCTCGGCATCGGGGCCGTGAGCGGGTTGTGGACCGGAGCCGTCAGCGGGTTCTGCGCGGGGACCGGGGCCGGGGCCGTCAGCGGCGCGGCGGACGGCGGCGCGGGCTGCGGCTGCATCTGCACCTGGCCGGGCGGGACCGCGGAGGATCCGGCGGTCGCGGCGGTCTGGCGCTCGTGCTGCGCGAGTCCCTCGGGGTCGGCGCCGAGAAGGCCCTGCGGGAGGACCAGGACCGCCTGGACACCGCCGTAGATGTTGGACTGCAGGCGGACGGCGATGCCGTGCCGCCGGGCCAGCGCCGAGACGACGAAGAGTCCGATGCGCCCGTCCTGGAGCAGGTGCGCGACATTCACCTGGTCGGGGTCGGCGAGCAGGGCGTTCATCTTGTTCTGCTCGGTGACGGGCATGCCGAGACCGCGGTCCTCGACCTCGATCGCGAGGCCGGCCGTGACGTACTGGGCGCGCAGCAGCACCGTGGTGTGCGGCGCGGAGAACAGCGTCGCGTTCTCGACGAGTTCGGCGAGGAGGTGGATGACGTCGGCCACGGCATGGCCCCGGAGCGTACCGTCGATCGGGGGGACCAGCTTCACCCGCGGGTACTGCTCGACCTCGGCGATGGAGGAGCGCAGCACCTCGGTCATGGTGACCGGGTTCGACCACTGGCGGCGCGAGATGGCGCCGCCGAGGACGGCGAGGTTCTCGGCGTGCCGGCGGATGCGCGTGGCCAGGTGGTCGACGTGGAACAGGCCCTTGAGCAGCTCCGGGTCCTCGACCTCGTTCTCCAGCTCGTCGAGGAGCTGGATCTCGCGGTGGACCAGGGACTGCAGGCGCCGGGCGAGGTTGACGAAGACCTCGACCTTCTGTTCGTTTCCGACGCTGCTGGAGAGTCGGGACGCCTGGACGACGGCGGCGACGGCGGCCTCGTGGGACCGGTTCAACTCCTGCGAGAGGAGGTCGAATTCGTCACCCGTGACGGCGCCGGTCGGCAGGGCGGGGCGGGGCGGGATGCCCTCTCCCTTGCGCAACTGTTCGACGACGGTGCGCAGTTCGCTCTGACCGCGGGCGCTGCTGCGGCGCAGGGCGTTGCAGCGGTCCAGGACCGCCTTGGCCGCCCGGTCGGCGCCGAGCGCGGCGGCCGTCACGGAGGCGACCGTGAGGGCGGCCGCGCCGGTGAGCGCGGCCCAGAGGCCGGGGGTGGGGCTGGCTCCGGTGGAGCGGATGGTGAAGAGGACGGCCGCCGCGCCGCCGAGTGCCACAGCGACGGCGGGGAGCACGGAGGTGCGCAGGAGTTGGGGGCGTATGCGGGCTTCCGTGGAAAGCGGCGCGGGGGGCTGTGCCGGCGCGGTGCTGCTGGTGCCGGAGGCGGAGCGGGCGCCTGACCGGCCGTGCCGCCCGCCCTCGCGTCGGTCGGACCGCGAGGCGGGTGCGCGAAGTTGAGACATGAGTGTCCTTGGTACGTGCCCGGGAATCGGCGTACTGCGGGAGTGTTCTACGGGGGTCTACGGGGGTCTACGGGGGTGTTCTACGTGGGGGGTGCGATGAGCCTACCGATGATCATCAACCACACACTGTAGTCGTCAACCGTTCATGTGCGGTGCGCAGTTGGCAAACTTACCCGTAGTCCGGCCCGGTCTGGTATCGCCCCCCACACGACAGGCCGAGAAGCATCGGCCGAAAAACGACGGTGGCGGCCCGGGGTGCCCGCTGAGCAGGAACGGAAGAGGGCGGAGGCGTTCCCACGCCTCCGCCCTCTGCGGAAATCGTTCCGTAACGGAATCCCCCGGAGGGGGTGAGGACCGTCAGGTCCGCCCGCTCGCTACGGCGTACGCGCCGCCTCCGGCGCGCCCCGCCCGCTGTCCGCTCCGGGGTCCCCGGGCGGCCGACCGGTCTCCGGAGCCGCGTGCGCGCCCTCGGCGCCCGCAACCGGACGGTGACCGTCGGTGAGAGCGGAACCTCCCCAGCCACCCTCGGGGACCCGGGCGACCGGACGCCACCAGGGCGTGTCGGGCAGCCGCTCGGCGCCGGGCTCGAAGGGCTCGCCGGGGATCGGCAGGGCGATCCGCTGGGCGGCCCCCGTCGCGGCCTCGACCGTGCCTTCGCCCGGCTCGGCCCACGGGTGCGGCGCCAGGTTGAAGGTGCCCCAGTGGATCGGCAGCATCACACCGCCGGGCCCGCCGCCCTGGAGGTCCAGGTGGGCCCGCATCCCCTCCTCGGGGGTCATGTGGATGTCGGTCCAGAACTCCGAGTACGCGCCGATCTGGATCATGGTCGCGTCGAAGGGGCCGTGGGCCGCGCCGATGTCCTTGAAGCCGGAGAAGTAGCCGGTGTCACCGCTGTGGAAGATCCGGTGGGCGGGCCCCGCCACCACCCAGGAGGCCCAGAGCGTCATCTGCCGGTTGCGCAGTCCGCGGCCGCAGAAGTGGCGGGCCGGGGTGGCCGTGAGCGTCAGCTCGCCGATCTGGGTGGACTCGTTCCAGTCCAGCTCGCGCAGGCGGGAGGCGGCCACGCCCCAGCGCTCCAGGTGCGCGCCGACGCCCAGCGGCACCGCGAAGACGGTGTCGGTGGTGGCGAGCGCCTTGATCGTCGGCAGGTCGAGGTGGTCGTAGTGGTCGTGCGAGATCACCACGACGTCGACCGGGCCCAGCGCGGCGAGCGGCAGCGGCACCGGGTGGAGCCGCTTGGGACCGGCGAAGGGGAAGGGCGAGCAGCGGTCGCCCCAGACGGGGTCGAAGAGGACCCGGTGGCCGTCGATCTCCGCGAGGACGCCGGAGTGCCCCATCCAGGTGAGGCGCAGCCCGGTGGCCGGGGGCTTGGCCAGGTCGGCCAGGGTGGTCGGATGGACGGGGATCGTGCCGGTGGGGGCGCGGCGCGTGCGTCCTTCCTTGTCGAAGTAGATCTTGGCGAACTCGACACCGGAGCCGGAGGGGCCGCGTCGGGCCGGTTCGGGGTTCTGGAAGATCCCGTCCGCGAAGTTCGGCGAACGGAGGATGCGGGCGAGGCGCGCTCCCGTGGGATCCGCGCCGAAGGACTCGGGGCGCAGCGCGCGCAGCCGGGCGCGCGGCGAGCGGTCGGAGCCGGTACCGGTCACAGGACCTCCTGATCTCTGGGGGTCGTTCCATTATGGGCGGCCCGCGCAGCGAACGGCCGGGACGGTCGTCCATACTGAATCGCTGTTCAGTAAGGCCGCCCGGCCGACCGTCCCTCCCGAGGAGCCTCCCGATGCGTACCGACCCCCTGCTTTCCGTCGGCTGGACCGACCACGTGACCGGCCGCCGGGGCCACCTGGTCGTCGACCGGCTGGTGCGCGGCGTGGCCAGCGGCGGCCTGCGGATGCGGGAGGGGTGCACGGCGGAGGAGGTGGCCGGGCTGGCCCGCGGGATGACGATGAAGGAAGCCCTGCACTACGACCCCACGGCCCGGTACGTGCCCCTGGGCGGCGCCAAGGGCGGCATCGACTGCGACCCCCGCTCCCCGGAGGCGTACGGCGTCCTGGTGCGCTACCTGCGCGCGATGCGGCCCTACGTGGAGCGGTTCTGGACCACCGGGGAGGACCTGGGGCTCACCCAGGAGCTGGTGGACCGCGCGGTGGCCGAGGTGGGCCTGGAGTCCTCGGTGCAGGCCGTGTACCCGCTCCTGGAGGACGAGGACGCGGCCCGGAAGCGGCTCGCCGACGCGTTCGCGATCGAGGTCGACGGCATCGGGCTCGACGAGCTGGTCGGCGGCCTCGGGGTGGCCGAGTCCGTGCTCGTGGCCCTGGACCGGGCCGGCCACGCGTACGCCGGGACCCGGGTGTCCCTCCAGGGCCTCGGGACCATGGGCGGGGCGACCGCCCGGTTCCTCGCGCGGGCCGGGCTGCGGGTGGTGGCCGTGGCCGACGTCCGGGGCACGATCGTGAACCCCGGCGGGCTCGACGTGGAGGCGCTCCTCGCCGCCCGCGACGCCCACGGCGCCGTCGACCGCTCCGCGCTGCGGCCCGGGGACCGGGAGGAGCCGGCGGACGCCTGGCTGTCGGCGGAGGCGGAGGTGCTCGTCCCCGCGGCCGTCTCGTACGCGATCGACGCCGGGAACCAGGCACGGATCACGGCCCGCTGGATCGCCGAGGCGGCCAACATGCCGGTCCTTCCGGAGGCGGAGGAGGCGCTGTCCGCCCGCGGGGTGACCGTACTGCCGGACGTGGTCGTGAACTCCTGCACCAACGCCTGGTGGTGGTGGACGCTCTTCGGCGACATCGAGGCCGACGCCGACCAGGCGTTCGACCGGGTGCGCGGGGCGATGCGGACACTGGTCGGCGGGATGCTGGACCGGGCGGCGACGGACGGCACGAGCCCGCGCGCCGCGGCGCACGCGCTGGTGGCGGAACGGCTGCCGGTGATCGCCGAACGCTACGGCTGGTACTGACCCGGCCACCGCCCGGCACCGAAGTTGATCATGCCCGTGTCATGTGCAGCTGTGTAGGCTGCACGGCGTGGCGAGAGTGCGGTTGAGCGTGGCGGAACGGCGGGACGAGCTGCTGCGGGCCGCGGTCGAACAGATCGAGGCGCGCGGTGTCGCGGCCGTCCGCGTCTCCGACGTCGCCACCGCGCTCGGCGTGAGCAACGCCCTGGTGCTCTACCACTTCTCCACCAAGGAGAAGCTGGTCGCCGCCGCCTTCGCCCACGCCGCCGAGGCTGACCTCGCCCACCTGCGCCGGCTGCTCGGCCGCCGCGCCACGGCTGTACGGCGGCTCCGGGCCGCGGTGCGCTGGTACGCCCCGACCGGCCAGGCCAAGGGCTGGCGGCTGTGGATCGAGGGCTGGGCCGCCTCGCTCCGCGACCCCGGTCTGCGCCGGGTCGCCGCCTCGCTCGACCAGGAGTGGAAGGCGGCGCTGACCCGCGTGATCGCGGAGGGGGTCGCCGCCGGCGAGTTCTCCTGCCCGGACCCGGCCGCCGCCGCCTGGCGCCTCACCGCCTTCCTCGACGGCCTCGCCGTCCAGACCACGGCCTACGCCGGATCCCTCTCCCGCACCGCCATGCTCCGCTGGGCGGACGCCGCCCTCGCCCGGGAACTCGGCCTGCCGGACGACCAGCCGGACCCGACCCCGGAACCCACGCCACGGTAAGTCCGCGACACCCGGCGCCCTGCCCGGTCCGACCTTGGCCCCCGCACTCTGGTGACCGACCGCCCCGGTACCTTGCCCGGCCCGACCCCGGCCCGCCGCCCGGACCCGCGTCCGTGATGCCGGCCCGGCAGGCGGACCGCCCCTCGGCGACCGGCCCGGGCCCCGGCCCCGCATCGCGGTGACCCGCCGTCCCGGCACCCTGCCCGGTCCGACCCCGACCCCGGCCCCGACCCGCCGACCGACCCCGGCCCGCCGACCGGACCCGCGCCACGGTGACCGGCTGCCCGGCAGTTCTCCTGTCAGACGAGCTCGAAGACCGCCGAGACCGTGACCTGCTCCTCGATCTCGCCGGGGGCCAGGGGCACGCTCGGCTCGTCCGCGGCGATGCCGGGCATCGCGCCGGCGCCGGGCCGCACGGACTCGCCCTCGCTCAGCGAGACCAGCCGGCCGAGCCGGTGGCCGCTGAGCCGCGCGTGCTGAGCGGCCTTGTCGTACGCGTCCTGGTAGGCGGCCTCGCGCGCCCTCACCCGCAGCGCCGAGGGGTCTGCGACGTCGAAGACGACACCGTTGATACGGCCCGAGTCGCCCGTGGCGTCGTTGACGGCGCCGACGACCTGACCGGTCTTGTCGATGTCGCGGACCTTCACCGAGAAGGACTGCCCGGCCTGGTACCCGGTGACCTTGCTCTCGCCCGCCGCGTTCTGGGTGTACACGGGGGACAGGGAGAGGCTGTCGGTACGGATGTCCCGGTCGGGGATCCCCTGCCGGTGCAGCACGTCGAGCAGGGCCTCGGCCCCCGTGCCCTGCGCCGCCATCGCCTCCTTCGCCGTCTTCCGGGTGGCCTCGACGCCGACGGAGAGGATCGCCAGATCCGGCGCCGAGGACGCGCGCCCCTGCCCGGTGACGGTGACCGTCGCGGGCGCGGGCTCCTGGGCGGCGACGGGCACGGCCGTCCGCGCGGGCGCCGCGGCCAGGGCGGGAGCCGCGGTGCCGACGAGGAGGCCGCCGAGTACGGCGGTGGCGGCGAGCAGACGGGCGGTGCGGGCGGCGCTGGGTCGGCGGATCGTCACGGGCGGTCCCTTCGGGAGTGGCTGCCGGTGCTCCGGCGGGCACATCCCAGCACCCGGCGGCGCCGCCTCCGCCACGCCACTCCTGACCGCCGTCTCCCTTCACCTCTCCGTACCAGCCGGGGCCGCCCCGGCGGGCCGTGCCAGGCGATGTCCTGCCGATCACGCAGCGAGCCCCACCTGGCCGACAAGACACCCCCTAGGTCTGCACGAGCGGCGCGTACGCCTCGGGGCGCAGTCCGAAGGTCCAGGCGACGCCCTCCCGGGCGGTGCGGGTCGTGGGCGGCACGCGGAGCCAGTAGGTGCGGTGGCTGCCGTCGGGCTCGGGCGTGGAGTTGACGACCTCGACCATCACCACGTCCTCGTCGTCGGCCAGGTCGATCCGCCAGAGGACACCGGTCTCGTCGCGGTGCTGGTGCCGGGCGTCCGAGGCGGTGAGGTAGCGGTCGTAGCCGTAGTACTCCAGCATCACGCGGCGCAGTTCGGCGTTCTCCTCGTCCCGTATCCGCTCGGGGGTGAGGTCCGCGAGGCCGGAGAGGAACGCGGCGGGCACGGACATGCCCCGCCACGCGTGCAGGGCGAAACCGTCGGGGAAGGCGAGCGCGGGCCCGTCCCCCCGGTCGAGCCGTCCGGCCTCGTCCCGGTGCAGCTCGACCGGGCGCTCGCAGACCACGGCGACGTCCTCGTACGGCCACCACCAGCCGGCGTGCGCGGCCACGGCGGCGAGACCCGCGAGGCGCTCGCCGTGCCCGTCGAAGGCGGCGAGCCAGGCGGCGTCGTGCTGGCCGAGCACCGCGTCGAGCAGCAGCAGCCGCACGCCGGCCGCGGTCGCGTCGGCCGCCGTGCCGTCGGGATCGCCGGACACCGCGACCGCTTCCGCCACGGCCTCCGCCACCGCGGCCCGTATCCGGTCGGCGAGGGCGCGGGTGGGATCCCACAGGGCCGCCCCGGTCCGCTGCCAGTGGTCGGCCCAGCCGGCGGGGCCCAGCACGTCGTGGACACGGCGCCGTTCCGCCGCCCACGGCCGGGTGCGCACCTCGTCCCGCACCGAACGGCCCTGGTCCGTCAGGCCCCGCAGGAGCGTGACGGCCGCGAGCGGCGAGTCGGCCCAGAGGACCCGGCGCGGCTCGGCGAGGCCCGCGGTGCGGTAGGCGAGCCGGAGGCCGGCCTCGGCGGCGGCGCGATCGGCCGGTCCGGTGGCCGCGGCGACGGCCCGCCACCTGTCCCGCACGGTGGTGTCGTTCATGTCGGTCTCCCCCACGTCCTTCGTTCCTCTCCGGCGGACGTCAGTCCGCGATGATCCGGTACGCGCCGGGCACGTACTCGCGCTGGCGCACCACCCGGTACCAGCCCTTGGGCAGCGGAATCGGGGCGTGCTCCTCGTGCACCACCCGGCCGCCCTCGGGAAGTTCGAGCAGGAACGGGCCGAACGGCCCCTGTTCCCGCACCAGCCGGCCGGGGCCGGGAACGGCGTGGGCGTGGCCGGTGACCTCGCCGAGGGCGAGGACCAGCCGGCCCCTGGCGTCCCTGGGCTCCCCCGCCGCGGTCCTCGCCCGCGCCGGAACGGCCGTCTCCTCGACGGGCGCGATGAGCACGTCTCCCTGCCGGTACATGGCTCTCCCCTCGCCGTCCGGCTCGGTCAGCCGAACACGGGAACGACGCTAGAGGGAGGCACTGACAACGGGCCCGCGGCGGCACCCGGGCGGGCCGGCGGCGGGCCCGGGCCGCACCGGGGCGACCCGGCCACGGGCGTTGTCGGTGGCACTTGGTAGAACTCTTTCCGTCAGCCGACCCCTCTCGTCCGTTGTCTGGAGCACCGTCATGACCGTTGGTCACCACCTGCAGGAATTCCACGGCCTGCCCGTGTTCGACTTCCCGGGCGCCGACGCGCGGGGCGAGCTCCCCGACGCCGACCGGGTCGCCTGGCGGATCTCCGCCCCGACGTACTCCGACCCCGGGGACGAGCTGTGGGAGCCGCAGTTCGAGCGGTTCCTGAAGACGGTCGACACCGGACGGGTGCGCGCGCTGGTCGTCGGCGGGTGGGACGAGGCGTACGAGAACTCGTCGGCCGACATCGTCACCGCGCTGATGGGCGCCAACAACCGGCTGACGGGCCTGGCGGCGGTGTTCCTCGGGGACATGACCGGCGAGGACTGCGAGATCTCGTGGATCGTCCAGTCCGACGTGACGCCGCTGCTCGCCGCCTATCCTGCGCTGCGCGAGTTCGGTGTGCGCGGGGGTTCGTCCCTGGCCTTCCCGTCGGTGCGGCACACGGGTCTGGAGACCCTGGTGGTGGAGACGGGCGGCCTCCGCGCCGAGGTGGTGCGCGGCATCGTGGGCAGTGACCTGCCCGCCCTGGAGAACCTGGAACTCTGGCTCGGCACCGACGAGTACGGCGGCGACAGCACCCCGGAGGACCTGGCGCCGCTGCTCGCCGGCACCGCCTTCCCCGCCCTGCGCCGGCTGGCCCTGCGCAACAGCGTCGTCCAGGACGCGGTGGCCGCCGCCGTGGCGGGCGCGCCCGTGGTCGCGCGGATCGAGCGGCTCGACCTCTCCATGGGCGTGCTCACCGACGAGGGGGCGGCGGCGCTCCTCGACGGGCAGCCGCTGACGCACCTCGCCCACCTGGACGTCTCCCACCACTACCTCTCCGAGGCCATGCGGGAGCGGGTCCGTGCCGCGCTCGTCCCGCACGGCGTGACCGTCGACCTCGGCGACGCCCAGGAGCCGGAGGACGACGGGGACGGCGAGGTCTACCGGTACGTCGCGGTCGCCGAATGACCGTCGGCCCGCGTCCCGTCGCCGCCGGCCCCCGCCCGGTGGTCGTCGGCCCGCGGCCGGTGGTCGTCGGTGATCCGGCGGGCCGCCGCGTCGCGTTCCTCCAGGACGCGCTGCGGGCCGCCGGGCTGCCCGGGGCGCGGGTGGTGTCCTGGCCCGAGGTGCTGAGCGGCGGGGCGCGGTTCGACGCCGGCGAGACCGTACGGCTGGACTCGCCCGGCGAGGACCCGGCGGCCGACCGGCTGCTGCGCGACGTCGACGATCCGGCCCGGGTCGAGGGCAGCGGCCTCTGGTACGCGCGGTTCACCGCGGCCGTGGCGGGCCTCGCCCGGACCGTCGCGGAGGCGGGGGCGGCCCTGGTCGACGACCCCGGCGAGCTCCCGGTCCTCTTCGACAAGCGGCTGAGCCACGACCGGCTGCGGTCCGCCGGGGTGCCGGTGCCCGGATCGCCGACGTCCGGTCCCTCCGCCCCCGCCGTGCGCGGCTGGGCGGATGTCCGGGCACTGACCGAGCGGCCGGGTCTGCGCCGGGTGTTCGTGAAGCTCGCGCACGGCTCCTCGGCCTCGGGGGTGCTCGCGGTGGAGACGAACGGCGCGGGCCGGTTCCAGGCGACCACCTCGGTGGAGCGGGGACCCGGCGGGCGGCTCTTCAACTCCCTGCGGGTACGGCGCTACACGAGCGAGCGCGAGATCGCCGCGATCGTGGACGCCCTGGCCCCCGACGGCCTGCACGTCGAGCGCTGGCTGCCGAAGGCCACCCAGGGCGGCCGGGCGGCCGACCTGCGGGTGGTGGTGGTCGACGGGCGGGCCACCCATGCCGTGCTCCGTACCAGCCGTTCCCCCATGACCAATCTGCATCTGGGCGGCGCCCGGGGCGATCTGACGGCCGCCCGGGCCGCGATCGCCGCCGCCGGGGGACGCTGGGAGGACGCGCTCGGCGTGTGCGAGCGGGCCGCCGCCGCCTTCCCCGGCACCCGTTGCGTGGGTGTCGATCTGCTGCCCGCGACCGGCTGGCGCCGCTTCGCCGTGGGCGAGGTCAACGCCTTCGGCGATCTGCTGCCCGGCCTCACGGGCCTGCCGGGCAGCCCCGCCGAGGGCCTCGACACGTACGCGGCGCAGGTCGCGGCCGTGTTCCCGGGCACCCACGCCACCGGGACGACCGGAACCCCCCGCACCACCGGCACCACCTGCACTACCGGCACCCCCGGAACCACATCGGCCTCCGGAACCCCCCGCACCACAGGAACGAGCACCACGTGAACCAGCCCGACATGAACGCGATCGTCGGCAGCCACGACCTGCTCCTGGTCACCCTCGACACACTCCGGTACGACGTGGCCGTCGAGCTGGTGGCCGAGGGCCGCCTCCCGAACCTGGCCCGCCATCTGCCCGGCGGCGGCTGGGAGCGCAGACACGCGCCCGGGAGCTTCACGTACGCCTCGCACCAGGCGATCTTCGCGGGGTTCCTGCCGACCCCGGCCTCCCCCGGACCGCACCCGCGCCTGTTCGCGGCCCGTTTCGCGGGGAGCGAGACGACCGCCGACGGCACCTTCGTGCACGACACCCCGGATCTGGTCTCGGCGCTCGCGGGCGAGGGCTACCGGACGGTCTGCGTCGGCGGGGTGGGCTTCTTCAACCGGCAGCCGCCGCTGGGCACGGTGCTGCCGGACCTCTTCCAGGAGAGCCACTGGGAGCCCTCCTTCGGGGTCGCCTCGCCGACCTCCTTCGAGTCTCAGGTCACGCGCGCCGAGGAAGTGGTGGCCGGGCTTCCCCCCGAGCGCCGGCTCTTCCTCTTCGTCAACGTCTCCGCGCTGCACCAGCCCAACTGGTTCCATCTGCCGGGGGCGACCCGCGAGGCGGGCGACTCCCGGGAGACGCACGCGGCCGCCCTGGAGTACGTCGACCGGCACATCGGACGCCTCTTCGCCGCGATGAGCAGCCGCCGCCCCTGCTTCGCGATCGTCTGCTCCGACCACGGCACCGCGTACGGCGAGGACGGCCACACCGGCCACCGGCTCGGCCACGAGGTCGTGTGGACCGTGCCGTACGCGCAGTTCGTCCTGCCGGGACCCGACCGGGAGGCCGCCGCGTGAGCACCCCCACCCCCCGCCCGTACGGCGGCTACGTCTACGCCTACCCGCACAAGACGGCCTACCGGGCGCTCCCCGGGCGGCCCGCCCTCCGCGGCCTCTGGGCGGACGAGCCGAAGGACGCGCTCTCCCTCTACGCGCACATACCGTTCTGCGAGGTCCGCTGCGGCTTCTGCAACCTCTTCACCCGGGTCGGCGCCCCGGACGAGCTGACGACCCGCTACCTCGACGCCCTCGACCGCCAGGCCACGGCCGTGCGCGAGGCCCTGGGCGACGACGGGCCGGTACGGTTCGCGACGGCCGCGTTCGGCGGCGGCACGCCCACCTTCCTCACCGCAGGCGAGCTGGAGCGGCTCTGCGACATCGCCGAGAAGCGGATGGGCGCGGACCTGCGGGCGGTCCCGCTCTCGGTGGAGACCTCGCCGTCGACCGCGACCGCCGACCGGCTCTCCCTCCTCGCCGAGCGGGGCGCGACCCGGCTCAGCATCGGCGTGCAGAGCTTCGTGGAGGCCGAGGCGCGGGCAGCCGTCCGGCCGCAGCGCCGCGCCGACGTGGAGGCGGCGCTCGGCCGGATCCGGGACACCGGCGTCCCCGTGCTGAACATCGACCTGATCTACGGGATCGACGGGCAGACGGAGCGGTCCTGGCAGGTCTCGCTGGACGCGGCCCTCGCCTGGCGGCCCGAGGAGCTGTACCTCTACCCGCTGTACGTGCGCCCGCTCACCGGTCTCGGCCGGATCCAGGATCCCGCGGCCGCCGACCGCGCGTGGGACGAGCAGCGGCTCCTCCTCTACCGGTACGGCCGGGACCATCTCCTCGCGCACGGCTACGAGCAGGTGTCGATGCGGATGTTCCGCCGCGCGGACGCCGCACCGCTCGGGCCCGACGACCACGCCTGCCAGACGGACGGCATGATCGGCCTGGGCTGCGGGGCCCGCTCGTACACCTCGGCGCTCCACTACTCCTTCGACTACGCCGTCGACATGCGGGAGATCCGCTCTCTCATCGACGCCTACACGGAGACCGAGGACTTCGCGCACGCCGAGGTGGGCCGCGCGATGGACGGGGACGAAGCCCGGCGGCGCCATCTGCTGCAGTCGCTGCTCCAGGCGCAGGGCATGCCGCTCGCCGGGTACGAGGAGCGGTTCGGCACCTCGCCGTTCGAGGACCTTCCCGCGGAGCTGGGCCGGTTCGAGGCGTTCGGCTGGCTGGACGGGGACGCCCCGGCGGGTCTCCTGAGGTTGTCGCCGGAGGGCCTCGCGCACTCCGACGGGCTCGGCCCCGAGCTCTTCTCCCCCGCCGTGCGCGCCGCGATGGCCGCGTACGAGGCGAAGTAGCGGGCCCGGCATGGACCTGACCGTGCTCTACCGGGGCCCGCTCTCCTCGTGCGACTTCGACTGCCCGTACTGCCCCTTCGCCAAGCGGCGGGACAGCCCCGAGCTGCTGCGCGCGGACCGGGCGGCGCTCGACCGGTTCACCGGGTGGGCCGCCGGTCAGGCCGGCGACCGGCTGCGGATCCTCTTCACGCCGTGGGGCGAGGGGCTGGTGCGCTCCTGGTACCGGCGGGCGCTGGTCGAGCTGTCCCGGCTGCCGCACGTCGAGCGGGTGGCGATCCAGACCAATCTGAGCTGCCGCACCGGCTGGCTGGCGGAGGCGGACCCGGAGCGCGTGGCGCTCTGGTGCACGTACCACCCGGGCCAGACGCCGTACGAGCGCTTCCTCGGGAAGTGTCTCGACCTCGCCGAGCGGGGCGTCCGGTTCAGCGTGGGCGTGGTCGGCCTTCCCGAGCACGGGGAGGACGCCCGCCGGCTGCGCGCCGCGCTGCCGCCGCACGTCTACCTCTGGGTGAACGCGGCCGAGGGACACACGTACACCGACGCGGAGGCGGCGCGGTGGACGGCGCTCGACCCGCTCTTCCCGTACAGCCGGCATCCGCACCGCTCGGCGGGGCTGCCCTGCCGCACCGGCGAGTCGGTGATCTCGGTGGACGGCGAGGGGACGGTGCGGCGCTGCCACTTCGTCAGGGCCGAGCTGGGGAACCTGTACGACGGCTCGTACCGCGCCGCCCTGCGTCCCCGTGCCTGCCCCCTCGCCGTCTGCGACTGCCACATCGGCTATGTCCACCTGGAGACGCTGCCGCTGTACGACGTGTTCGCCGGCGGGGTCCTGGAGCGGATCCCCGCCGGCCCGGCCACGCCGGTCCTCCCCGGACCTACAGGGGCATGAGGTCGGGGCGCTTGGCCTCTACGTGGTCGCCGGAGCTCTCGCCGCGCAGCCGTCGCCCGATCCACGGCACGAGGTACTCCTTCGCCCAGTGGATGTCGTCCCGGCGCACCTCGAGTGCGCCGCGCGGCGGGACCGGCGGCCAGGGCTGGTCCGGGTCGGCGGGCACCGGCAGGCCGAGGACCTGCGCGGCGCGCAGGGCGACACGGGTGTGGCCGTCCGGCGAGAGGTGCAGCCGGTCGTCGTCCCAGGCGCGCCGGTCCTGGACGGACTTCAGCGACCAGAGGTCGAGGACCGGGCAGCCGTAGCGGTCGGCGATGGCCCGGACGTGCCCGTTGTAGGTGGCGATCTTCCCCCGCAGGTGCTTGAGGAGGATCACGTCGCGGGTGTCGAAGCCGGTGGTCACCATGACGGTGCCGACGGCGGAGGTCAGTTCGGCGACGGCGCGCTCGAAGCGCTCGGCGACTTCGTCGGGGTCCGTGCCGGGGCGGATGATGTCGTTTCCGCCGGCGCAGAAGGTCACCAGGTCGGGGGCGAGTTCCTTCGCCCGGGGGACCTGTTCCGCCACGATCTGGTCGAGGAGGCGCCCGCGCACGGCCAGGTTGGCGTAGCGGAAGGCGTCGTGCTCCGGCAGCTGGTCGGCGAGCAGGACCGCGAAGCGGTCCGCCCAGCCGACGTACGTCCCGTCGGGCCCGGGGTCTCCGACGCCCTCGGTGAAGCTGTCACCGATCGCCGCGTACGACCCGAATGCGTTCTTGTCTCTTGATCTCGAATCGTCTGCCACGGGAGCACATCCTTCCCTTTGGGATGTGACCTACGCGACCGTAAGGAGGGGTTGACGGCGGGTGATATATGCCACCGATAAAGATTCTCCCAAGGCCGGAATACGGCGACGGCCCGGCACATACGTGCCGGGCCGTCGGAGTGCGTCCGCGTCAGACGGAGACGCCGTGCTGGCGCAGGTAGGCCAGCGGGTCGACGTCGGAGCCGTAGTTCGGGGTGGTGCGGATCTCGAAGTGCAGGTGCGGGCCGGTGGAGTTGCCCGTGGAGCCGGAGAGGCCGATCTGCTGGCCGCCGGAGACGGTCTGGCCGGACGAGACGGAGAGGGAGGAGAGGTGCGCGTACTGCGAGTAGTTGCCGTCGGCGTGCTGGATGACGACCTCGTTGCCGTAGGCGCCGCTCCAGCCGGCGGAGACGACCGTGCCGGCGCCGACGGCGCGGACGGTGGTGCCGGAGGAGGCGATGAAGTCGACACCGGTGTGGTAGCCGGAGGACCACATGGAGCCGGAGGCGTGGTACGGGGTGGAGAAGCCGCCGCCGGCGACGGGCGCGACCCAGCCGGAGGCCGAGGTGGAGGAACCGGACGACTGCGCCGTCTGGGACGACTCGGACGCGGAGTTCTCCGAGGTGGCGGCGACCGGGGCGGAGGAGCGCTCGCTGCTGCGGGAGGCGCGCTGGGTGTCGCCGTTCTTCTCCGAGCTCTTCGTGCTCTGGGTGCTCTTGGGGGCGGCGGCCTTGTGCGCGGCCGGCGCGGAGCCCTTGGCGCCGAGGGTGAGCTTCATGCCGGGCAGGATCAGCGAGGGGTTCTCGCCGACGACCTGGCGGTTGTCGGCGTACAGCTTCTGCCAGCCGCCCGCGAGGTGGTGGTCGGCGGCGATCTTCGACAGGTAGTCGCCCCGGACGACGGAGTACGTCTTCGGCGCGGCCTTGGCGGCGGCGGGCGCGGCCTGGACGGCGGCGGCCTTGACCTGGGCGGCGGCGGTGACGGCGGCCGGAGCGGACTGCTCGGCGGCGTGGGCCCCGGTCGCGCCGAGGAGCGGGAGGGCGACGACGGCGCCACCGGTGCCGGCGACGACGAATCCACGCGTGATGGGGTTGATCCTGGTACGGCGGTGCTTACCCTTCGCGGGCATGGCGAATTCCTCTCCGGCGCCTGCGAGGTGAGCTGTCGGGTTCGGGCGGGAGATGCCCGGCCGCATTCTCACGCGGCTTCACCCCAAGCCGTCCTGCATCGCGGGACCGGCGTAGTACCTGGGTCCCCCGCTCCTGCCACACATGGGTGAGTGAATTCCGGACGGTGGCAGGATTCGGCGGTCCGACCGGATTGACGGTGACGCTAGACGAGCGGGGTCGGCGCGAACAACCCACCGTTTTCCAAGGCCATTCCGCGGCACGTCATGCGGCTCGAATTCCGGTCACCCTGTGTGGATGACGGTCCCTCGATCTCCTTTTTCCGTACGGCAATTGCTCCGGGCCGTCGGCCACGATCCGTCACCTTTATGACGCTGCTCACGCGCCCTGCCCCATCTCGCCTGTAACCAGGGCGCGTTATACCTAACGCCTTAATTCGGACAGATCGCCCATTCCCGTCCGAGGGGGTGCGCCGCCCCCGCCCCGCCTGGATGATTGCCCCTGGAACCGATCTCGCGTCGGGCACCCGAACGACGACACCCAGGAGCATCCGTGACGCAGCAGCTTCCGCAGGTACCGCCCACCGAAGCGAACGAGCCCGAGCTGGCGGAGGTCCGCAACTTCCGGGACGTGGGCGGCCTGCCGACGACGGACGGGCGCGCCGTGCACCCCGGCCGCCTCTTCCGCAGCGGACACCTCGCCCACGCCACCGAGAGCGACGCCGCCTTCCTCGCCACGCTGGGACTGCACACCGTCTTCGACTTCCGCAACGAGGCCGACCGGCGGGTCGAGGGCGCGGACGTCGAGCTGCCCGGCGTACGGAACGTGAACATACCGCTGAACGACCCGGCCGACGGCAAGGAGTTCTGGAGGCTGGTGCGCGACGGCGAGATCGCGCAGCTGCGGGAGATCCTCGGCGACGGCAAGGCGGCCGCCAGGATGTCCGACTCGTACCGGAAGATGGTGGTCGAGCGGACCTCGGAGCACAGCCGGATCCTGCACTCCATGGCCGAGGAGAGCGTCCCCGCCCTGATGCACTGCGCGGCGGGCAAGGACCGTGCCGGGCTCGCCATCGCGATCACCCTGCTCGCCGTCGGGGTCGAGCGCGAGGCGATCGAGGCCGACTACGTGAAGTCGAACGACCCGCACCGCCGCTACAAGGTGCGCCGCAGCTCCACCGCCCCCGACGCGATGTCGCCCGAGGTGATGGAGCTGCTGAGCCCGCTCTTCGACGCGCGGGCGGAGTACCTGCGGGCCGCCTTCGAGACGATCGAGGCGACCTGGGGCACGGTGGAGACCTACCTCACGGAGGGCCTGAAGCTGGCCCCGGAGACCCGCGAGCGGCTGCGGGAGCGGCTGCTCACGGAGGCGTAGTCCCGCCTACTGGTTCTGCCCGCCCAGCATGAAGAGCAGGTAGAGGAACCCGGCGAAGAGGTGGCCGGCGATCAGATAGGCGAAGAGGCGCAGCACGAGACCCTTGGGGAACTTGCCCTCCCCGCGCTCCTCGCCGGTCACCGGTGCGGACTTCTCGGACATGTCGGTCCTTTCTTGTCGGACAGGATCAGGCGCGTCAGCGCAGGTGCGGGGTTCCGTCGCCGAGGCACAGCTCGGCCGCGGGGCTCTGCATCAGGGTGTGGACGAAGAGCAGCTCGGCCCCGCCGGGGGTGGCGGCGCCGATCCGGTGCGGGGTCAGCGAGTCGAAGTGCGCGCTGTCCCCGGGATCGAGGACGTGGACGGCCTCGCCGAGCGCGAGCCGCACCCGGCCCTCCAGGACGTGGATCCACTCCTCGCCGGCGTGGACGCGCACGATGTCGGCCCGGGTGGCATACGGCACGTGGACGCGCAGGCACTGGAGGGCGCGTCCGGCGCCGCCGGCCTGGCGATAGATCCAGCCGCCGGCCTCGACGGGCTCGGAGCGGTCGGCCCGGACGACGGGGTCGCGCTCGGGCGGCGCCTCGCCCAGGAGCTCGGAGACCGTCGTACCGTAGATACGGGCGAGGGCGAGCAGCATCGGCAGCGAAGGCTGTCGGTTCCCCGTCTCCAGTCGCGAGAGGTGGGCGGGCGAGAGGGCGGCCCGCTGGGCGGCGGCCTCCAGGGTGAGCCCCCGGCGGCGGCGCAGGGCCCGCAGCTGCGGGGCGACGTCGGGCAGGACGCCGGAGGCGGCGGGGTCCGGGGAGGTTTCCCCGGGGACGTGGTCCATGCCTCCATTCCGCCAGGATCGTGCCTCTGAGGCAAGTTTCTTGCCTCAGAGGCAAAACCCGGCGGGCGATCCGGTCAGCGCTGGGCGACCGCCTGCTTGACCAGGGTCTTCCCGAAGTCCCACATCAGTCCGCCACCGCCGTGGGCCTCGTCCATGACCGCCGTGAAGGCCGTGACGAACCGGTCCACGTCCGCCTCGTCGACGACCAGCGGCGGGATCAGCTTGATCACCTCCAGGTGGTCCCCGGAGACCTGGGTGAGGATCCGGTGCCGCTGGAGCAGCGGGACGACGACCATCTGGGCGAAGAGACCCTTGCGGGCCGCCTGGAGCATCGTCCAGCGGCCGCGCAGCCCCAGCGAGGACGGCCGGCCGAACTCGATCCCGATCATCAGCCCGCGCCCGCGGATCTCGTGCAGCAGCTCGTACCGGGGCACGAGCTCCTTCAGCCGGCCGGAGAGCAGGCCGCCGATCCGGCGGGCGTGCGCGACCGTCCCCTCGGTCTCCATGACCGAGAGGACGGCGAGGCCGGCCGCCATGGCCTGCGCGTTCGAACCGAAGCTCGCCGAGTGGACCAGGACCCGGTCCATCGACGAGTAGACCTTCTTGAAGATCCAGTCCTTGCCGAGGGTGGCGCCGACCGGCACGTAGCCGCCGGAGAGCGCCTTGGCGACGCAGACCAGGTCCGGCTCGACGCCCTCCTCGTGCTGGTAGGCGTAGAAGTCGCCGGTCCTGCCGAGGCCGGTCTGCACCTCGTCCGCGATGAGCAGGGCGCCGTGCCGGTGGAGCAGCTCCTGGGCGGCGCGCAGGAAGCCCGGCGGGGACTCGTGGACGCCCTTGCCCTGGATGGGCTCCACGACGAAGGCGGCCACGTCGCCCTTGCGCAGTTCCCGCTCCAGGGCGTCGAGGTCGCCGAGCGCGATCGCCGTGTCGGGCAGCAGCGGCGCGAAGCCGTCCCGGAAGCCGGCCTCGCCGTTGACGGAGAGGGAGCCGGTGGTGAGGCCGTGGAAGGCGTGGGAGCAGTAGACGACCCTGGGCCGCCCGGTGGCGTACCGGGCGAACTTGAGGGCGGTCTCCACGGCCTCCGTGCCGCTGTTGCCGAAGAAGACCCGGTCGAGGTGCGGGCTGTGGGCGAGCAGCCGTTCGGCGAGCAGCCCGGGGAGCGGCTGGCAGTCGAACCGGGTGAGGTCGGCGAGCTGGGCGTCCAGGACGTCGTGGAGGGCCTTGCGGACGACGGGGTGGTGCCGTCCGAGGCCCATCACGCCGAAGCCGGCGAGCATGTCGAGGTGGTCGACGCCGTCGGCGTCCCAGAAGTGGGCGCCCTCGGCCCGCTCGTACACCTTGTCGAAGCCGATGGTGTGGAGCATCCGCGGCAGCTGGTGGTTGAGGTACCTGGCGTGCAGCTCGTAGCGCTCGCCGCCGCGCTCGGCGAGCAGCGCCCGCAGGTCGAACTCCCCGCTCATCGCTCCCCCGTCCTCACCCGTTGTTCCCGGAGACGGTCTCCCTGATGGCGCGCAGGGACTCCTTGAGGGAGCCCATGGTGGCGAGGACGGCGGTGGGCTCGTATCCGCAGTGCGCCATGCAGTTGGCGCAGCGGGGGTCCTTTCCGCGGCCGTACTTGTCCCAGTCGGTGTCCTCGACGAGTTCGCGGTACGTGGGGACGTAACCGTCGCTCATCAGATAGCAGGGCCGCTGCCAGCCGAAGAGGGAGTAGTTCGGAATGGCCCAGGCGGTGCAGGGGAAGTCCGCCTTTCCTTCCAGGAAGTCGAGGAAGAGCGGCGAGTGGTTGAGCCGCCAGCGGCGCCGGTTTCCGCCGGCGAATGCCTTCTTGAAGAGTTCCCGGGTCTGTTCGACGCCGAGGAAGTGCTCCTGGTCGGGAGCCTTCTCGTACGCGTAGGCGGGCGAGATCATCATTTCGTCGACCTGGAGGTCGTCGTTGAGGAAATTGAGCACCTCGATGATGGTCTGCGGGGTGTCGGTGTTGAAGAAGGTCGAATTGGTGGTGACCCGGAAGCCGCGCCGCTTGGCCTCCTTGATGGCCGCGACCGCCTCGTCGAACACCCCTTCCTTGGCGACGGATTCGTCGTGCCGCTCGCGCAGGCCGTCGATGTGCACGGCGAAGGCGAAGTACGGGGAGGGCGTGAAGTCCGCCAGCTTCTTGCGCAGCAGCATCGCGTTGGTGCAGAGGAAGACGTACTTCCGCCTGGCCACCAACTGGCGCACGATCTCGTGGATCTGAGGATGCATCAGGGGCTCGCCGCCCGCGATGGACACCATCGGCGCCCCGGACTCCAGGACGGCCCCGACCGCCTGCGCGACCGGCATGCGCTGCTTGAGGACACCCGCCGGGTGCTGGATCTTCCCGCAGCCCTCGCACTTGAGGTTGCAGGCGTAGAGCGGCTCCAGCTCGACGATCAGCGGGAACTTGTCCCGCTTGCGGAGCTTCTGTTCGATGAGGTAGGTTCCGACCCGGATGGACTGACGGAGCGGCATGGCCATAACTCGCTCACCTCCTGGGGAGCAGCAAAGAACGGTGCCATTCGAAGAATGCGGGAAGGACGGCGCGAAGGACGCGGAAGGCCGATATTCCCCCGCGTACCGTGCCGATCCGGACCAGTTCATGTTCTGGAGCGTCCACGACCACCCGGACGGCCGCAACCGGGCGGGCGTCCGGACCGTCCCCGAGCCCGCCGACCGCCCGGGCGGTCCGCAGGGTCTCGGCGGACTCCATGTCGACGGCGATCGCCCCGCCGGCCCGCAGCGCGGTCCGCTCGGGGCCCCGCACCACATGGTCGGAGCCGGTGAGCGGCCCGGTGTGCACGGCCCGCCCGGGGACCGCCCTGGCGAGGGCCTTCACCAGCAGGTCGGTGCCGGTGCAGAGGGTGGTGCCGCCGGACCCGCGGGTCTCGTCGGCGACGATCAGGTCGCCCGGGTGCATGCCCGGGGCCAGCCCGGCGCAGAAGCCGGAGGCGATGACGGCGGCGTCCCGCCACCGCTCCTCGCCGAGCGTCCGGGAGACGGCCCGCCGGGCCCGGTCCGGCCCCATGCCGGTGCGCACCACGGTGACCGGGCCGGGGGCGCCGTCGCGGTCCCCGCTGCGCAGGGCGAACTGCTCGATGCCGAGCGCGCAGGCGATCAGCAGCGGCGGGGTGGCGCCGGAGCCCGGCTCGCGGCCCATCAGCGGTCCTTGTGGGGCGCGGGCTCCCCGTACACGTAGCGCCCGAGCGCGGTGAGGGGGAACACCTGGCGGTAGAGGTGGTAGTTGATGGAGAAGTCCCAGGGGAAGCCGGTGCCGGTGAAGTACGGCTCGTCCCAGGAGCCGTCCTCGCGCTGGGTCCCGGTGAGCCAGGCGACGCCCCGCCGGACGGCCTCGGACTCCCGCTCGCCCGCGGCCAGCAGGGCGATCAGCGCCCAGGCGGTCTGGGAGGCGGTGGAGGCACCGCGCCCGACCCATGCCTCGTCCTCGTACGAGCGGAGGTCCTCGCCCCAGCCGCCGTCCTCGTTCTGGACGGTCCCGAGCCAGCCGACGGCCCGGCGGACCGCCGGATGGGAGACGGGGAGCCCGGCCGCGGTCAGCGCGGGGAGCACCGACCCCGTCCCGTAGACGTGGTTGACGCCCCAGCGGCCGAACCAGGCGCCGTTCGGCTCCTGCGCGGCGAGCAGCCACTCGATGCCCCGGCGGGTACGGGGGTCCTGGACGCGGCCCTCGTACGCGAGCATCTCCACCACGTGGGCGGTGACGTCGGCGGACGGCGGGTCGATCACCTCGCCGAAGTCGCAGAAGGGCAGCTTGTTGGGGAACACACTGGTGTTGTCGGCGTCGAAGGCGCCCCAGCCGCCGTCGCGCGACTGCATGCCGAGCGTCCAGCGCGCGCCGCGGGCGATGGCCTCCTCGACCCGGGCGGGGTCGGGGTGGCGCACCCGGCGCAGCGCCAGGAGCACCTCGGCGGTGTCGTCGATGTCGGGGTAGTTGTCGTTGTGGAACTCGAACGCCCAGCCGCCCGGCGGGAGTCCGGGGCGGCGCACCGCCCAGTCCCCGGTCCGGGTGATCTCCTCGTCCAGCATCCAGTCGACGGCCTTCACCAGGGCCGGGTGGTCGGGGCGGAGTCCCGCGTCGGCGAGCGCGATGGTGGCGAGGCAGGTGTCCCAGACGGGTGACTGGCAGGCTTCGATCATGCGCGAGCCGTCCTCGCGCCGGACCGCGAACCGGTCGAGCGACTCCAGGCCCGCCCGCATGACGGGGTGCTTCAGGTCGTAGCCGAGCAGGTGGAGGGCGATGATCGAGTAGACGGCCGGCGGCTGGATGCCGCCCCAGCAGCCGTCGTTCTCCTGGCGCTCGACGATCCAGCGCGCGGCGACGTTCATGGCGGTGCCGCGCAGGGCGCGCGGCGCCAGCCGGTGGTAGACGTGCAGTGCCTTGTCGAGCCGCTGGAAGATCCCGTCCCAGCCGGTCGCGGGGGCGAGGGGCCGGGGCGGGTTCGGCCGGGCCGGGTCGGTGTGCAGCTCGTCGAGCGGGAAGGGCGCGGGGCGGACGGGGCGCTTCGCGGAGACGACGGTCAGCGGCACGATCGTCTGGCGGGCCCAGCAGCCGAAGTCGTAGATGTTGAGCGGGAACCACTTCGGCAGGAAGAGCAGTTCCGGGGGCAGCTCGGGCAGATCCTCCCAGCGCCACCAGCCGAAGAGGGCCAGCCAGATCCGGGTGAAGACCCGGGCGGCGGCGATCCCTCCCCTGGCGCGGACCCAGGCGGCGGCGCGGGCCATGTGCGGGGCTTCGGGCGGGTCTCCGGCGAGGCGCAGGGCCACATACGCCTCGACGGTGGCGGAGAGCTCGCCGGGTCCGCCGTAGAAGGTGGCCCAGGCGCCGTCCTCGCGCTGTTCGCGGCGGATGTGGAGGGCCGAGGCCGAGGTGGTGTCGGCGTCGAGGATGCCCAGGAACTGGCGGAGGAGGAGGTCCTCGGCGTCCATGGTGACGTTGGTCTCCAGGTCGCCCTTCCACCAGCCCTCCGGATCCTGCCGGGCGAGCAGGTGCTCGACGGCCCGTTCCGCGGCCCGTGCGGCGGTCCCGTCGAGGTCCGGCGCGTCGGCGCCGGTGTCGTGCGTGGTGCTGGCCGAGGCTGCCCGGGGGCCCACGGCCCCGGCGTTTCCGTCGGTCGTCGCTGTCATGGCTTCCCCTTTGCGCAGTCGGATCCTTCTGCTTCTACGGGTCTGCCGTCGGCCGGCGCCGGAGGGCACCGGCCGGCGACTGCGAGGTCATATCAGGGTGATGGTGATCATCTCTTCCGTACGACGACGAAGTCGGCCAGGGCGGTGAGCTGCGCCCGCACCTGGGCGGGCATGTCCACCTCGTCCAGGGCCGCGATCGCGACGGCGTGCTGGCGGCGGGCCTCCTGGGAGGTCCACTCGCGTCCTCCGGCCTCCTCGATGAGGGCGGCCCGGAAGGCGAACTCCTCCTCGGAGAAGGTGTCGAAGTCGTTGGACTTGGCGTCGGCGGCGAGCAGTTCGCCGAGCCGCTCCGACGCCTCGCCGCCGGCGGCGAGGGCGGCGACGACCGGGAGGGACTTCTTGCGCTGGCGCAGGTCGCTCCAGGTCTGCTTGCCGGTGGCCTCCGGGTCGCCCCAGATGCCGAGGAGGTCGTCCACGGCCTGGAAGGCGAGGCCCAGGTGGTAGCCGTACTCCTCCAGCTTGTCGGCGGTGCGGTCGTCGGCGCCGCCGAGGACGGCGCCGATGGAGACGGCGCAGGCGAGCAGGGCGCCCGTCTTGTTGCCCTCCATCTCCAGGCACTCCTCGACGGTGACCCGCTCGCGGTGCTCGTAGGAGATGTCCTGGGCCTGGCCGTCGATGAGCTTGCGGCTGGCGGTGGTGAGCCGGCGGGTCGCCCGCCCGGCCTCCACGGTGCCGATCTCCAGCAGGATCTCGTTGGCCAGGGCGAACAGCGCGTCGCCCACCAGGATGGCCTGCGCCGGGCCGTGCACCTTCCACACGGTGTCGCGGTGGCGGCGCTGCTCGTCGCCGTCCATCAGGTCGTCGTGGAGCAGCGAGAAGTTGTGGACGAGCTCCACGGCGACGGCGCCGGGGACCCCGACCTCGGGCGCGGCGCCCGCGGCCTCGGCCGAGAGCAGGGCGAGCGCCGGGCGGACGGCCTTGCCGCCGTCGCCGTCGGCGGGGTTGCCGTGGGCGTCGATCCAGCCGAAGTGGTAGGCGGCCACGGTGTCCATGGGCGACGCGAGGCGGTCGACGGCCGCCCGCAGTACGGGGGTGGACAGGGTCCGCCCCCGCTCCAGCAGTGCGGACACGTCCGCGGTGTCGACGGCCGGATTACCCGGCGGCACAGTCGGCACGGTCTCTCCTCTTGTTCCGGTACTCACACTCATGCCGCCTCCTGTAGCGGATGGTCATGGCGGCGGCCGAAAGCGGAGAGCGCGGCGCCCGCGGCGCTGAAACCACTGCGGACGGCACCCTCCATGGTCGCGGGCCAGCCGGTGGCGGTCCAGGCCCCGGCCAGAAACAGCCCCGGGGCCCTGGTGCGGGCGCCGGGGCGGAGCCGGCCGACGCCCGGGGTGGGGGCGAACGTGGCCGTCCGCTCCCTGGTGACGAAGAAGTCGCGGACCCCGGCGCCGCGGGCGGCCGGCAGCAGCCGCTCCAGTTCGGGCAGGTACTTCTCGCGCAGGGCGGCGACGGGCTCGTCGATCTCGTCCTGGGCGGCGGACTGGGAGACGGCGAGGTACTGGCCGCCGCCGGTGAGTCCGGAGGAGTCGGTGCGGTCGAAGACCCACTGCACCGGGGAGCCGAGAGCGGTGAAGAACGGCCGCTTCAGCACCTTGCGGTCGTAGACCACGTGCAGGTTGAGGATGGGCGCGGTGGCGATGTCGAGGAGCCGGTCGGGATCGTCGAGGGCGCCCTCGGGCAGCAGGGCGTGCGTCTCCTGCTGCGGTACGGCGAGGACGACCGCGTCCGCCGTGAGCGTCTCGCCGGGTACGGCGACGGTCCAACGCCCGTCGTCGGTGCGGGAGATCCGCTCGGCCTTGGTGCGGAGCAGGGTGCGGACGCCGAGGGCGTCGAGCTCCTTCGCGGCCCGGGTGTCGTGGAGTTCGCCGAGCGGCACGTGGGCCCAGCCGATGTCGGCGGCGCCGGGCTCGGAGAGGAGACCGGTCTTGAAGACCATCGCGGCGAGCCCCATGGACGCCTGCGGCGCGGGGGCGTTGAGGGTGGGGATGCCGACGAGGTCCCACAGGGCCTCGACGGTCCGCGGCGACTGTCCGTGCCGGCCGAGCCAGGTGGCGAAGTCGATGCCGTCGAGGGCCGGGTCGGCGGGGTCGAGCCTCTTCAGGGCGAGGGCGGCCCGGCCGACGGAGGCCCGCTCGGCGAGGGAGAGGTGCGGGTAGGTGGCGAGGCTGCGCGCGAGGTGCAGCGGCACGGGGAGGCTGTCGCGGCGGATCCGGCCGAGCCGGGGGCCGCGCGGGTGGCCGACGTCGAGGACGGGCACGTCGAGGCGGTCCTGGAGCGGCGCGAGCCGGGCGCCGTCGATCCGGTCGAGGAACCAGCGGTAGGCGGTGCAGCAGCGCAGGTAGACGTGCTGGCCGTTGTCGACGGTGAGGTCGCCCCGGCGGAAGGAGAAGGCGAGGCCGCCGAGGCGGGGCCGCCCTTCGAGCAGGGTGACGCGGACGCCCGCGTCGGCGAGCTGGAGCGCGGCGGTGATCCCGGCGAGCCCGCCACCGACGACGACGGCATGCCGCCGCCGGTCCCCGTCCGCGCCGGTGCCGGCCGGTGTGCCGGGCCGGCCGGTCCCGGGAGCCGGGTCGGTGTGCGCGGCCGGTGCGTCGGTGTCCGGCCGGGCGTCGCGCTGGGTCGGGTCGGTCGTCACACGGCCTCCGTTCGGGTCGTCGCGGTCCGGGTCCGCGGGGACCCGGTGGCCGGGGCCGTCGGCGGCAGGGCGGTCGCGGATGCAGCCGCCCCGTCCAGGGACGCCGGAACGGTCCCTCGGGTTGCCCGGCGGGCGGTGGCGTACGGTCGCATCAGGCACGCCTCCTGACGGTACGTCGGGCGATGGTGCGGGTGTCGAGGCCGGAGAGGCCGCGCACCGCGACGTACGCCTTCTCGCGGCCCGGCAGCGAGACGCGGCCGCGCAGCACGGCCTCGGGGTCGCGTTCGATCCGGTCGAGCAGGCGCCGGTAGATGCCGGCCATGGCGGCGACGCAGGCGCCGCTGCGCCGGTCGAGCAGGGGCAGCAGCCGGTAGCCCTCGGCGAACAGGGCGCGGGCGCGGCGCACTTCGAAGTGGACGAGCCCGGCGAAGTCGGAGCCGGGGGGCGGGGTGGGGCTGCCGAAGCCCTCTCCGCAGCCGAACTTGGCGAGGTCGTCGGCCGGCAGATAGGTGCGCCCGTTCCCGGCGTCCTCGCGCACGTCCCGGAGGATGTTGGTGAGCTGGAGGGCGAGGCCGAGGGTGTCGGCGTACTCGGGGGCCCGGTCGGCGCCCGGGGCGCCGGGCTGGGTGCCGAAGACGCCGAGGGAGATCCGCCCGATCGCCCCGGCGACGCACCGGCAGTAGATCTTGAGGTCGTCCCAGGTCTCGTACGTCGCGCCGCGCACGTCCATGAGGACGCCGTCGATGAGCTCGTCGAGGCCGCCGAGCGGGATCGGGAAGCGCCGGGCCGTGTCGGCGAGGGCGACCGCGACCGGGTCGGTGTCGTCCTCCTCGACCTCTCCCGCGCGGACCCGGTCGAGCAGGGTCCGGGTGGCTTCGAGCCGCTCCCGCTTGGCCTCGGTCGCGAGCGTGCCGTCGCCGATGTCGTCGACCCGCCGCGAGAAGGCGTACAGCGCGGACATCGCCTGGCGCTTCTCGGTCGGCAGCAGCCTGATCCCGTAGGCGAAGTTACGGGCCTGCTGCCCGGTGACCGCCTCGCAATAGCTGTAGGCGGCCAGTACCGGTGCGGACGGCTGGGGCTGTCCCTCCACGGTCGCGCTCACCCCTCTTTCCGCGCCTGGAGCAGAACCGCTCCCACCTGGCGCATCAGGCTCGGCTTGGTCGGCTTCGGCGGGCCGGTGAGCACGTCGAAGCCGGCGTCGGTGACGGCGTCGAGCGCCGCGAGTCCGCCGCCGGTGAATCCGGCGAGGAGGAGGCGCAGCCGCCCGTGGACGCTGCCGACGAGCGGGATGCCCGCGTGGAGCAGCTCGCGGGCCCGCTCGGCCTCGAAGGCGATCAGGGCGCGCACGGAGGCTCCGGCGGTGGGCCGCGCGAGGTCGTCCTCGGTGACGTGGAAGCGCTTGAGGTCCTCGGCGGGCAGGTAGATCCGGTCGTTGCCGAGGTCCTCCGCGACGTCCTGGAGGTGCTCGACGATCTGGAGCGCGGTGCAGATCTCGTCGGAGCGCCGGATCCGCTCGGGGGTGGCGGTGCCGGTGATCCCGAGGACGAGCCGGCCGACGGTGTTGGCGGAGAGCTCGCAGTACGCGAGGAGGTCGTCGTACGTCTCGTAGCGGCGGACCAGCTGGTCCTGGCGGTTGGCCTCGATCAGGCCGAGGAAGGGCTCGGGGGTGAGCCCGCACCGCCGGACGGTCGGCTGGAGCGCGCGGAGCAGGGGGTGACGGGGCGTGGAGTCGTAGACGCGGTGGAGGTCGGCCTCGAAGGCGTCGAGGAAGGCGAGCCGGTCCTCGGCCCGCTCGGGGTCGACGCCGAGGTGCCGGGCGTCGGCGCCGCCGGGGGCGAGGTCGCCGTCGCCGATGTCGTCGACGAGCCGGGCGAAGCCGTAGACGGCCATGAGGTCGTCGCGCCAGGCGCGGGGCAGGAAGAAGGGGGCCACGGGGAAGTTCTCGTCCGCGGCCTTGCCGAGTGTGGCGCGCGAGGAGGCGTCGGGGCGCGCCTGCCGGGTGTCCGTCACAGGTCACTGCCCGACGGAGGGACGGCGACACCCTCGTGGAGCTGGAGATTCTGCGTCATGGCCGTCACGTCTCCCGTTCTACACTGCCGATCCAATCCATCCTATTTCGGACACGCCGCCGACCCCTGCCCGTAGAGCCACCGCCCGGAGGCCCGATGGCGGTGGGGAATGGCCCTACTTGCCGCGAATCAGACCGGTCCAGCTTACGTTGTACGACGACCGTCGCCATTCCGGGGTGGCGGACACCCCGCACCTCACCCGTACGGGTCGTCAACCACCCCGCACCGCAAGGGAGTTCGGCCCGAAGCGGACCTCAGGGGACACGCGTGCCGGAGACGACCATGGCGAGGGCGGTCTCGACGACGGCGTTCCGGCGCTGGGCGGGAAGCCGGCGGAGCGGGCCGTCGAGCAGCAGGAGTGACAGTCCGTGCACGGCCGACCACGCGGCGGCACCGGCGGCCGGGCGGACCTCCCGCCGGGGGGCTCCGGCCCTGGCGAGCGCGTCGAGTGCCTCCCCGAACAGGGTGAACGCGCGGACCTCGGGCTCGGGGACCCGGCACTCCGGCATCGACACCTCCGCCCCGGTCTGGCGGGCCGCGCAGAACGCGGCCCGGTAGAGGCCCGGCTGGGCCATCGCGAAGGCGATGTACCCCCGGCAGAGCGCCGCCAGCCGGCGCTCGGCGGCCAGGGCGGGGTCGTCGGCGCCGGGCTCCCGGGCGGCGGCCCGCTCCATGGAGTCGGCAAGGGCCCGCTGCGCGTGGATCCTGACGGTCCGGAACAGCTCGCCCCGCCCGTCGAAGTGCCGGTAGGCGGCGGTGGGCGAGACGCCGACCCGGCGGGCCGCCTCGCGCAGGACGACCCGTTCGGGACCGCCCTCGACGGCGAGGTCGACGGCCGCGCAGATCAGCGCGTTGCGCAGATCGCCGTGGTGGTAGTTCTTTCCCCCCGAGATCGCTGCCATGGGCTCATCCTGCCCGATGTTGACCGCATGAACATTCCAGGTGGCGGCGCGACGCGCGGAAAACGGAAGAGCCCCCGCCGGGGTGCTCCGGCAGGGGCTCCGCGAAGACCTTCGGGGGCCTAGCGCGCGGTCTCGCGTTCGTACGCCTTGAGGACCTCGTCCGTGGGGCCGTCCATCAGGAGCTGCCCCTTCTCCAGCCAGAGCACCCGGTCACAGGTGTCCCGGATGGACTTGTTGCTGTGGCTCACCAGGAAGACCGTGCCGGCCTCCTTGCGGAGCTCGCGGATGCGCTCCTCGGAGCGGATCTGGAACTTGCGGTCACCGGTCGCCAGCGCCTCGTCGATGAGGAGGACGTCGTGGTTCTTGGCGGCCGCGATGGCGAAGCGGAGCCGGGCGCCCATGCCGGAGGAGTACGTGCGCATGGGCAGACTGATGAAGTCGCCCTTCTCGTTGATGCCGGAGAAGTCGACGATCCCGTCGTAGCGGGAGCGCACCTCCTCGCGGCTCATGCCCATCGCGAGGCCGCCCAGGATCACGTTGCGCTCGCCGGTGAGGTCGTTCATCAGGGCCGCGTTGACGCCCAGGAGCGAGGGCTGGCCGTCGGTGAAGACCTTGCCGCTCTCGGTGGGGAGCAGTCCGGCGATGGCGCGCAGCAGCGTGGACTTGCCGGAGCCGTTGGAGCCGATGAGGCCGATGGCCTCGCCCCGGTAGGCGGTGAAGGTGACGCCGCGGACCGCGTGGACCTTGCGGACGCCCCGGGTGACCTCGGCCTTGCCCTTGCCGAGGATCCGGCTGAGCGCCGCGGTGGCGCTGCCCCTGCCGCCGCCGCCGGCGTTGACCCGGTAGACGATGTGGACGTCGTCGCAGATGACGGTGGGAACGTGGGACTGGTTCGGTTCAGCCACGGCCGTACCTCTCCTCGGCCTTCCAGAAGTAGACGAAGCCGCCGATGCCGAAGACCAGGGCCCAGCCGAGGGCGGTGATCCAGACGTGCGAGGGCAGGTTCTCCGCGCCGTAGCCGTCGATGAGGGCGTAGCGGATGAGATCCATGTAGACGGCCGCCGGGTTGTACATGAGGACGTCGGCGATCCACGCGGGCTTGTCGGCCAGCATCGCGGAGATCGAGAACATGACGCCCGAGGCGTACATCCAGGTGCGCATGATGAACGGCATCAGCTGGGCGAGGTCGGGCGTCTTGGCGCCCATCCGCGCCACGATCATGGCCAGGCCGGTGTTGAACACGAACTGCAGGAACAGCGCCGGGACCAGCAGCAGCCAGCGGAGCGAGGGGTAGCTGCCGAAGGCGATCGCGACCGCCACGAGCACGATCATCGAGAACAGCAGCTGCTGGAGCTGCTGGAGCGAGAAGGAGATCGGCAGGGTGGCCCGGGGGAAGTGCAGGGCCCGGACGAGGCCCAGGTTGCCCGAGATCGCCCGGACGCCGGCCATGACCGAGCTCTGGGTGAAGGTGAACACGAAGATGCCGGTGACCAGGAACGGGATGTAGACGTCCTTGGTCATGCCGCGGCCCGCGCCCAGGATGAGCCCGAAGATCAGGTAGTAGACCAGGGCGTTGAGCAGCGGGGTCGCCACCTGCCACACCTGGCCCAGCTTCGCCTGGCTGTACTGGGCGGTCAGCTTGGCCGAGGAGAACGCCAGGATGAAGTGGCGCCGGCTCCACAGATCCCGGACGTACTCGAACAGTCCGGGCCGGGCGCCACTGACCGAGAGGCCGTACTTCGCGGCCAGCGCGGCCGAGGACAGGCCCTCGTCTACGGACGGAGGCGCGCTCGTCGCGACCGCCCCGCCCTGGTGTGTGTCACTCACAAGTCGAAACTTTCGTGTTCAAGATGCGCGGCACGTCGGGTACCACGATGTCAGACGACCGGGGGGCGACCCAGCCGGGTCAGCCGCCACACCGTACGCCACCTCATGGGACGACGTGGTCCGCAGGGGGTCGTCCAGCCTTCGCGGAATCCGCCGAACCATGCCTTCAGCGCGGGGAGCGAGGGCCGCCGGGCCAGGGTGAGCAGGAGCCAGACGCCGAGATAGACCGGCACCAGGGGCGCGGGCAGATTGCGACGTGCCAGCCACACTCGGTTGCGAGCCACGTTGAAGTGGTACGAAGCGTGACGGGAGGGGGCGGTGGTGGGGTGCAACAGCACCATGTCGGAACGGTAGTCGATCATCCAGTCGGCGTCGAGCGCCCGCCAGGCGAGGTCCGTCTCCTCGTGGGCGTAGAAGAACTCGTCCGGAAGACCGCCGACTTCGGCGAAGACCTTGGTGCGGACCGCGTTGGCGCCGCCGAGGAAGGTGGTCACCCGCGAGGAACGCATCGGATCGGCGGCGCGCAGCCTCGGCACGTGCCGCCGCTGCGTGAGCCCGGTCTCCGGATCCGCGATGCGGAAGCTGATGATGCCCAGGCGCGGGTCGGCGGTGAACGCCTGGCGGACCAGTTCGGCGGTGTCCGCGTGGGCGAGCAGCCCGTCGTCGTCGAGGAAGAGCAGGATGTCGACGTCGGTGCCACCGGGGCCGAACGCCTCGATGCCGACGTTCCGGCCGGCGGGGATGCCGACGTTCTCGGGCAGGTCGACGGTGCGGACCCGGTCGGGCACCCCGGTGACCGGGGTGCCCTGGCCGACGACGACGACCTCGACCGGGTCGCCCTCCTGCTTGGCGACCGAGTCGATCAGCGCGCGCAGGTCGTCGGGGCGGTTGCCCATCGTGATGACGACGGCACCCACCTTGAGCGGCGTACTCACGGCCGGCCTCACTTCAGCCTGCTGGAGACCATGATCGACACCAGGTGCAGCACGGTCTGGAGCAGGGCGATGCCGGCCAGCACGGCGACGCCGAGCCGGGTGAAGAAGAGGTCGCCCCGCACCTGGTCCGCGATCGCCAGGACGACGATGAGCAGCGACGCCTCGATGCCGAGGACGAGCCGGTGGAACTTCAGCGCCCCGGCGGCCCGGCGGGCCAGCGCCATGCCGGAGGAGCGCGGCTCGGACGCCGACTCCTTGACCGGCGGCAGCCCGCCCTGGTGACGGGCGACGCCGACGAGGTCGGTCTCGGCCTTGATCAGGATGGCGCCGAGCGCGGCGAGGGTCCCGAGGAACGCCCAGAGCCAGTCGATCCGGCCCGAGCCCCACGGGTCTGCGGCGCGCAGGCCGAAGCCGACCAGGACGGCCGCGTCGCACAGGTAGGCGCCGACCCGGTCCAGGTACACGCCGGCCAGCGAGAACTGCTTCTTCCAGCGGGCCACCTCGCCGTCGACGCAGTCGAGCAGCAGGTAGAGCTGGACCATGAGCGCGCCGAGCAGCGCCCCGGGGATCCCGGGCACCAGCAGGGCCGGTGCCGCGAGGACGCCCGCGACGGTCATCACGTACGTGAGCTGGTTCGGCGTGACCTTGGTGCCGACGAGCCGCCGGGTGATCCTGAGCGAGATCTCCCGCATGTACAGGCGGCCGCCCCAGTGCTCACCGCTCCGCCGGTCCTTCACGCCCGGGGGGTGGACGACCGGTCGGAGCTCAGCTACCGATGGCTTTTGCATAGTCGGCGTACGCGTCCCTGATCTCGTCGTCGGACAGGTCGAGGTGTTCGAGGATGGTGAAGCGGCCCGGCCGGGTCTGCGGGGCGAAGGACACCGCCTGGACGAACTCGTCCACGGTGAAGCCCATCTCCTCCGGCCGGACGGGCAGTCCGTGCCGGCGCAGGGTCTCGACCATCAGCGCGGAGGCGTCGGACGCACCACGCAGGTGCATCGCGAAGGCCGCGCCGAGGCCGCACTGCTCGCCGTGGCTCGCGGCGCGGGCCGGGAAGAGCAGGTCGAAGGCGTGGCTGATCTCGTGGCAGGCGCCCGAGGAGGGGCGGCTGTCGCCGCTGATCGACATGGCGATGCCGGACATCACCAGGCCCTCGGAGAGGGTGACGAGGAAGTCGTCGTCACCGACGCCGCCGGGGTGGCGGAGCACGGCCTCGCCGGCGCTGCGGGCCATGGCGGCGGCCAGGCCGTCGACGGGCTCGCCGGTCTCGCGGTGGGAGAGCTCCCAGTCCGCGATGGCGGAGAGGTTGGAGATCGCGTCGCCGATGCCGGAGCGGACGTAGCGGACCGGGGCGTCCCGGATCACGTCGAGGTCGATGACCAGCGCGATCGGGGTGGGGACGCCGTAGGAGCCGCGGCCGTTGTCGTTGTCCAGGGTGGAGATCGGCGAGCAGATGCCGTCGTGCGACAGGTTGGTGGCGATGGCCACCAGCGGCAGCCCGACCCGGGCCGCCGCGTACTTCGTCACGTCGATGATCTTGCCGCCGCCCAGGGCGACCACGGCGTCGTACCGCTTGCCGCGCATGGCGTCGGCGAGCTTCACGGCCTCGTCGATGGTGCCGCCCGAGACCGGGTACCAGTCGGCGCCCGGCAGCTCCGGGGCGAAGTGGTCACGCAGCTTGAGGCCCGAGCCGCCGCTGATGGCGACGGCGATCTTGCCGTTGCTGGAGATCCGCTGGTCCGCGAGGAGCGCGGACAGGTCGTCCAGCGCTCCCCTGCGGATGTCGACGACGACCGGCGAGGGGATCAGCCGGGTCAGTACTGGCACGCGATCTCACGGCCCTTCGCGAGGTCGTCGTGGTTGTCGATCTCGACCCACTTGACGTCGCCGATGGGGGCCACATCGACGGTGAAGCCTCGGTTGACCAGCTCCTGGTAGCCGTCCTCGTAGTAGAGGTCGGGGTCGCGCTCGAAGGTGACCTTGAGGGCGTCGGCGAGCTCCTCGGCGGCCTCGGGCTCGATCAGCGTGACGCCGATGTACTCGCCGGTGGCGGTGGCCGGGTCCATCAGCTTGGTGATGCGCTGGACGCCCTTGCCCTCGGCGGTGATGACCTTCATCTCCTCGTCGGCGAGGTTCTTCACCGCGTCGAGGGCGAGGATGATCTTCTGGCCGTTGCCGCGGGCCGCGAGCAGGGTCTTCTCGACCGAGACCGGGTGGACGGTGTCGCCGTTGGCGAGGATCACACCGCGCTTGAGGACGTCACGGGCGCACCACAGGGAGTAGGCGTTGTTCCACTCCTCGGCCTTGTCGTTGTCGACGAGGGTGATCGTGAGGCCGTACTTGGCCTCCAGGGCGTCCTTGCGGTCGTAGACGGCCTCCTTGCGGTAGCCGACGACGATCGCGACCTCGGTGAGGCCGATCTCGGCGAAGTTCTTCAGCGTGAGGTCGAGGATCGTGGTCTCGCCGTCGACGGGCACGAGGGCCTTCGGAAGGGTGTCGGTGTAGGGGCGCAGACGCCGTCCGGCACCGGCTGCGAGTACGAGGCCGATCATGCTGTTTCTCCTTCGTCGTGAACGGCGGGTGCTCCGGAGGAGACCCAGAAGCGGATGGACTCCACGAGCACCACGAGCGCGACGGCCGCCGCGAGAGCGGTCAGTGCCAGGGTGAAGTCGTCACCGCGGTCCGCCAGCAGGGCGGCGAGGACGGTCACCAGGAGCGTGCGCCCCTCGTGTCCGCCGGTGACGCGCACCAGCCACGCGGGCGGCGCGCCGGTGCCGCCGCGAATGCGGTACACCGTGTCGTAGTGATGGTAGGCGACCGCCGCGACCAGCCCGAACGCCGCCGGGAGGGCGTGCGCGGAGTCGGAGCGGGCGGCGAGCACGAGGACGGTGGTGTACTCGGCGGCGCGGAAGAGCGGCGGGACCAGCCAGTCGAGGGCGCCCTTGAGGGGGCGGGCGACGGCCGCTCCGGCGAAGACCACGTAGAAGACCGCGACGACCACGTCCTGGCGGTCGCCGAAGGGCCGGGCGAGGACCGTGGCCAGCAGCGCGCCGGTGGCGACGGCGGCGAGGACGACGCCGGGGAGGCCGCGCAGGCCGGTACGGGCGACGGCGCGGGCGGCGAACCCGGCGAGGGGGCCGGAGTCCGCGAGCTCCGCGAGGGCCTGGGCCGCCCGGTCCGTCCGCTTCGCCTTGCGGGTCAGCGAGCGCAGGACGCGGCCGGCCGTGGTGTAACAGGCACCGAACGCGCAGCCGATGATCAGCGCCCAGAAGACGATCCGGGGGGTGGTGACGGCGGTGAGGACCGCGATCATGGCCCAGCGCTCGCCGATCGGCAGGATGATCATGCGGCGGGCCCAGACGGTCCAGCCGAGGCTGTCGAGCCGGTCGGAGAGGGCCGCGGTGGGGCTGGTGTTGGCCGTGGCGTCGTGGTTGGCCTCGTTGAACGAGAAGTCCACGACATGGCGGCAGGTCATGAGGATCATCGCGCCGAGCGCGAGCGCCCAGACGTCGTCGCCGTTGCGGGCGGCGCCGAGCGCGAGGCCCGCGTAGAAGGCGTACTCCTTGGCCCGGTCGAAGGTGGCGTCGAGCCAGGCGCCCATCGTCGAGTACTTCAGCGCGTAGCGGGCGAGCTGCCCGTCGGTGCAGTCCAGGACGAAGGAGACGAGGAGGAGGACGCCGGCGGCGATGTATCCGCCGCGCTCGCCGGTCGCCGCGCAGCCCGCCGCGACCAGGGCGGTGAGCAGCGAGGCGGTGGTGACCTGGTTGGGGGTCAGTCCGCGGCGGGCGCACCAGCGGGCGATGTACCGGGAGTACGGGCTGATGAAGAAGGTGGTGAAGAAGCCGTCGTGCGCCTTGACCGCCGAGCGGAGGCGGACGGCCTCGTCGTCGACCGCGTCGACGGCGGCGCGCGCCTCGTGGCGGGCCTCGGCGTCGGCGGGCACGGTGGCGACGAGGGTGCCGAGCGCGGGCCGGTGCACGGCGACGCCGTCGGCGTCGAGGGCGTCGGCGAGCGTGCCGGTGAGGTCGTCGGTGAGCGTGCCCGTACCGGCGGCCGCGGGGGCGCCGGCGACGGCGGTCAGCGCGCGGACGAGCGCGGGGCGGGCCGCGCTCTGCGCGGTGAGTGCGCCGGGCGCCGCCGCGGCCGGGAAGCGGGGGTCGGTGAGGGCGAGGCGCAGCGCGTGCAGGTGGCCGACGAACCGGGGGTCGACGAGCGCGACGCGCTCACCCGTCGGGACGGTGGCCAGCAGGGCGCCGGTCTCCTCGGCGTCGGAGGCGATCCGGACGTCGAAGCCGAGCGACCGCAGATCTCCGTCGAGCGAGGATCCGGGTGCCGGCGGGCCGGTGAGGATGGCGGTCGACAGACGAACTCACTCCTTGGAGCTGACGGAGGGCCGGCGGGGCTCATGGCGGCCCCGGGCGCGGCCGTGCCGCCCGGCACCGGGCGGCGACACGTCGGCTGAGGCTATCGGATGAACAGAAGCGCGAGTTCACCGAGGCTTCGCGGGCAGGACTCCCCCGGGCCCTCCCGTGTCCGCACGGATACGCCGCTCCTGTCGTGATCATCATGGGCGATCGGCGGCCCGCCTCACAAACCACGGTCGGATCGCGCTCGGGAGCACCTCGGGGGGCACTTCGGGCCATGGCTGAACGGCCTCGAATATCCGCAGGTCAGAGCATATGACAACGGTGTTCAGTACCGTGTTGCACATACCCCCCACCCGTAGTTCACTTGCGAATCGGGAACCATCGGGCGCACGACGGACGACACGACCGGGAGGCCATGTCATGGGGGCTGGACACGACCACGGGCACAGCCACGGGGGCCCTCCCCCCACGGGCACCGCGGGGGCCGCGTACCGGAACCGGCTGCGGATCGCACTCGGCATCACGCTCTCCGTGATGGTGATCGAGATCATCGGCGGCGTGGTCGCCGACTCGCTCGCGCTGATCGCCGACGCGGCGCACATGGCGACGGACGCGGTCGGCCTCGCGATGGCGCTGCTCGCCATCCACTTCGCGAACCGTCCGCCGTCCGGCAACCGCACCTTCGGGTTCGCCCGGGCCGAGATCCTGGCGGCGCTGGCCAACTGTCTGCTGCTGCTCGTCGTCGGCGGCTACGTGCTGTACGAGGCGGTCCAGCGGTTCCTGGAACCGGCCGAGACCAAGGGCGGTCTGACGATCGCCTTCGCGGTGGTCGGCCTGGTGGCCAACATGATCTCGCTGTCGCTGCTCGTGCGGGGCCAGAAGGAGAGCCTCAACGTACGCGGGGCGTACCTGGAGGTCCTCGCGGACGCCCTGGGCTCGGTCACCGTGATCGTGGCGGCCGGGATCATCCTGGCCACGGGCTGGCAGTACGCCGACCCGATCGCCTCGATCGTGATCGGCCTCATGATCGTGCCGCGGACGCTCAAGCTGCTGCGCGAGACCCTCGACGTCCTCCTGGAGGCGGCTCCCAAGGGCGTCGACATGGCGGAGGTGCGGGCGCACATCCTGGCCCTGCCGGGGGTGGAGGACGTGCACGACCTGCACGCGTGGACGATCACCTCGGGGATGCCGGTGCTCTCCGCGCACGTGGTGGTGGACCAGGCGGCGCTGGACTCGGTCGGCCACGAGAAGATGCTGCACTCCCTCCAGGGATGCCTGGGGTCGCACTTCGACGTGGAGCACTGCACCTTCCAGCTGGAGCCGGTGGGGCACGCGGAGCACGAGGCGAAACTCTGCCTCTGAGCGGCCGCCTCCTGTTAGTCTTTTCGTACGAACACGTGTGGAGAGGAGCTGAGGTTGATGACCGTCGCGATGGAGGCTGCCCAGTGCGGCAGCGCCCGGTCCAGCTTCAGCTTCCGGGTCTCCGGCTGACCTGATCCCGGTACTCCCACCGGTCCGTCACGTCGTCGGCCGGGACCCTTTCACCAAGGGAATCCCACGTTGTCCGACAACGCTCTGCACGACTCCTTCTTCGCCTTGCACCACGGTCTGCCGCGGCAGGGCCCCGGCTCCGACACCACCACCCGTCGGCTCCTCGCGCTCACCGGACCGCTTCCGGAGCGTCCGCGCGTCCTCGACCTGGGCTGCGGCCCGGGCCGCAGCGCGCTGCTCCTGGCCGCCGAGGCGGGCGCCGAGGTGACCGCCGTCGACACCCACGAGCCGTTCCTCGCCGAGCTCCGCGCCGCCGCCGCGGCCCGCGGGCTCGACGGCTCGGTCCACACCGTGCGCGCCGACATGGGCGCGCTGCCGTTCCCGGACGGCTCCTTCGACCTGGTCTGGGCCGAGAGCTCGGTCTTCGTCCTCGGCTTCGACCGGGCGCTCGCCGAATGGCGCAGGCTCCTCGCACCGGGCGGCACGCTGGTCCTCACCGAGTGCGTCTGGACCACCGAGGAGCCGGGCCCGGTGGCCCGCGCCTTCTGGGAGGAGCACTACCGGCTCCGTACCGTCGTCGGGAACGCGGCGGCGGCGGTCGAGGCCGGCTACCACGTCCTGGGCACCGTCGCGCAGCCCGAGAGCGACTGGGACGAGTACTACGTCCCGCTCGCCGCCCACGCCGACGCGGCGGACACCGCCGTGCCCGGCATGGCGGAGGCGGTGGCGGGCGCGCGGGCCGAGATCGCGCTGCGGCGCGAGCACGGCTCCGACTACGGCTACGCCGGTTTCGCGCTGCGTCCGGCCGATCCGCGCTGGCGCACCCGGACGGAGACCGCCGGGGACGCGGCGGCGATCCGGCGGGTCGTGTCGACGGCCTTCGGTTCGGAGGCCGAGCCCTCCGCGACCGAGGCCGATCTCGTCGACGCGCTCCGCCGGGACCCCGACGCCTGGCTACCCGGCCTGTCGTTCGTGGCCGAGGCCCCGGACGGGACGGTCGCGGCGCACGCGCTGATCACCCGCTGCCGGGTGGGCGGTGCCCCCGCGGCGGCGCTCGCGCCGGTGTCGGTGGCTCCGGCGTACCAGCGGACGGGGGCCGGCCAGGCCGTCGTCCGGGCGGCGCTCGACGCGGCCCGGCTGCGGGGCGAGCCGCTCGTGCTCGTCCTGGGCCATCCGGAGTACTACCCCCGCTTCGGGTTCGTACGGGCGTCCGAGTACGGAATCAAGCCAGGTTTCGAGGCTCCGGACGAGACGATGATGGCGCTCGTCCTGGACGGCTCCGTGCCGGTTCCGGCGGGCACCCTCGTCTATCCGGCGGCTTTCGGGGTCTAGGCGCCTCCCGGGTCCTCCCGCTCCCGCCGCACCGGCTCCGCTCCGGTGCGGCGGGAGCGGCCACGTCCGGCCGTCGAAGTACGGACAAGCCGGTTTTGTACGGCAGACTGTGGGAGCCCCACCGGGCCGAGGACCGAAGCGAAGGATGGGTATGCCGACCACACCAGCCACCGCGGCTCAGATCTCGCCGGAGATCATGTCGAACGGCGTCCAGCCGTCCGGAGCCCCGGCGCCGATCATGCTCGAACTGGTCGACGAGGAGGGGAGGACCATCGGCACGGCGGAGAAGCTCGCCGCCCACCAGGCGCCGGGTCAGCTCCACCGCGCCTTCTCCGTCTTCCTCTTCGACGAGGAGGGGCGGCTGCTGCTCCAGCGCCGGGCGCTCGGCAAGTACCACTCCCCCGGTGTCTGGTCGAACACCTGCTGCGGGCACCCCTACCCGGGCGAGGCGCCGTTCGCGGCGGCGGCCCGGCGGACCTTCGAGGAGCTCGGCGTCTCGCCGACGCTGCTCGCCGAGGCCGGCACGGTCCGCTACAACCACCCCGACCCCGCGTCGGGCCTGGTGGAGCAGGAGTTCAACCACCTCTTCGTCGGTCTCGTGCAGGCCGAACCCCGGCCGGACCCGGAGGAGATCGAGGACACCGCCTTCGTGACCGCCGCCGAGCTGACCGAGCGTCACGCCGCCGCGCCGTTCTCCGCCTGGTTCATGACGGTGCTCGACGCGGCGCGTCCGGCCGTCAGGGAGCTGACGGGTCCGTCCGGGGGCTGGTGACCGCCGGCAGGGTGACGACTCCCGGCCCCGGTGCCATCGGGGCCAGGGGCAGCGCCGCCCAGATGATCTTGCCGCCGCCCGCGGTGTGCTCGACGTCGCAGGCACCGCCGGCCTCCTGGGCGATCTCCCGGACCAGCAGCAGCCCGCGGCCGCCGGTCTGCCCGTAGTCCGCCTCAAGGGCCTTGGGGCGGTACGGGTGGTTGTCCTCGACGGACACCCGGATCCACTCGGGGCCGATGGCCACCTCCACCGCTATCTCCGGGGACAGCAGCGCCGCGTGCCGCACGGCGTTGGTGACCAGCTCGGAGACGATCAGCAGCAGGCCGTCCATGATCTCCTCGTGGAGGGGGACGCCCTGACGGACCAGCAGGTCGCGTACGGCGTGCCGGGCCTGCGGGACGGAGACGTCGACCGCGGCCGCGGTGAAGCGCCAGACTCCTTCGAAGGACGGTTGCCGGGTGGGGACGCCTCCGTGGGTGTCCACGGTCCCGTTCCCACCCTCGTGCTCGATTCTCGCCACGGATCGAGTCTTGGCAATCCGCGCGGGCAGACCGACCTACTGACCAGAAGTCGACACTTATCGGCCATCTTCCGATCGGCCGAGTATGCCAAAGTCAGTTGTTCGACCGCTCTTGCACGCTTTCTGACGACTCCGGAGGCGTGCCGGTCCCCGGCACCGAGCCACGCCGTCGACCGGCCGGAAGAGCCCGGCGGCCGGGGAGAGCGGCGAGGCCGTCCGGTCGACCCCCTTCCTGATCGTACGTTCGGGTCCGGTCGGTAGCATCCGGCCCATGGAGCCGCAGCTGAAGGACACCGTCAGGGACGGCATCGCCACCGTCGTCATCGCCAACCCCGCCAAGCGCAACGCGATGAGCGCCGGCATGTGGCGCGCCCTGCCCGGTGTCCTGGAGCGGCTCGCCGCCGACCCGGCCGTCCGGGTGCTCGTCCTCACCGGCGAAGGCGACACCTTCTGCGCCGGCGCCGACATCTCGACGCTGCGGGAGCCCGGGGACGAGCAGCAGACGCTCGCGGTACGGGCCGAGGACGCCCTCGCCGCCTTCCCCAAGCCGACTCTGGCGGCGGTCCGGGGCTTCTGCGTCGGAGGCGGCAGCCAGCTCGCCGCCGCCTGTGACCTGCGGTTCGCCGAGGAGGGCAGCCGCTTCGGGATCACGCCCTCGAAGCTCGGCATCGTCTACTCGTCCTCGTCGACCCGCCGGCTCACCGCGCTCGTGGGCCCGTCGACCGCCAAGTACCTGCTGTTCTCCGGCGAACTGATCGACGCGGAACGGGCGCTGCGGACCGGCTTCGTGGACGAGCTCCACCCGGCGGGCGAACTGGACAAGCGGGTGGCCGATTTCGTACGGGTCCTCGCCTCGCGGTCCCTGCTCACCCAGACGGCGGCCAAGGAGTTCGCCGACGGACGCCTCGACCGGGACGCGCACTGGGCGGAGCAGGCGCGCGGCAGCGGCGACACCGCGGAGGGGGTCGCCGCCTTCCTGGAGCGCCGCCCGCCCCGCTTCACGTACGGGCTCTGAGGCTCAGCCCTCCCGCACCGGCACCTTCCCGCCGCGCCAGTGCGCGACGATCTCGGCCGGGGCCTTCTCCGGGGAGCCCGCGTCGTACGGCGGCTGCGGGTCGTACTCGGTGAGCAGCTGGATCGTCTGGGCGACCTCGTCGCCGGCGATCCGGCCGAGCAGGTGCAGCGCCATGTCGATGCCGGACGAGACGCCGGCGGCGGTGACGTACTTGCCGTCGAAGACGACCCGCTCGCCGGTGGGCTCGACTCCCTGGGCCCGCAGTTCGTCGAAGGCGAGCCAGTGCGTGGTCGCCCGGCGTCCTTCGAGCAGGCCGGCGGCGGCGAGGATCAGCGAGCCGGTGCAGACCGACGTGGTCCAGGTGCTGGTGGCGTCGGCGGTACGCAGCCAGTCCAGGATCTCCGGGTCGCCCATGGCCACCCGCGCGTCGGGCCCGCCGGGGACGAGGACGATGTCCGGGCGCGGCACCTCGGCGAGGGTCTTGTCGGCGACCAGGGCCAGGCTGCCCTGGTCGTTGCGGACCGGGCCGGCCTCCTTGGCCACGAAGACGGTGTCGGCTCCGGGGAGGCGGGCGAGGAGCTCGTAGGGCCCGACGGCGTCGAGGGTGGTGAAGCGCTCGTAGAGCAGGACGGCGATCTGCATGGTGATCCCTCTCGGTGGTGTGGTCGTTCGTCGTGGAGTCGTCCGCGGTGGAGTCGTCCGTCGTGAGTCGTCCGTGGTGGGGGCGGGTCGGGTGAGGCGGCGGAGGCCGACGGGTCAGCCGAGAACGGTGTGGAAACGGCGGCGGTACTCGGCCGGGCCGGTGCCCAGCGCCTTCAGGAAGGCGCGGCGCATGGCCTCGGGGGTGCCGTAGCCGGAGGCGCGGGCGACCTCCTCGACGCCGCGCGAGGTGTCCTCCAGGAGGCGGCGGGCGTGTTCGAGCCGGACCCGGTCGACATAGCGGCCCGGCGGCGTGCCGGTCTCCGCGTGGAACGCGCGGGCGAAGTGGCGGGGCGACAGCCGGGCGCGGGCGGCGAGCGCCCCGACGGAGAGGTCCGCGTCGGGATGCTCGGTGATCCAGTGCTGGAGGTCCCGCAGCGGCTCGCTGCGCGCGGTCTGGGCGGACAGCTGGGCGCTGAACTGGGCCTGGTTGCCGGGGCGGCGCAGGAAGACGACCAGGTGGCGGGCGACCGTCAGGGCCGTGTCCCGGCCGAGGTCCTCCTCGACGAGGGCGAGGGCCAGGTCGATGCCCGCCGTGACGCCGGCGGAGGTGGAGAGCCGGCCGTCCCGGACGAAGATCGGGTCCGGGTCGACGTCGACCTCCGGAAAGCAGCGGGCGAGGTGGTCGCAGGCGATCCAGTGGGTCGTGGCCCGGTGCCCGTCGAGGAGCCCGGCCTCGGCGAGCAGCAGCGCCCCGGTGCAGACGGAGACCAGACGTGCGGCGTGCGGGGCGTGGGCGCGCAGCCAGTCGATCAGGGCCGGATCGGGCGCCCGGGTGCCCTCGCCGCCGGGGACGACGAGGGTGTGCGGCGGGCCGTCGGCGACCGCCGCCTCGAGGGTGGTGTCGGGGAGCAGGCGCAGCCCGCTGTGCGTACGGACGGGGCCGCCGTCCAGGGAGGCCGTCCGGATCGGGTACGCGGCCGGGTCCCCCGCGGCGCGGCCGGCACCGGCGAACACCTCGACGGGGCCGGTGACGTCGAGGCTCTGCACGCCGTCGAAGAGGACGACGAGTACGGGTCGCTGCGTCATGCCTCCATCCTTCGCGGGACCCGCGGCGTCCGCAACGACGGGGAACCCACCTTTCCTGCCATCGGCCGGAGCGGGACGGGTACGGCCGTTCCCGTCGTACCGACCAGTCGGTAACGTTCGGGTGCATGACGACTGCACTGCCTCCGCGCGCCGGACGCCGCTGCCACAACGCCCTCAACCCGCTGCACTCCACGCTCTACTTCTCGCCCGACCTCGACCGCGAGTTCACCGCCCTCGGCTTCACCGACCAGAGCGCGATGCGGCTCGCCGCCCGGAGCGCCGCCCTCGGCGCCGTCGGCGCGGGCACGGTCGCCGCGACCTTCTACAACTACAACCACGAGCTGCTCGCCCGGCACCTGCCCGCCGTCTGGGAGACCGCCTCCCCCGCCGACGTCCTGGACGCGCGGCTGCGCACCGCGGACGCGACCCTGCGCCGGCTGCTCGGCGACGCCGCCACCTCCCCGGAGATGACCGAGGCCGCCGGGCTCGCGCTGCGCGCCACCGAGGCGTGCACCCGGCATGCCCGGCCGCTCTACTCGGCCCACGCGGACCTGCCGGTGCCCGAGGAGCCCCACCTCGCCTACTGGTACGCCGCCACCCTGCTGCGCGAGCACCGGGGCGACGGCCACCTCACGGCCCTGCTCTCCGCCGGTCTCGACCCCGTCGAGGCCCTCGCCTCGCACACCGCCACCGGCAAGGGCATGGCCCCGCGCTGGGTCCTCGGCTCGCGCGGCTGGCGGCGCGCCGACTGGGACGCGGCGGTGGAACGGCTGCGCGAGCGCGGGCTGCTGGACGCCGACGGCGAGCTGACCGAGGCCGGCACCGCCCTCCGCGCCGAGCTGGAGGAGCACACCGACCGGCTGGACTCGGCCCCGTACGAGCACCTCGGGGCGGCCGGTGTGGAGCGCCTGACCGAGCTGGGGCGCGGCTTCCTGTTCGCCGCGGCCGCCGCGGGCGCCTTCCCCGCGGACCTCACCGGCAAGGGGTGACGACAGGTCCGGCGAACCGCCGGGACGGGTCGGTTACCGCGTCCGGGTGACCGACCCGGCACAATGCACTCGCAAGCTTGAGGCACGAGAAGGCGAGTCGGGACACCGTGACGACGTCCATCGAAGCAAGGATCGCCGAGGAGCTCGGCGTACGCGAGCGACAGGTGAAGGCAGCCGTCGAGCTCCTCGACGGCGGTTCGACCGTGCCGTTCATCGCGCGCTACCGCAAGGAAGCGACCGAGACGCTCGACGACGCGCAGCTGCGCACCCTGGAGGAGCGACTGCGCTATCTGCGCGAACTGGAGGACCGCCGCTCGGCGATCCTCGAATCGGTACGCGAGCAGGGCAAGCTGACCGCGGAGGTCGAGGCCGACATCCGGGCCGCGGACACCAAGGCGCGCCTGGAGGACATCTACCTGCCCTTCAAGCCGAAGCGCCGGACGAAGGCCCAGATCGCCCGCGAGGCCGGCCTCGCGCCGCTCGCCGAGGGGCTGCTCGCCGACCCGTCCGTCGAGCCCGCGGCCGCCGCCGCGGCCTTCGTGGACGGGGACAAGGGCGTCGCGGACGCCGCCGCGGCCCTGGAGGGCGCGCGGTCGATCCTCGCCGAGAAGTTCTCCGAGGACGCCGACCTCATCGGCGAGCTGCGCGAGCGCATGTGGGGCCGCGGCCGACTGGTCGCCAAGGTCCGCGACGGCCGGGAGGAGGCGGGAGCCAAGTTCGCCGACTACTTCGACTTCGCCGAGCCGTTCACGGCGCTGCCCTCGCACCGGGTGCTCGCCATGCTGCGCGGCGAGAAGGAGGACGTGCTCAGCCTGGACCTGGAGCCGGAGGAGCCCACCGAGGGACCCTCCTCGTACGAGGGGATCGTCGCCGGCCGCTTCGGGGTCGCCGACCGGGGCCGCCCCGGTGACAAGTGGCTCCAGGACACGGTCCGCTGGTCCTGGCGGACCCGCATCCTCGTCCACCTCGGGATCGACCTGCGCCTGCGGCTGCGGACGGCGGCCGAGGACGAGGCGGTCCGGGTCTTCGCGGCGAACCTGCGCGACCTGCTGCTCGCCGCGCCGGCCGGCACCCGCACGACGCTCGGCCTCGACCCCGGTTTCCGTACCGGTGTGAAGGTCGCCGTCGTCGACGCGACCGGCAAGGTCGTGGCCACCGACACGATCTACCCGCACGTCCCCGCCAACAAGTGGGACCAGGCGCTCGACCGGCTCGCGCGGCTCGCCAAGGAGCACGCGGTCGAGCTGGTCGCGATCGGCAACGGCACGGCCTCTCGCGAGACCGACAAGCTGGCGGGTGAACTCCTGTCCAAGCACCCCGAGTTGAAGCTGACCAAGGTGATGGTCTCGGAGGCGGGCGCGTCGGTCTACTCGGCCTCCGCCTTCGCCTCGCAGGAACTCCCCGAGCTCGACGTGTCGTTGCGCGGCGCCGTCTCCATCGCGCGTCGCCTCCAGGACCCGCTGGCCGAGCTGGTGAAGATCGACCCGAAGTCCATCGGCGTCGGCCAGTACCAGCACGACCTGGCCGAGGGGAAGCTCTCCCGCTCGCTCGACGCCGTGGTCGAGGACTGCGTGAACGGCGTCGGCGTCGACGTCAACACCGCCTCCGCGCCGCTCCTTTCGCGGGTGTCCGGCATCAGCGCCGGTCTCGCCGAGAACATCGTCACCCACCGGGACGGCAACGGCCCGTTCCGCTCCCGCCGGGCGCTCAAGGACGTGGCCAGGCTCGGTCCGAAGGCGTACGAGCAGTGCGCCGGCTTCCTGCGCATCCGGGGCGGCGACGACCCGCTCGACTCCTCGTCGGTGCACCCCGAGGCGTACCCCGTCGTGCGCCGCATGGTGAAGGCGACCGGCGGCGAGGTCGCCGCGCTGATCGGTGACACCGGCACGCTGCGCTCGCTGCGCGCGGACGACTTCGTCGACGACACCTTCGGTCTGCCCACCGTCACCGACATCCTCCGCGAGCTGGAGAAGCCCGGACGCGACCCGCGGCCCGCGTTCAGGACGGCCACCTTCAAGGACGGCGTCGAGAAGATCGGCGACCTGGGCTCCGGGATGGTCCTGGAGGGTGTCGTCACCAACGTGGCGGCCTTCGGGGCGTTCGTGGACATCGGTGTGCACCAGGACGGCCTGGTCCACGTCTCCGCGATGTCGAAGACCTTCGTCAAGGACCCGCGCGACGTCGTGAAGCCCGGCGACGTCGTCAAGGTGAAGGTCCTGGACATCGACATCCCGCGCAAGCGGATCTCGCTCACCCTCCGCCTCGACGACGAGCCGGGCGCGGACGCGACCGGCGGCGCGCCCAAGCGCGAGCGGGGTGAGCGCGGTGACCGCGCCGAGCGGGGCGACCGTTCCGGCCGGCCGCCGCAGCAGCGCCAGGGCGGCGGCGGACGCCGTGCCGAACGCGGGGACCGTACCGAACGGGGCGGTGGCGGCGCCGCTCGGGACCGTTCCGCGGCTCCGGCCCCCTCCAACAGCGCGATGGCCGACGCCCTCCGCAAGGCGGGCCTGCTGGGCGAGGGCGGCGGCAAGCGCCGCTAGGACGGACGTACGGCCGGGGCGTCCAGGCGGACGCCCCGGCGGTACACGGGGAAGCGTGCGGCGCCAGGACGCCCCGGCGGTACGCGGAGGACACCCGGCCGGAGGCGCCAGGACGCCCGGCGCCGGGCGGAGCAGGCGCGGCCGGACGTACCAGAACGACGGCCGGGCGCCCTGGCACGCCCGGCGGTACGCGGGGAAGCGTGCGGCGGACGCTTCGGGGTGCGGCGGTGTTCCGGGTGTTACGGGAGGAAGCGCATGGCCCAGTCGGCGCGGTGGGCGACGGAGAGGTCGTCGTCGTCGGTGAGGGGCTGGAGCAGCTCGCGGGCCGCCTTGGGGTCCGCCTGGACGAGCTCGACGATCTCGGCGGCCAGGCCGTCCTGGTCGTCGCCGAGATCGACGGCCGAGGCGCGGATCAGGGTCGGCAGGGCCTCCGGGCCGCCGATGGCGGCGAGGACGCCGCCGAGGAGCTCACGGGCGTAGGCGTTCCGGTCCGCGAGGGCGCGGTCCAGCTCCGACTGCAGGCGCGGCAGGAGCCCGGCGTCGCCCGAGGCCGCGATCTCGTCGGCGAGGTCGATCGTCTCGTCGACGTCCGCGTCCAGATCGTCCAGCATCTCGGTCAGCCGGGTCAGTAGGTCGGTCATGCTGCTGCCTCCTGGAAAGCGCCGTCCACGAGAACGGGAACGGTCGTCGAGCTGTCGGTCTCGGCGGCCACGGCCACGTCCTGCGGATAGCCGTACTCGTACAGTTCACGGCCCGAGTCGCAGCCGTGCAAGGCGGCGACCGGGTCCTCCGTCGCCGACCACAGCGTCGCCGCCGCGGTCGCCTCCGGGGTCATGGTGTTCGTGCCCCCGAGGGCCGAGAGCACCGCTCCCGCGCCCAGCAGGTCCTCCAGCGCCGGGCGCAGCGAGCCGTCGGGCCACCGCTCGCCGGAGGCGACGACCGCCAGCGGGCGCTCCGCCGTGCCGTACCCGCGGTCCGTGAGCCAGCGGGCGACGGCGGTGCGGTTGCGCAGGGAGGCGGCGACGACGGTCGCGCCGCCGGCCTCGGCCGCGATCGTGGAGCCGTTCGGGGACGGCAGGACCAGCCGTGCGGGGACCGGGGCGGCCCGCAGGGCGGCCGGGGACAGCGACCAGGGGTGCTCGGGTGTCGCCTCGCGGCGGCCGACGGCGAGGGTCGCCCCGACACGGGCCGCGTAGGCGGCGGCCGAGGCGTCCCGCCACCGGTAGGGGTGGACGGCCGCGCCGGCCTCGACGGCGACACCGACGGCGGTGGTGAACGACAGCACGTCGACCACGACCACGCAGGCGGCCGCCGGGGCGAGGGCCCGCGCCTCGACGGGCCCCCAGCCGAACGCGACCGTCATCAGAGTTCGGTCACCTTGCCGTCGGCGACCTCGATGCGGCGGTTGGTACGGACGGCGTCGAGCATGCGCCGGTCGTGGGTGACGAGGAGCAGGGTGCCGGTGTACGAGTCGAGGGCCGACTCCAGCTGCTCGATGGCCGGCAGGTCGAGGTGGTTGGTCGGCTCGTCGAGGACGAGCAGGTTCACGCCCCGGCCCTGGAGGAGGGCGAGTGCGGCGCGGGTCCGCTCGCCCGGGGAGAGCGTGGTCGCCGGGCGCAGCACGTGCTCGGCCTTGAGGCCGAACTTGGCGAGCAGCGTCCGGACCTCGGCGGGCTCGGTGTCGGGCACGGCCGCGCAGAACGCCTCGAGGAGCTTCTCGGTGCCGTGGAACAGCTTGCGGGCCTGGTCGACCTCGCCGACGACGACGCCCGAGCCGAGGACGGTGTCCCCGGAGTCCAGCGGGAGACGGCCGAGCAGGGCGGCGAGCAGGGTCGACTTCCCGGCGCCGTTGGCACCGGTGACCGCGACCCGGTCCGCCCAGTCGATCTGGAGGGTCACGGGGCCGAAGGAGAAGTCGCCGCGGCGGACCTCCGCCTCGCGCAGGGTCGCCACGACCGAGCCGGAGCGCGGTGCGGAGGCGATCTCCATGCGCAGCTCCCACTCCTTGCGGGGCTCGTCGACGACGTCGAGACGTTCGATCATGCGCTGGGTCTGGCGGGCCTTGGCGGCCTGCTTCTCGCTGGCCTCGCTGCGGGCGTTGCGGCCGAGCTTGTCGCCGTCGGTGGCCTTGCGGCGGGCGTTCTTGACGCCCTTGTCCATCCAGGAGCGCTGCATGTGGCCGCGCGCCTCCAGGGCGGCCTTCTTGCCCGCGTACTCCTCGAAGTCCTCGCGCGCGTGGCGCCGGGCGGTGTCCCGCTCGTCGAGGTAGGCGTCGTAGCCGCCGCCGTACAGGGTGATCTGCTGCTGGGCCAGGTCGAGCTCGAGGACCTTGGTGACGGTGCGGGTGAGGAACTCGCGGTCGTGGCTGATGACGACCGTCCCCGCGCGCAGCCCCTTCACGAACGCCTCCAGGCGCTCCAGGCCGTCGAGGTCGAGGTCGTTGGTGGGCTCGTCGAGGAGGAAGACGTCGTAGCGCGAGAGGAGGAGCGAGGCGAGGCCGGCGCGGGCGGCCTGGCCGCCGGAGAGCGAGGTCATCGGCTGGTCGAGGCCGACGGTCAGACCGAGGGAGTCGGCGACCTCGTCGGCGCGCTCGTCGAGGTCCGCGCCGCCGAGGTTCAGCCAGCGCTCCAGGGTGACCGAGTACGCGTCGTCGGCGCCGGGCGTGCCGTCGACGAGGCCCTGGGTGGCCTCGTCCATGGCGGCCTGGGCGGCGGCGACGCCGGTACGCCGGGCGAGGAACTCGCGCACGGTCTCGCCGTCGCGCCGCTCCGGCTCCTGCGGGAGGTGCCCGACGGCCGCGGTGGGCGGCGAGAGCCGCAGCTCGCCCTCCTCCGGCGTGTCCAGCCCGGCGAGCAGCCGCAGCAGCGTCGACTTGCCGGCGCCGTTGACGCCGACGAGGCCGATGACGTCGCCGGGGGCGACGACCAGGTCGAGCCCGGCGAAGAGGGTGCGTTCGCCGTGGCCGGCGGCGAGGTCCTTGGCGACGAGGGTTGCAGTCATCAGGGGATGAATCTTACGGGGGCGTCCGCCCGGTCACGCCGCCCGAGGGGTCCGCACCGCCGCGGCCCCGTCCGCGAGGACGTCGGCCGGCCCGCCGGGCGCTTCCCCGAGCAGCCGGTGGAGGACCGCGCGGTACACGGCGCCGGGGAAGCGGTACGGGCCGACGCCGGGATAGACGTCCCGCTCCGGGTCGACGGCGGGGCCGGTCTGCCAGGCCAGGTCGCGCCAGACGACGTCCTCGCCGACCCTCTCGACGACGGCCGTGACGGCTCCGCAGCCGGGATCCTCGCAGCCGGGGCAGGAGTGGATCACCCGGCGGGTGCCGTCGGCGCGCAGGAGGCGGCGGGCGTCCGCGGCGCGGACGGTCGGCGGCAGGTCCGCCGCGAGCGGCGAGACGGCGTCGACGCCGTCGACCTCGTCGAGCCGGTGGAGCAGCGCCCGGCCGTCGACGAGGAAGTCGTGGCGCGGGGCGGGGTCACCGTCGGGACGGGCGGCGCCGACGAGGTCGAGGGAGGTGTACGGGACCGGCATACGTCGAGTATTTCCGCCTTCCGTGGCCGCCCCGTCCCGGAAATGTCCCGGTCCCGGTACGGTCCGGGCCATGGAGAGCGATGTGAACGACGTGATCGTGGTGGGCGGCGGCGTCATCGGTCTGACGACGGCGGTGACACTGGCCGAGCGCGGACTCCGGGTGCGGGTCTGGTCCCGGGACGACGTCACGGCGACGACCTCGGCCGTGGCGGGCGCCCTGTGGTGGCCGTACCGGATCGAGCCGGCCGTCGAGGCCGGTGCCTGGGCCCTCGCCTCCCTGCGCGTGTACGGGGAGCTGGCCGCCGATCCGGAACGGACGGGCGTGCGCTGGGTGCCGGGGATCCACGCGGACACGGACATGGACGGTCTCGGCCCCTGGGCGAGGCAGGTGCCGGGTCTGCGGCGGCTGTCCGCCGGCCAGGTTCCGGGGCCGTACGGCGCGGGCCTGGCGGCGCGGCTGCCGCTGATCGACATGCCGGTCCATCTGGCCTGGCTCCGGGACCGGTTCGAGGCCGCGGGCGGGCGCTTCGAGCGGCGCGCGGTCACCGGCTTCGACGAAGCGGCGGCACGGGCCCGGGTCGTCGTCGACTGCACCGGCTCCGCCGCGCGTGAACTCGTACCGGATGCCCGGCTGCGGCCGGTGCGGGGCCAGTTGGTCCTGGTCGAGAACCCGGGGATCGACGAGTGGTTCACGGCCGCCGACGCCGGGTCCAGCGAGACGACGTACTTCTTCCCGCAGCCGGGCCGGCTGGTGCTCGGCGGGACGGCCGAGGAGGGCGACGAGCGCCTCACCCCCGACCCCGCGACCGCCGCCGCGATCGTGGCCCGGTGCGCACGGGTCCGCCCGGAGATCGCGGGGGCCCGTGTCCTCGGCCACCGCGTCGGACTGCGCCCCGCGCGCGCGGGCGGCGTACGGATCGAGGCGGTACCGCTGCCCGGCGGCGGACGCCTGGTGCACCACTACGGGCACGGCGGCGCCGGGGTGACCGTCGCCTGGGGCTGCGCGGAGCGCGCGGCGGAGCTGGCCTGCGGCTGACGGGCGACGGAGCCGGCCCGGTCGGGGCGGCTCCGGCCGGCCGGGGCGGCGGGACAGCAGCACGGCGGTCGGCCTCCTCGGGGAGGGCGACCGCCGTGCGGGGCCCGCTACTTCCAGAGCGGCGGCTTGCTGTTCTCGTCGGCGTCGGCGCACTGGCGGGCGCGCCGGTCGAGGGCGTCGGCGTGGGCGAGGGCCTTGCGGGCCTCGGCGGTGGCGCCGAGGCGCTTGAGCTGGGCGGCGCGGGCGCGCTCCTTGTGGGCGTCGGCGCGGAGCTTGCCGATGTTGCAGGTGATGGTGCCGGCGGCCGCGGGTTCGGCGGTCGCGGTCTGCCCGAGCAGCACGCCCCCGGCGAGCAGCGTCGTGGCGAGCAGGGCCGTGAGGGCACGGCGTGCGGGCTTGATGTGGCGCATGGTGGTTCTCCAACTCCGGGGCCGTGGGGACCCGTTCGAGGCATGGTCAGTACCAGCAGGTAACTTTACCTCGGCAAACATCCGGATCACGCCACGGCCGCCCTGGGTCACCCGATCGTCAACACCCCTCCACAGGACTCCCACTGACGAGGCGATAGGTGGCGCGCGGGTCCAGGAGGAGTGGGACGAGGGCGCGTCCGGACTGCCTCAGCGGCACGAACACCCCTGTCCCGTCCGGGCGGACGGTGATCCCGTGCAGGTCGAGCTCGTCTCCCACCTCGGCGTACTGGGCGGCGTCCAGGCGGTAGCCGCACGGCGGATCGGCGAGGATCTCGGCGGGCTCGGCCGGGTCGTTGTCGGCTCCGCCGAGGTACACGGGGCCCCGGTCGGCGAAGCCGGTGAACCGGGCGGCGGCGGTCGCCGCGGTGAGCGGCCCCCGTCGCTCCTTCACGTAGGCGAAGGCGCCCTTGAGCGCGGCGTGCTGGGTGGAGACGCGCCGCCGGTGGTTGCGGGCCGTGTCGTGCTCCTCGGCGTCGTCGAGCGCGTCGACCCGGGTCTCGACGAGCAGTCCGACCGCGTGCTTGATCCCGGCCGTGTTGCGCAGGATCCGTTCCTGCCCGTCGCCCGCGACCTGTCTGACCGGTTCGCCGGTGACGGGGTCGGTCCAGACGCCGTAGATGCCGCTGCTGTACCCGGCGAGTCCGGCGGTGGGCCGGACATAGGACTCCGAGAGCGTCCGGGACTCGTCGTGGACCCGTGCGTCGGTGTCGAGGCTGCGGGGCCAGAGGGCGAGCAGGTCCTTGTCGTAGTACCGGGGGGTGGCGCCGTACTCGTGCAGGTCGTAGACGAGTTCGGGCCGCCGGTCGCGGATGACGGCGGCGAGGGCCCGCGCCTCGGCGGTCCGCAGCGCGATGTGGTCGCGGTTGATGTCGATGCCGGCCCCGTTGCCCCGGGTGTCGGCCTCCCGGCCGTCGGGGTTGGCCGTGGGGACGACGAGGAGGGTCGTACGGGCCAGGAGGTCACGGGTGTCCCGGTCCTCGGCGAACGCGAGGTCGCGCACCGTGCTCAGGCATGCCTCGCGGCCGGCGGGTTCGTCGCCGTGCTGGCTGCAGACGAGCAGCACCGTGGGACCGCCCCGGCCGGTGCCGAGGGTGAGGAGCCGGAGCGGACGGCCTTGTGCGGTGGTGCCGATCACGCGCAGCGACACGCGGTCGCTCGCCCGGTCGACGGCCGCGAGGAAGTCCCGCTCCTCGGCCTCGCCGGTCCAGCGGGCTCCCCGGCTCGTCTCGAAGCCGGTCCGCGGCGGCGCCGGGGCGGGCACGCCGTCCGCCGCCTTGGCGGGCACCGTCACGAGCGGCAGGCCGAGGGCGGCGGCCCCCGCCACGAGGGCGAGGGCGCGCCGCGAACTCCGGTACGCGCGACGGAGCCTCACCGGCCGGCTCCCGCCGCGGGCAGCCTGGGTCCGATGACGGCGGCCGGCGGCACGGAGCCGCTCAGGGACGGCACGGCGGCGGGCTGCGACGGCAGGGCCGGGGCCGCTCCCGTGGTGGCCCGAACGAACGCGCCCGGCCCGCCGACGAGAGGCAGCTTCGCCCAGGTGCGGGCGAGGTCCAGGGTGAGGGTGGGCGTCGTCGACGGCGGGTCGAGCAGGTCCCTGTCGGTGCCGCCGACGATCAGGGCGAGGCGGTGTCCGGCCGGGACGACGTGATCGGTGGCGGCGAGGTCCAGGGTGAGGGTGTACGCCCTGCCGGGGGTCAGCGGGCGTTCCCGGCCGGGGTCGGCCCAGGTGCCGAGGTCGGCCCAGCCGCGGCTGACGACCGTGAGTCCGACGTCCGCGGTACGGGCCGCGGTCTCCTTGAAGCAGGCGCTGTCACCGGGGGTGCTCGCGCCCCAGCAGGTGCGGTCCGCGAGGGTGGTGATGCCCTCGCCCGCCGCCCCATAGTCGCGGATCGTGTCCGGGCCGAGGTCGACGAGGACGGCGGACAGGTGCGCCGTGGAAGTGGTCGGGGTGGCGGTGACCGTCACCGTCGAGGATCCGGAGATCCGCAGGTCCCGGGAGAGCGGGCGGGTGACGAATCCGGCCTTCTCGGGGGTCGCGGAGTCGATCCGGGCCGCCCAGTCCAGCTCGCCGAGGCCCGGGTCGTCGGTGAAGGTCGCGGTGGAACCGGGGGCGGCGGGCGCGCGGCCGAGGATTCCGGGGCCGGCGGCGGTGCCGGGCGCGGGGCGCAGGGTGGTGGTCGTGGCGGCCCGCGGCGGCCACTGGCGGTCGGTGGTCCAGTGGTCGGGGGCGCGCTCGATGTCGGCGACCGGTTCGCGGTCGATGCCGTTGTCGTAGCCGAGCAGGTAGTGGTCGAACCAGCGGTGGAGGGTGCGGACCCAGTCGGCGCGCCGGAAGTCGAAGGGGTCGACGTGGCCGGTCTGCGAGAGCCAGATCTTCCGCTCGACGCCGTGCGCGGCGAGCGCGTCCCACCACTGGCCGAACTGGTTGGCGCGGACGTTGAGGTCCTGCAGGCCGTGGACGACGAAGACGCTGGCCTTCACCTTGCCGGCGTCCTTCACGTGGTCGCGCTCGCTCCAGGCCGGGGTCCGGTCGCCGCTGTACGGGGTGGCGGCGGCGATCCGCTCCTGCACGGCGCCGCAGCGGGCCTGCGCCTCGGGGCTGTTGACGTACTCGGAGAGCCAGCTCGGGTTGGCGTTGTAGAGCGGGGCGCCCTGGGAGTGGAAGTAGTCGTACCAGGAGGAGATGGCGCCGATCGGCACGATCGTCCGCAGCCCTTCGACCCCGGTGGCGGCGACGCCGTTGGCGATGGTGCCGTCCCAGCTCTTGCCGATCATGCCGACGTCGCCGGTGCTCCAGCCGGTGGCGCGGGCCGGGGCGGTGCCGGTGCGGGTCGTGTAGCCGCGGGCGCGGCCGTTGAGCCAGTCGACGACGGCCTTGGCGGACCGGACGTCGGAGCGGCCGCCGACGTCGTCGCAGCCGTCGGAGCGGCTGGTGCCCGCGAGGTCGACGGCGGCGAAGGCGTAGCCGCGCGGGACGAAGTAGTTGTCGTAGAAGAGCGGGAGCTGTACGGGGCGGCCGTCGGCGTCGTACGTCTTCTTCTGACCCTCGTTGCCGCGGCCGCAGCAGGCGTAGTACGGGCTGGCGTCCATGATGACCGGGATCTTCCGGCCGGCCGCGGCGGTCTCCCGGGGGCGGACGATGTCGACGGCGACCCGGTCGCCGCGGCCGTCGCCGTCGCCGTCGAGTCCGGTGTCGACCCAGACGGACTCGCGGACGGCGTCGACGTACGAGTAGACGGGCCGGGACTCGCGGCCGGAGGAGGCCGCGGGCGCGAGGGACCGCGTGGACGGTCCGGCGGGCGCGGCCGGTACGGCGGGGTCCGGCTGCGCGCCGGCCGGGGTGACCAGGGTCGCGAACAGGGCGGCCGTGGCCGCGGCGACGAGGGGTCCGTACGACAGTCGGGCTCCGCGGGTTCTCCGCTTTCGCATCGGCATGGGCCGGAACGTACCCCGGTCAACTCCCGCGCAAAAGAGTGCCGGAGGGAATCCAGCGGGATTCGGGTGGCGGAGGGTTCATGTCGGCCGAATGGCGATCGTGTGACAGGGGATCCACGAGGCGTGACGGTGCGTCGGGGCGCTGCCTAGGGTCGTCGGAAAGGACCGACGCCCACCCTCGCGTCGTACGTTTCTTACGACTTGGAGCACCCGTGCACCGCAGAATCATCGTTCCGAGCGCCCTCGCGGCCTCCCTGCTGCTGGCGATCCCGGCATCGGCGGCCGACTTCGTCCCCGGCGCCCCGGGCATCGGCGACTCCTACTACCCCGCCAGCGGCAACGGCGGTTACGACGTCTCCCATTACGACCTGCGGCTGAAGTACCAGCCCGCGACGGACCTGCTGGAGGGCACGGCGACGATCCTCGCCACCACGCAGCAGAACCTGTCCCGGTTCAACCTCGACCTCGGCCTGAAGGTCTCCGAGGTCCGGGTCAACGGCCGGCTCGCGAAGTTCACCGCCTCGGGCGACCACGAGCTGGAGGTCACCCCGGCCGCCCCGCTCGCGAAGAACACGCCGGTCACGGTGGTCGTCCGCTACGCGGGCAAGCCCTCCGAGTTCACGATCGACGGATGGTCGGCCTGGGCCCGGACGCCGGACGGCGCCGTCGCCGCGCAGGAGCCGGATTCGGCCGTCTGGTGGTTCCCGTCCAACGACCACCCGCGGGACAAGGCCACCTTCGACGTCTCCGTCTCGGTGCCGGACGGTCTCCAGGCCATCAGCAACGGCGTGCTGCAGTCGCAGTCCTCGCGGCTGGGCTGGACCCGCTACAACTGGCGCTCCAACAAGCCGCAGGCGACCTATCTCGCCACGCTGGCCGTCGGCAGGTTCGACATCACGACCGACCGGACGGCGAACGGGCTGCCGGTCCTCAACGCCTACAGCAAGGACCTCGGCGACAACGCGGGCGCGGCACGCGCCTCGGTCGAGCGCACCACCGAGGTCGCCGAGTGGCTGGAGTCGGTCTTCGGGCCGTACCCCTTCAACGCCCTCGGCGGTTACGTGCCGAACGTGACCAGCGGTTTCGCCCTGGAGACGCAGACCCGGCCGTTCTACAGCCCGCGGCAGTTCGCCAACGGCGCGAACGTGTCGGTGGTCGTCCACGAGCTGGCGCACCAGTGGTACGGCGACAGCGTGTCCGTCCGCGACTGGAAGGACATCTGGGTCAACGAGGGCTTCGCCCGCTACAGCCAGTGGCTCTGGTCGGAGAAGGAGGGCGAGGGCACGGCGCAGGAGCTGGCGGACTACGTGTACGCCGCGCGGCCGGCCGAGGACCCGTTCTGGACGGTCAAGCCGGGTGACCCCGGTGCGGAGAACCAGTTCCACGGCGCCGTCTACGACCGGGGCGCGCTCGCCCTCCAGGCGCTGCGCAACGAGATCGGCGACGAGGACTTCTTCGCGATCCTGAAGGGCTGGCCGCAGGAGTTCGCCTACGGCAACGCGCGGGTCGCCGACTTCGTGCGGTACGCGGAGCGCGTCTCCGGCAAGCCGCTGGCCGGACTCTTCGACACCTGGCTCTACCAGCCGTCGAAGCCGTCCGCGCCGACCGCGGCCGTGTCCGGTGCGACGGCCCGCTTGGCCGCGCCGTCCGCCGCCGCTGCGTCCGGCACGTCCGGGAAGGCCGGCCGGGCGGCGAAGCCCGCGCAGCCGAAGTCGTGGAAGAAGATCGCGGCGACGAACACGATCCACGAGCACGACGGCCGCTGAGCCGCGCCGTGCCCGGGGCCGTCCGTCAGCGCCGTGCGCTGCGGGCGGCCTCGCGTGCCTTCCGGGCCAGCGGCAGATAGCGGAGCCGCTCGGGCAGGACGGGAACCACGGCCCGGACGACCCGGGCGAGCCGGCGCAGGGTGCGTTCCTGCGCGTCCGTCCACTCCAGGCCGATGGCCTCCCTGGCGTCCGGCGGCATCATGCCGACGGTCAGGAAGGCGCGCAGCCGCAGGAAGGGGCGCCGCAGCACGGGCCACAGGAGCCGGAGGACGAAGCGCACCGGCAGCGGGCCCCGGTCCGGCGGGGGCAGCGGCAGGTCGGTGTCGAGCAGCTCCCGCACGACGGTGGTGGCCTCGATCTCCTCGGCGAGGACTTTCCGGTAGTAGGGCCAGAACGCCTCGACGGTCTGCGGCATGTCCCGGTCGTGGATGCCGAGGATCCGGCCGACCTGGAGCCACTCGGCGTACAGCTGCCGCTCCTGCGCCTCGGTGAGGGGGCGGACGAGGAGGCGGAGCCCGTGCCGGTAGACGGGGAAGCCGGTGGCGTGCACCCAGGAGTAGTAGGCCGGGGTGAGGGCGTGGTAGCGGCGGCCGTGCGCGTCGGTGCCCTGGATGGTCCGGTGCAGCTCCCGGAGCCGGCGGCCCTCCCGGGCGGCTTCCTCGCCGCCGTAGATCCACAGCTGGACCGAGCGCAGGGAGCGCTCGCCCCGGCCCCAGGGGTCGGTCCGGAAGACGGAGTGATCGTCGACACCGGCGCCGATCGCGGGGTGGGCGACCTGCAGGGCGAGGGCGGCGGGCAGCATCAGCAGCGCCCGGACGTCGCCGGCGACGGTCCACAGCACCCCGCCGACGGGCGGCGGCACCGGGTCGTCGGCCGGGGTCCGGTCGGGGCTCGTCCCACGCGGCATGGTCTTCTCCTCCACTGTTCCAGGCTGCCACCCTCTCCTACCCGGTGCCGCCCACGACGAAGGGGCCGCCGCCCGGGCTCTCACGGCCCGGGCGACGGCCCCTCTGCGATGGGTGCGGTCAGCCGCGGTCGGCGCCGACCGGCTCGCCGACGATACGGGCGGCGAGGGCGTGGGCCCAGGCGTCGACGTCCGCGGTGAGCTCGCGCTCGGCGGCGGCGCGCTCGGCGGCGATCTTCTCCACACCGGCGGCGACGATCACGTCACGCTCGGCGTTGCCCTCGGCGCGGGCGGCGGCGATGGCGGCCGAGCCCTCCTCGGTGGCCTTGGAGCGGATGCGGGCGGCCTCGTGGCGGGCCTCGGCGAGCTCCGCCTCGTACTGGGCGCGGATCTTGGCGGCCTCGGCACGGAGGTCGTCGGCGCGGTCGGTGCCGCCCTCGATGGCGTCGTCACGCTCGTCGAGCGTGCGCTTGATCTTCGGGAGGATGGCCTTCGCCATGATGAGGAAGGTGAGTCCGAACAACACCAGGCCGAGGATGAGCTCGGCCCAGACCGGGTTGAGCGGACCGAGGTCCATCTTGAAGACAGTGGAGTTCGCGAGGGTCATGCGCGCATTCTACCTGGTTCAAACAAGGACAATTCCGACACCGGACCGAGAGTTGGCGTGATCGTGCTTGCACGGCAAGATTCCCGGCACCCAAAGGCTACCGGAAGGTAACCACGGCTGATTGTATGTGCGCGCCAGTCCAACCCCCCACGTCCCCATGGGAGTTCACGTGTCGTTCGCCGCGTTCCGCCGCGCCCCCGGCGCCGCCCTGTCCCTCGCGCTCGCCGCGGCCACCCTGGCCGCCGCCGCCCCCGCCGCGACCGCGTCCTCCGCGACCGCCGCCGAGGCCCCGCGACTCAAGGTGCTCACCTACAACACCTTCCTCTTCTCCAAGACGCTCTACCCGAACTGGGGACAGGACCACCGGGCCAAGGCGATCCCCGCCGCCTCCTTCTTCCAGGGGCAGGACGTCGTCGTGCTCCAGGAGACCTTCGACAACTCCGCCTCCGACGCCCTCAAGGCCAACGCCGCCGCGCAGTACCCGCACCAGACCCCCGTCGTCGGCCGCAGCAAGAGCGGCTGGGACGCCACCGGCGGCGCCTACTCCACGACCACGCCCGAGGACGGCGGCGTGACGATCCTCAGCAAGTGGCCGATCGTCCGCAAGGAGCAGTACGTCTACAAGGACGCCTGCGGCGCCGACTGGTACTCGAACAAGGGCTTCGCCTACACCGTCCTGGACGTCGCCGACAGCCGGGTCCACGTCGTCGGCACCCACGCCCAGTCCACCGACCCGGGCTGCTCGGCGGGCGAGGCCGCGCAGATGCGCAGCCGCCAGTTCAAGGCCATCGACGCCTTCCTCGACGCGAAGAACATCCCTGCGAACGAGCAGGTGATCGTCGCCGGCGACATGAACGTCGACTCGCACACCCCCGAGTACGGCACCATGCTCGCCGACGCGGGCCTGGCGGGGGCCGACGCCCGCACCGGCCACCCGTACTCCTTCGACACCGAGCTGAACTCCATCGCCTCCGAGCGCTACCCGGACGACCCGCGCGAGGACCTCGACTACGTCCTCTACCGCGCCGGAAACGCCCGCCCCGCCGGCTGGACCAACCACGTGGTCCTGGAGCAGAGCGCCCCCTGGACGGTCTCCAGCTGGGGCACGCGCTACACGTACACCAACCTCAGCGACCACTACCCGGTCACCGGCTTCTGAGCCCCGGCTCAGACCCCGGTCCCGCCGAACACGCTGTAGAGCCAGGCACCGAGCACCGCGACGACGCAGAGCAGGACGAACCAGGAGCCCGGGCTCGTGTGCCGCTCCCTCCGGGGGCGGCGGCCGGGGCGGACGGCACCCGCCGCCCGCCCCGGCTTCTCCTTCCGGCCCCGCTTCCCCGCGCCGCCCGACCCCGGAGCCGGCTCGGCCGCCGCCGCGACGTCGGCCAGCAGCCGCCGGCAGACCGTCGCCAGCTCCGCCGTCCCCACCGTCAGGTCGACGACCACCTCCGTCCGCGCCGGCGCCGTCGTCCCCCCGTCCAGGATCCGGCCCGCCCTCAGCAGCGCCCGGTCCTTCCCCCCGGTCGGCGCCAGGCTGATCCACCGCCGGACGTGATCGCCCCTGATCACCACGCCACCGCCCCGCTCCCGGTACACGGTGTGCTCCCGCCACAACGTCCCGGCCAACTCCACGGCCGTCTCCCTGAGTTGCGCGTACATCCCTCTCCCCGTTCCCTTCCCCACCTTCGAACAGCCGCCGACTCTAGCCCCCGCCACCGGCCGCCCCCACCACCCCCCGCACCCCCGCCCCTTACGCGCCGAAGTCGTACACCGTGACCGGTATCCCCCGCTCCACCAGCCGCCGCACGATCAACGGCTCGACCCTCCCCCACGAACCCCCCGCCAGCCCGCACCCGATACGCGGCATGTGCACGGACGCCCCCAACGCGACCGCCTCCTCCGCGAGCAGCCCGAGGGCCGCGTCGATCGCCTCGTACCGCACGGGCGCGCCGGTACTGCGCGCCGTGCGTATCCCGCGCTGCCCCACCAGGTTGGCCACCCAGACGTACGGCTCGACCTTCACGAACTGGGCCGCGCCCAGGCCGAAGTCGTTCCGCGCGCGCTCGCGGTGCCACCGTCGGAACGCGGCCTCGGGCTCCGGCCAGCGGCGGGAGACCGCGAGGACGAAGCCCCGTCCCCAGCCCCCGAGGTCGTTGCAGACGTGCGCGATGATCTTGACGCCCTTGGCGTGCGGGGCGGTCGCGTCCCCCCGGACGTACGTGATCCCGTTCATGACGATCACGCTACGGGGTGCCACTGACAGTGTCGGTGGTCTTTTACAGGGGTGGTGAGACAGCAATACTGTTCAAGTGACCCGGACCGGCGGGTCGGTGGTTCGGGGAAGCGAGGCGGCTCGGATGGGCGTGGGGAGTGGTGGGGAGGGCGGGCCCAGCTACACGGTGGACGAGCTGGCGGCGCGGGCCGGGGTGACGGTGCGGACGGTGCGGTTCTACGGGACGCGGGGGCTGCTGCCGCCGCCGGTGATCGGGGCCCGGAGGGTCGGGCACTACGGGCCGGAGCATCTGTCGCGGCTGGCGTTGATCGAGGAGCTGCAGCGGCAGGGCATGACGCTGGCGGCGATCGAGAGGTACCTGGAGCAGTTGCCGCCGGACCTCAGCGCGCAGGATCTGGCGGTCCACCGGGCGCTCGTGGCCTCGTGGGCGCCCGAGTCGGCCGAGACGATCACGCGGCGGGAGCTGGAGCGGCGTGCCGGGCGGGAGCTGACCGGGCGGGACGTCGAGCGGCTGGCCGCGATGGGGGTGCTCGACCGGACGGACGACGCCGACACCTTCCGCCTCGACGGCTCGCTGCTGCGGCTCGGTGTGGAGCTGCTCGACGTGCCGATCGACCACGAGACGATCCTGGCCTCGCGGACCGTACTCCTGGAGCACGCGCGCGCTGCGGCGCAGGAGCTCTCCCGCCTCTTCCGGGACGAGGTGTGGAGCCCGTACCGGGAGAGCGGGGAGGACCCGGACCACCTGAGCGCGATGAAGTCGCTCTCGGCGCACATGCAGCCGATGGTGGTCCAGGCCCTCCTCACGGCCTTCCAGCGCTCGCTGAGCGAGGAGCTGAGGACGGCGTTCAGGAGCCCGTAGGACGGGCCGGGAGCCGGTGGGCTTGGAGCGACAGCCCGTGGGCCCACGGGCTGTCCGACGGTCGGGTTCGGTCAGGCGTCGGTGAAGACCTCGCCGCGTTCGGCCTTGGCGACCAGGAGGGCGGGCGGGGCGAAGCGCTCGCCGTAGGTCTCGGCCAGCTCGCGCGCGCGGGCTACGAAGCCGGGCAGGCCGCCCTCGTAGCCGTTGACGTACTGGAGGATGCCGCCCGTCCAGGCCGGGAAGCCGATGCCCATGATGGAGCCGATGTTGGCGTCGGCGACCGAGGTGAGGACGCCCTCCTCCAGGAGGCGGACGGTGTCGAGGGCCTCGGAGAACAGCATCCGCTCCTGCATGTCACGGAAGGGGATCTCGTACCCGGGCTTGGCGAAGTGCTCGCGCAGGCCCGTCCAGAGCTTGCCGCGCTTGCCGTCCTCGCCGTACTCGTAGAAGCCGGCGCCGCCGCTGCGGCCGGTGCGGCCGAACTCGTCGACCATCCGGTCGATGACGGCCTCGCCCGGGTGGGTGACCCAGGTGCCGCCGGCCTCCTCGATCGCGCGCCTGGTCTCGTTGCGGATCTTGCGCGGCAGGGTGAGGGTCAGCTCGTCCATGAGGGAGAGGACCTTCGCCGGGTACCCGGCCTGGGCGGCGGCCTGCTCGATCGACGCGGGCTCGATGCCCTCGCCGACCATCGCGACGCCCTCGTTGATGAAGTGGCCGATCACCCGGGAGGTGAAGAAGCCGCGCGAGTCGTTGACGACGATCGGGGTCTTGTTGATCTGCCGGACCAGGTCGAAGGCGCGGGCCAGTGCCTCGTCGCCGGTCCGCTCGCCCCTGATGATCTCGACGAGCGGCATCTTGTCGACCGGCGAGAAGAAGTGCAGGCCGATGAAGTCGCCCTGCCGCTCGACGCCCTCGGCGAGGACGGAGATCGGCAGGGTCGAGGTGTTGGAGCAGAGCAGCGCGTCGGGCGCGACGACGTGCTGGATCTCCTGGAAGACCTTGTGCTTGAGCGCGGTGTCCTCGAAGACCGCCTCGATGACCGCGTCGCAGTCGGCCAGGTCGGCCACGTCGCCGGTCGGGGTGATCCGGGCGAGGAGGGCGTCGGCCTTCTCCTGGGTGGTGCGGCCGCGGGAGACGGCCTTGGCGCAGAGCTTCTCGGAGTACGCCTTGCCCTTCGCGGCGGACTCGGCGGAGACGTCCTTCAGGACGACCTCGATGCCGGCGCGGGCGCAGGAGTAGGCGATGCCGGCGCCCATCATGCCGGCGCCGAGGACGGCGACCTTGCGGACGGGGCGCTTCGGCACGTCCTTCGGACGGCTCGCGCCCGAGTTCACCGCCTGGAGGTCGAAGAAGAACGCCTGGATCATGTTCTTCGCGGTCTGGCCGATGACCAGCTCGGTGAAGTAGCGGCTCTCGATGGTCAGCGCGGTCTCGAAGTCGACCTGGGAGCCCTCGACGGCGGCGGCCAGGATGGCGCGGGGCGCCGGGTAGGGCGCGCCGTTCAGCTGCTTGCGCAGGTTGGCCGGGAAGGCCGGGAGGTTGGCGGCGAACTTCGGGTTCGACGGGGTGCCGCCGGGGATCCGGTGGCCGGGCACGTCCCAGGGCTGGCGGGATTCGGGGTGCGCGTCGATGAAGGCGATGGCCTTGGCCATCATCTCCTCGGGGGTGGCGGCGACCTCGTGGACGAGGCCGTTGTCCAGGGCGCGCCGCGGGTTGTACTGGGTGCCCTGGAGCAGCACCTTGAGCAGGGCGTCGGTGATGCCCATGAGGCGCACGGTGCGGGCGACGCCGCCACCGCCCGGGAGGAGGCCGAGGGTGACCTCGGGGAGGCCGATCTTGGAACCGGGCGCGTCGAGGGCGACGCGGTGGTGGGAGGCGAGCGCGATCTCGTAGCCGCCGCCGAGGGCGGCGCCGTTGATCGCGGCGACGACGGGCTTGCCGAGGGTCTCGATGCGCCGCAGGGCGTTCTTGATCTCGATGGCGGAGTCGAAGATGTCCCGGGCGTGCTCGGGGCCCGCCTTGATCATGTCCTTGAGGTCGCCGCCGGCGAAGAAGGTCTTCTTCGCGGAGGTGTAGATGATGCCGCGGATGGAGTCCTTCTCGGCCTCCACGCGGTCGGCGATCGCCTTGACGGAGGCCCGGAACGCCTGGTTCATGGTGTTGGCGGACTGGTCGGGGTCGTCGAGGACGAGGGTGACGATCCCGGTCGCGTCCTGCTCCCAGCGGATGGTGGTGCTCTCGCTCATGGCTCTGCTTCTCCGTAAGAGGGGTTCGGACGGGACGGTCAGACGCGCTCGATGACGGTGGCGATGCCCATGCCGCCGCCCACGCAGAGGGTGGCGAGGCCGTAGCGCTTGTCCTGGCGCTCCAGCTCGTCGACGAGGGTGCCGAGGATCATCGCGCCGGTGGCGCCGAGCGGGTGGCCGAGCGCGATGGCGCCGCCGTTGACGTTGACCTTGTCCAGGGTGGTGCCCATGTCCTTGACGAAGCGCAGGACGACGGCGGCGAACGCCTCGTTGATCTCGATCAGGTCGATGTCGTCGATGGTGAGGCCGGCCTTGGCGAGGGCCTTGCGGGTGGCCGGGGCGGGGCCGGTGAGCATGATGGTCGGCTCGGATCCGGAGACGGCGGCCGAGACGATCCGGGCGCGCGGGGTCAGACCGTACCGCTCGCCGACCGCCTTGGAGCCGATGGCGACGAGGGAGGAGCCGTCGACGATGCCGGAGGAGTTGCCGGCGTGGTGGACGTGGTCGATCTCCTCGATCCAGTGGTACTTCTGCAGCGCGACCGCGTCGAAGCCGCCGAGCTCGCCGATGTCGGCGAAGGAGGGCTTGAGGCGGGCGAGGGAGTCGGCGGTGGTGCCGGGGCGCATGTGCTCGTCGTGGTCGAGGACGACGAGGCCGCTGCGGTCCACGACGGACACGACGGAGCGGTCGAAGCGCCCGTCCTTCCAGGCCGCGGCGGCGCGCTCCTGGGAGAGCTCGGCGTACTCGTCGACGTCGCGGCGGGTGAAGCCCTCGATGGTGGCGATGAGGTCGGCGCCGATGCCCTGGGGGACGAAGTTGGTCTCCAGGTTGGTCATCGGGTCGGCGAACCAGGCGCCGCCGTCGGAGGCCATCGGCACGCGGGACATCGACTCGACGCCGCCGGCGAGGACGAGGTCCTCCCAGCCGGAGCGGACCTTCATGGCGGCCATGTTGACCGCTTCGAGCCCGGAGGCGCAGAAGCGGTTCTCCTGGACTCCGGCGACGGTGTCGGGCAGGCCGGCGGCGATGGCCGCGATCCGGGCGATGTCGGAGCCCTGGTCGCCGACGGGGCCGACGACGCCGAGGACGATGTCGTCGATGGCGGCCGGGTCGAGCCCGGGGTTGCGGGTCTGGATCTCGCGGATGAGTCCGACGACCAGGTCGATGGGCTTGGTGCCGTGCAGGGAGCCATTTGCCTTGCCGCGTCCGCGCGGGGTGCGGATCGCGTCGTACACGTACGCTTCGGTGCTCACGGGAAGCCTTTCGCGATGAGGGTGGGAGAAGACGGGCGGCGGGAGGTCAGCCGAGGAGAGACCGGCCGATGATCTCCTTCATGATCTCGGTGGTGCCGCCGTAGATGGTCTGGATGCGGCCGTCGGTGTAGGCACGCGCGACCGGGAATTCGCTCATGTAGCCGTATCCGCCGTGCAGTTGGAGGCAGCGGTCGGCGACGCGCTTCTGGAGTTCGGTCGCCCACCACTTGGCCATGGAGGCGTGTACGGCGTCCAGCGCGCCGCTCGCGTGCTCCTCGATGCAGCGGTCGACGAAGGTCCGGGTGACGGCGCACTCGGTGGCCATCTCGGCGATCTCGAAGCGGATGTGCTGGAGCTTGGCGAGCGGGCGGCCGAACGCCTCGCGCTCCTTGACGTACCGGGTGGTGAGCTCCAGGAGGTGTTCGGCCCCGGCGATGCCGGCGACGGCGATGGCGAGGCGCTCCTGGGCGAGGTTGGTCATCAGGTGGATGAAGGCGCCGTTGAGCTCGCCGAGCAGGTTCTCCTTGGGGACGCGGACGTCGCGGAAGAACAGTTCGGCGGTGTCCTGCGACTTCTGGCCGATCTTGTCGAGGTTCCGGCCGCGCTCGAAGCCCTCCGCGCCGCGCTCGACGACGAGCAGGGAGAGGCCGTGCGCGCCGCCGTCCGGGGTGGTGCGGGCGACGACGACCACGAGGTCGGCGAGGATGCCGTTGGAGATGAAGGTCTTGGAGCCGTTGAGGATCCAGTGGTCGCCGTGGTCCCCGGCGGTCGTGCGGATGCCCTGGAGGTCGGAGCCGGCGCCGGGTTCCGTCATGGCGATGGCGGTGACGGTCTCGCCGGAGCAGAAGCCGGGCAGCCAGCGCCGCTTCTGCTCCTCGGTGCCGAGCGAGGTGAGGTACGGGCCGATGATGTCGTTGTGCAGGCCGATGGCGAGTCCGGGCGCCCCGGCGCGGGTGAACTCCTCGGCGAGGACGGCGCCGTAGCGGAAGTCGGGGTTGCCGCCGCCGCCGTACTCCTCGTCGACGGCGATGCCGAGCAGACCCTGCCGTCCGGCGGCGAGCCAGACCTCGCGGGAGACGATGCCGTCCTTCTCCCACTGCGCGTAGTGGGGCAGCACCTCCTTCTCCAGGAAGGTGCGGACGACCGCGCGGAATGCCTCGTGGTCGGCGGTGTAGAGCTGGCGCTTCATGCTTCGGTCTCCAGGGTCTGGGTCGGGCTCTCCAGCGCGGGTACGGACCAGTCGCGGGCGACCTCGGCGGTGTCGGCGCCGGGCAGGGCGGGGCCCGTGCGGAGGGTGCCGGGCGTGGCGGAGAAGCGGGGTGCGGGGGCGGGCTGGGCGATGCCGTCCCGCTCGGTGAAGGTGGCGCGGGCGGCGAGGTGCGGGTGGGCCGGGGCCTCGCGCAGGGAGAGGACGGGGGCCACGCAGGCGTCGCTGCCGTCGAAGACGGCCGTCCACTCCTCGCGGGTACGGCTCCGGAAGCGGTCGGCGACGGCCTTGCGCAGTTCGGGCCAGCGGGCGAGGTCGCGGCGGGCGGGGGCGGCCTCCTCGACGCCGAGGAGGCGGACGAACTCCGCGTAGAACCGCTCCTCCAGGGCGCCGACCGCCATGTGGCCGCCGTCGGAGGTCTCGTAGACACCGTAGAAGGGGCAGCCGCCGTCGAGCAGGTTCACGCCCCGGCGGTCCTGCCAGCCGCCGGCCGCGAGCATGCCGTGGATCATGGTGGTGAGGTGCGCGGTCCCGTCGACGATGGCGGCGTCGACGACCTGGCCCTCGCCGTGCGCGCGGGCGTGCTGGAGGGCGGCGAGGACGCCGATGACGAGGTAGAGGGAGCCGCCGGCGTAGTCGCCGACGAGGTTGGCGGGGATGGTGGGCGGGCCGTCCGGGTCGGGGCCGATCATGCCGAGGGCGCCGGTGAGGGCGATGTAGCCGATGTCGTGGCCGGCGGTGTGGGCCAGCGGGCCGTCCTGGCCCCAGCCGGTCATCCGGCCGTAGACGAGGCGCGGGTTGCGGGCGAGGCAGGGCTCGGGGCCGACGCCGAGGCGCTCGGCGACGCCGGGGCGGTAGCCCTCGACGAGGACGTCGGCGCGGGCGACGAGGTCGAGCACGGTCGCGGGGCCGTCCTCGGCCTTGAGGTCGACGAGGACGGAGCGCTTGTTGCGGTTGGTGAGGTCGCGGGCCGGGTCGATGCCGAGTCCGGGGCCGCCGGGGCGGTCGACGCGGACGACGTCGGCGCCGAGGTCCGCGAGGAGCATGGCGGCGAAGGGCCCGGGGCCGATGCCGGCGAGTTCGACCACGCGCACCCCGGTGAGCGGGCCGTTCCCGGCGGTGTGCGTCGTGGTCATCGAGCCCCCAGGAGTATGTGACACCAATGATGTAACACCGGAGATGCTAGGAACGTGTTCCACTCGGCACAAGCCCCCCGGCCGAGCAAGCGCTTGGAAATTGCCCGCCGCCGACTTCCGCTATCCTCCGCCGACGACAACCGCGCACGGCGGCGCGGTACGGCCGAGACGAGGGGCTGGATGGACACAGGAGCGGACAGGGGACGCGAGGCCGGATCGGGACCGGAACCGGAGCACGGAGCCGGGGCCGGGGCCGGCGGCTCCAGGGCGGGCAGCTCCGGGGCCGACGGCTCCGGGGACGGGTCCACGGGTTCGGCGGCCGGGGCGGCGGCGGAGGCCGGGGCGAGGCCGTACGACGTGGTCCTCTTCGGGGCGACCGGGTTCGTGGGCGAGCTCACCGCGGAGTACCTGGCCGAGCACGCCCCTGAGGAGTGCCGCTGGGCGCTCGCGGGCCGCAACCGGGCGGCGCTCGCCGCCCTGCGGGACCGGCTCGCCGCCCGCTGGCCGCGCTGCGCCGATCTGCCGCTCGTCGTCGCCGACGCCGACGACGCGGACTCCCTGCGCGACCTCGCCGAGTCGACCCGGGTCGTGGCGACCACCGTCGGCCCCTACGTCTGGTACGGCGACGGACTCGTCGCCGCCTGCGCGGAGGCCGGCACGGACTGTGTGGACCTCACCGGCGAGGCCGAGTTCGTCGACCTGACGTACGTCCGGCACGACGCGCGCGCCCGGGAGACCGGCGCGCGGATCGTGCACGCCTGCGGCTTCGACTCCGTCCCGCACGACCTGGGCGTGTACTTCACCGTCCAGCAGCTCCCCGAGGGCGTGCCGCTGCGCGTCGACGGCTTCGTCCGGGCCGGGGCCGCCTTCTCCGGCGGCACCTTCGCCTCCGCGCTCACCGCGCTGGGCCGCGGCCGGGAGATGCTGCGCGCCGCGCACGAACGACACCTGTACGAACCGCGGTTGGTGGGCCGCCGGGCCCGCGCGCCGCTGGGTGCACCGCGGTTCAGCACCGAGACGGGCACCTGGGCGCTGCCGCTGCCGACGCTCGACCCGCAGATCGTGGCGCGCTCGGCCGCCGGCCTGGAGCGGTACGGGCCGGACTTCCGCTACCGGCACTACGCCTCCGTGAAGACGCTGCCGATGGCCCTCGGCGGCACGGCCGCCGTCGGCGCGAGCGTCGCCGCCGCCCAACTGCCGTCCGTACGCGGATGGCTGATGGAGCGCTACTCGGCGGGCGAGGGCCCTTCGGCGGAGCGGCGTGCCCGCAGCTGGTTCTCGGTGCGGTTCGTCGGCGAAGGCGGCGGGCGACGGGTCTTCACCGAGGTGTCGGGCGGCGACCCGGGATACGACGAGACGGCGAAGATGCTCGCCGAGTCCGCCCTCTGCCTCGCCTTCGACCCCCTGCCGAAGACCGCGGGCCAGGTCACCACGGCGGTCGCGATGGGCGACGCGCTCACCGCCCGGCTGCGCTCGGCGGGCATCCGATTCCGGGTGGCCCACCGGGGCTAGCCGGCGGCCGGGCCCCGCGGACCGGCGCCATCGGGGCCGGCCGGGGGCTCGGCCCCGCGGACCGGCGGGGCCGGGCTCAGAGCCGTACGAGGCGGAAGGGGTGACCGGCCGGGTCCGCGTAGACCCGCCAGGCCGGGTCGGCGCCCCCTCCGCCGAGCGGCGTCGCCCCGAGCGCGACGACGGCCTCCTCGGCCGCGCCCAGGTCGTCGACCCGCACGTCGACGTGGAACTGCTGCTCGGGCGCGCCCCAGACCGGCGGGCGGTGGTCGGCCACACTCTGGAACGCGAGTACGGGCCCTCCGTCGCCGCGCAGCACCACACACCCGTCGCCCACAGCCCACCGGGGATCCGGCCCCTCCACCTCACCGCCGACCAACCGTCGGTAGAACGCGGCGAGTTCACCGGCATCCGGGCAGTCGAGCACGACACACCACGCCCGCCCGATCACGCCAGCACCCAGGCCGCGACGACGTAGAGCATGGCGCAGACCCAGGCCGACGCGAGCATCCCGGCCGCGGCGAGGACAAGGGCGAGACCACGCCCGGCGGAACGCGGCGGTACGGAAAGGGGTGTTGTCATCCCCCCACCCTGCCGGGCGGGGCAACGGGCCCGATATCCGTACAGGTACTCAGCCGTACAGGTACTCAGGCGGCACGTGGTGCCCTCCTTCCCTGCGCTCCGCGGTCGTGCTCAGGCGTCGGCGCGTGCCTGTTCGAGGGCGCGGCGGCAGAGGGAGTCGGCGTGGCGGGTGGTTTCGGGGAGGCGGTAGCGGGGGGCGAGGTGGAGGGTGTGGGCGCAGGCGGTGGGGAGGGAGATGCGGTGGCCGACGGAGACGAAGACGGGTTTGACGCCGCTTCGGGTGCGCAGGGCACGGCCGACCTCCTCGCCGTCGGCGAGGAGGGGGGTGGTGTCGCCGCGGGCGTCGCCGGGCTGGTCGTAGGTGAAGGTGAAGGGGTTCTTGGCGACGCCGACGGAGGGCCGTCCGGTGAGGACGCCGAGGTGGCTGGCGAGGCCGAAGCGGCGAGGGTGGGCGAGGCCGTAGCCGTCGCAGACGAGGAGGCCGGGGTCGGCGGTGAGGGCGTCGAGCGCGGCCAGGACGGTGGGGATCTCGCGGAAGGCGAGGAGCCCGGGGACGTACGGGAAGGAGACCCGGCCGACTGCCGTGGCCTCCTCCACCACGTCGAGGGTCCGCGCGTCGAGGACGACGGCCGCGGCGGCGACGAGGTCGCGCTCGTCGTCGTACGCCACGTCGAGTCCGGTGACATGCCCCTCGCCCACCGCGGGCCCCGCCTCGTCGAGGAGGAGCCGCCCGCGCAGCTCCCGCTGGACGGCCAGGGCGGCGGTCTCGTCGGCGGGCCAGCCCGCCGGAATCCCGATGATCGTCATAGTGCAGTCACCCTACGGGCCCGGCTCGGGGGCCCGGTTCCGAGGACCGGAACGCCCCGGCGGTGTCCGGCCGGGGCCCGGTAGCCTGACGATCATGTTCGTACTGGAATTGACCTACACCGCCCCCGTCGAGCGGGTCGACGCCCTCCTCGCCGCGCACGTCGAGTGGCTCGACGCGCGGTACGCCGAGGGCGTGTTCCTCGCCTCGGGCCGGAAGAACCCGCGGGACGGCGGGGTGATCCTGGCCGCCGGGGTCGACCGCGCGGAGATCGAGAGGATCGCGGCGGCCGACCCGTTCAGCGTCGAGGGCGTCTGCGCGTACCGGATCACGGAGTTCTACGCGACCAAGACGGCCGACGGCATCGCCGCGTACCGGGAGCAGCTGCCCGCCCAGTAGCCCCCGGTCCGGCGGAGCCGGGTCAGCGGCGGGTCAGGCGGGCGATCCTGCCCTTCTCGCCGGAGGCCCAGCAGGAGCCGTCGGCGGTGCAGTCCACCGTGTCGTACGAGCCGGTGTCGACGGTCCGCCAGGTGCGGCCGCCGTCGGTGGTCAGGTCCGTTCCGGTCGGGCCGACGGCGAGGGCGGCCGACTTGCCGTGCGGGAGCCAGGCGACGCCGGAGCGGTAGGCGGGCGGCGGCGCGGCCGAGGGGCGCCAGGTGCGGCCCGCGTCGGCGGTGACGGCGCCGGCCTGCGGGGACGGCTGGTCCTTGCGGTAGTCGCCGCCGACGGCGATGCCGTGCGTGCGGTCGCGGAAGGCGAGTCCGAAGACGCCCTTGGCGGGGTCGCCGGCCGGGATCGGCGTGGTGGTGGCGGTCCAGGTCAGCCCCCGGTCGGCGGAGTGCAGGACGCGGGCCGTGGCCCCGCCGCCCGTCGCGAGCCAGACGTCCCGGGGGCCGGCCGAGACCAGGCACTGGCCGCTCGCCGCGAATCCGGCCTCGCCGGGGAGCGCGTCCGGCATGCCGCCGGTCGGCAGTACCTGCCAGGAGCGGCCGCCGTCGCGGGTGGAGAGGATGCGGTACTTCCCGTCGACCGGGTCGCTCATGGCGAGTCCGTGGCGGCGGTCGAAGAAGGTCATGCAGTCGTAGAAGGCGTGCGGATCGGTGTTGCGGAAGGACTCGGTCCAGGTGGCGCCGCCGTCCTCGGTGCGCAGCACCCGCGACGCCTCGCCCTCGCCGATGGCCAGGACGACGGCCCGGCGGGCGTCGAACGCCTCCACGTCGCGGAACTCCAGCTCGCCCGCGCCGGCCGGCGAGACGTTGCGCCAGCTCCGGCCGCCGTCGGTGGTGCGCAGCACCGTTCCCCGGGAGCCGGCGGCCCAGGCGGTGGAGCGGTCGACCGCGGCGAGCCCGCGGAAGCGGGCGTCGGTGCCGGTCGGTGTCAGTTGCCAGCCGGCCGCGGCCGTGGGGGTCTCCCCGGCGCGCGCGGGTGCCGCGAGGGTGAGCGCGAGCGCCGCCCCGATCAGCCCCACCGACATCATTCGTCTCGTCTTCCCCATGGACGTCATGGCGCCGGAAGCTAGTGCCCCGGGCCGGTCCCCGTCCAGGGTGCGTCCCGCGCCGGGCGTTCCTAGGCTGGATCCCATGACCGACCGTACGGGCGAGGCGCCGGTGGCCCCGGGGGAGCCGGGGCGCGAAGAGATGCCGGGCACAGAGGCGGAGAATCCCAAGCTCAAGGAGTACGAGGGCGAGGGCATCACCGTCACGTTCGAGCCGCGCCGCTGTCTGCACGCGGCCGAGTGCGTCCACGGCCTGCCGCAGGTCTTCGACCTGTCCCGGCGCCCCTGGGTACTGCCCGACGCGGCCGAAACCGGTCTGGTCGAGCAGGTGATCCACCGTTGTCCCTCCGGGGCGCTCCAGTACCACCACCGTCCGGCGGAGGGCTCCGCCGAACCGCCCGAATCCCCCACCACCGTGCGCCGCACCCCGTCCGGGCAGCTGGTGCTCCGCGGCGACCTGCTCGTGACCGGGCCGCACGGGGACCGGCACGAGACGCGGGTGATGCTCTGCGGCTGCGGAGCCTCGGGGAACCAGCCGTACTGCGACCACTCCGGCCCGTGCGCCGAACCGGACGACGACGTCGCCGACGAGCGGTGATGCCGCCCCGCCGCCCGGCGGTGACACAGCTCACGTAGGACCGGAGTGCACGTTCCGGCCGTCCCGCTCGTCCTTCCTGGTGTCAGGTGCCCTGGTGTCGGGGAGACGCTCAGGATCCGAAGCCCGCGTGAGAGGAGACGGCCGTGCCCGCCGTCATCGAACAGTCCCTCCAGGCCCGTCTGGTCGCATCCGCTCCCCGTATGGAGACCGTGCCCGCCACCCTGCGCTACGACCGCGGGGACCCCTACGCCGTCAGCATGGCCTTCCCGCCGCCGGCGACGCTGGAGGGCGTCGAGGTGTCGTGGGCGTTCGCCCGCGACCTGCTCGTCCAGGGTGTCGAGCGGCCCGCCGGCGTCGGGGACGTACGCCTGCGCCCGTACGGGTACGACCGGACCGTCGTCGAGTTCCACGCCCCCGAGGGGGTCGCCATGGTCCATGTCCGAACCTCGGAGCTGCGCCGTTTCCTGGAGCGGTCGGAGCACCTGGTGCCGGCCGGGCGCGAGCACCAGTACCTGGACTGGGACCAGGATCTGGCGGAGCTGCTGCGCGAGCGCCCGTAACGGCGGCGCTCGGCGGCGGCCCGCGCGCGAGGCCGCTCCGGCCGGCGGTGTCGTCGGCGGGCCGAACCGATCGTCGTCAGTTCGTACTGATGCCGGGACCCCTGGCGAGCACCACGGCGGTGGTGTCGTCGCGATAGCCCTCCGAGTCCCCCCGTGCCGCCGCGACCAGCGCGTCGGCCAGGACCTGGGGCTCGGATCCGTGACTGCGGCACAGGGCCTCGACGGTGTTCAGGCCGACATGGTCGGGGACGCCGTCCGAGACGAGCAGGACCAGACCGACCTCTTCGGGGATCTCCACCTGCCGGCACGTCGCCGCCGACGCCTTGGCGAGGCCGAGCCTCGACCAGTTGTCGTGGTTCTCCGCGATCTCCACGGGAACCCCGCCGTTGACCCGCAGCCATTCACCCATCGTCTGGTCGGTACTCCACTGGGTGAGCGCGGTCCCGTCCCACCCGTACGCCCGGCAGTCGCCGATCCAGTGCACCACCGTGGGCACGCCCGGCCGCATGCAGGCGAAGACGGCGGAGGCGTGCGGGGGCTGCTCGTACGCCTTCGCCATCTGGCCGGCGGTCATCAGGGCGGCCAGCCCGTCCAGGGACATCCCCAGATGGGTGATGACGGCCGGAGCGATGCGCGCGTACCGGACGGTGTCCGCACGGTGCCCGGCGCCGTCCACGACCGCCGCGCACACCTCGTCGCCCCGCCGCTGGACGTCGACGCCGTCCGCGCACGGGGGGTTCGTGCCGGGACGCTGCGCCACTCCCACGCCCACGGCCCCGGTGTCCTTCACTGCCTGGTTCATCGGTCTCTTTCCTGGAGGGATGCCACTCGGCCGGAGTGGTTCCTCGGTGCCGCCGGCGGGCCGCCTCATCGGCCCGGTGGCGGGGTGCCCGACCCTAGCGGGATGCGTGCCCGGCGTGGCGACGACCGGCACCGGGTGGGCCCGGCCCCACCGGACCGGCTGTCTCCTTTCCATCGTTCGCCGTCCGCCCGGTCCCGTTTTAATCGTTTGCCGTCCGCCCGGTCCCGGTCGTAGCGTCGTTGACGGACCTGTTGTCACCTGATCGGAGAAGGACGTTGCTCGTCTGAGGTTGCGAGACACCGAGCCGCGCGTGCCCCCTGTGCCGCGTGTGCCGTTCTCGACCTCGGCGTACGAGCCGTTCGTTCCGACTGCCCGCGCCCCGGTGTCTCTCGCGTTGCCCCATTCCACGCTCGCGACCGGGAGGCCCCCATGGCGCATCACCCCACCTTCATCACCTGCTCCTCTCTCTCCTTCTCCTGGCCGGACGGCACCGAGGTCCTCGACGACTTCCGGCTCGCGGTCGGCCCCGGCCGCACCGGGCTCGTCGGCCTCAACGGCTCCGGCAAGTCCACGCTCCTGAAACTGATCGCCGGTGAGCTGAAGCCGGTCTCCGGCACGGTCCAGATCACCGGGGAGCTCGGCTACCTCCCGCAGAACCTGGTGCTCGACACCTCGCGGCGGGTGGACGAGATCCTCGGCATCGCCGAGAAGCGGACCGCCCTGCACGCCATCGAGGCGGGCGACCCCTCGGAGGAGCACTTCACCGCCCTCGCCGACGACTGGGACGTCGAGGAGCGGGCCCGGGCCACGCTCGACCAGCTCGGGCTGGACGGCGTCGGTCTCGACCGGACCGTCGGCGAGGTGTCGGGCGGCGAGTCCGTCCTGCTGCGCCTCGCCGCGCTGCTGCTCGCCCGGCCGGACGTCCTGCTGCTCGACGAGCCGACCAACAACCTGGACCGGCACGCCCGCGGCCGGCTGTACGAGGCCGTGCGGAACTGGTCCGGTGTCCTGGTCGTGGTGAGTCACGACCGTGAACTCCTGGAGCTCGTCGACCAGATCGCCGATCTGCGGGACGGCTCGGTCACCTGGTACGGCGGCACCTGGTCCGCGTACGAGACGGCGCTCGCCGCCGAACAGGAGGCGGCGGAGCGGATGGTACGGGTCGCCGAGGCGGACGTGCAGCGCCAGAAGCGCGAACTCTCCGACGCCCAGACGAAGCTGGCGCGGCGCAAGAGGTTCGGCCAGAAGAGCTACGAGAACAAGGTCGTCCCGAAGATCGTGGCGAACGGGCGCAGAAGCGATGCCCAGGTCGCCGCGGGCAAGCACCGCACGCTGCACACCGAGCGCCTCTCGGAGGCCCGGGAACGGCTCGACGCCGCGGTGGAGGCGGTGCGGGACGACGACGAGATCCGCGTCGAGCTGCCCCGCACCTCGGTGCCGCCGGGGCGCGAGGTGCTGCACCTGCGGGAGCTGGAGATGCGGTACGGGGCCCGGGTCGCGGGCGAGTTCGAACTGCGCGGTCCGGAGCGCATCGCGCTGGTCGGCCGCAACGGGGCCGGGAAGACGACGCTGCTCCGGACGATCGCCGGCGAGGTGGAGCCGCTGTCGGGCGAGGCGGAGGCACGGGTGCCGCTCCGCTTCCTGCCGCAGCGGCTCGACGTGCTCGACGACGGGCTGAGCGTGGTGGAGAACGTGGCCCGCTTCGCGCCCACGGCGACGGGGAACGCGATCAGGGCGAGGCTGGCACGGTTTCTGTTCCGGGGGGCGCGGGCGGACAGGCCCGTGGGCACCCTGTCCGGCGGGGAGCGGTTCCGGGCGACGCTCGCGGCGCTGCTCCTGGCGGAGCCGGCTCCGCAGCTGCTGATGCTGGACGAGCCGACGAACAACCTGGACATGGCGTCGGTGCGGAAGCTGACGGCGGCCCTCGACGCGTACGAAGGGGCGCTGATCGTGGCGAGCCACGACGTGACGTTTCTGGAGTCGCTGGGGATCACCCGGTGGCTGCTGCTCGACGGTGAGCTGCGGCCGACGACGGCGGAGGAGGTACGGGGGACGGTGGCCGCGGAGCGCTAGCGGTGGAGTAACGCCCAGGACTTGGTGCCGCCGCCGGGCGAGAGGACGGGGGTGAGCCCCCAGTCCCCGCCGTGTGCCTCGACCGCCGCTGCCAGCAGCCACATGCTGCGGCTGCGGCGGTCTCTGCATTCCTCGGCCGCGGCGGGCGCGGCATGGGCCGGATGCTGGTCGTAGAGCACGATCCGCAGCGCCTCGTACTGCCAGCGGACGCGCAGGATCATCTCCCGGTCGGGGGTGAACCGGTAGGCGGCGGCGACGAGTTCGGATGCGGCGAGGGCGGCGGTCTCGCAGAGGTCGGACAGGCCGTGCCGGGTCAGGAGCGTGGTGACGGATTCGCGCGCGAGTCCGGCGCAGTAGGCGCCTCCGGGAAGGAGTAACGAGTAGCTGAGGTTCTCGGTGGCGGGAGGTATGGGCCCGGCCGCGACGGCGGTCGGGAGGCAACGCAGGGCGCCCTTCATCGGGTTGCTCACATTTCCTGTGCATGGGGGGTACCTGCACACGGTCACCGTAGCCCCGTGTGAGACTTGCGCTACCGACCGTAGCCTACGAGCGGAGCACAGTGCTACTACTTGCAGGTACTCATGCCATTTCGGCCATATCGACGCCCCACCGTGCCGTCGTGGTCACGGACTGAAGGGAAGACGGACGGTGCCACCCAGGAGCAGCCCGACCGCACGACAACAGCGACTCGGGAGCGAACTGCGCAAACTGCGCGAACAGTCGGGCATGTCGGCCCAGCAGGCCGCCGCCCTCCTGGGCGTCGACCGCACCCGCATCCCGCACATCGAGGCCGGCCGCTTCGGCATCAGCGCCGAACGCGTCCGCACCCTCGCCTTCAACTACGGCTGCCCGGACACCGCACTCGTCGACCTGCTCGCCGCGATGGCCCAGGAGCGCGACCGGGGCTGGTGGGAGGGACACCGCGGACTACTGCCGCCCGCCCTCATCGACATCGCCGAACTCGAATTCCACGCGGCCGAGTTGAGCACCTCCGTCACCACCCACATCCCCGGCCTGCTGCAGACCGAGGAGCACGCCCGCGCCGTCTTCGACACGGCCGTCCCACCGCTGCCCGAACCCGACCTGGAAGCCCGGCTCGCACTGCGGCTGCGCCGGCAGGAGGTGCTGGACCGGGACCGGCCCGTGCGGTACGCGGCGGTGATCCACGAGGCGGCGCTGCGCATGCAGTTCGGCGGACCGAAGGTCACGCGGAACCAGCTGGAGCGCATACTGGCGCACACCGACCGGGACACCGTCTCCGTCCGCGTCATCCCCTTCGCGGCGGGGGGTTTCCCCGGGGCGGGCCAGTCGTTCACCTATGTGTCCGCGCCCGTGCCGCAGCTCGACACCGTGCAGCTCGACTCCTCCCACGGCTCACTCCTCCTCGACACCTACATGCAACTGCGTCGATACCGCGGCCTGTTGGACCGACTGCGCGGGCTCTCCCTGCCCGCGGAGGAATCCCGCGCGCTCATCCGCACCATCGCCCAGGATCTGTGAGAGGCCCCCATGAACGTCACCACCGAAGTCGTCCCCGCCACCCCCTCCCGCGGCGCCGCCGCGATCGACTGGAGCGATGCCTTCTGCAGCGAGGGCGCCAACTGCTTCCGGTTCGGACTCGACGACTCCGGCCGGGCCTACATCGGCTCGACGCTCCGCCCCGGCGAGTACGTCAGCGACTCGGTGGAGGCGCTGCGGGCGCTGATCTCCGCGGTGAAGGCCGGCGCGGCCGACCACCTGCTGTGAGCCGCGCGCCGTCCGCCGCGCGCCACGCCCGGCCCGCGGAGCGCCGCACGCCGTCTCGCCCTGCCGCGCCCGCCGCCCTCGCGCTCCCGGCCGCGCGCCGCCGTGAGCCGCTCTGAGCCGTCGAGCGCCTGCGCTGCGTAGTCGACCCGGTGGCCGGTGACCGGCCCACCCGACGTGACCTGCGTCTCCGGCACCCCACCCGAGCAGCGCACATAACGGAACGTAACCGGACATCGCCGGGACGGGCTTGGCCGACGCCTTACGGAGCCTTAACCTACGGTCTCGTAACCTACGAATCCGTAGGTACGCCCGTTTGCCCCTCTCCGTCCCCAGGAGTCCCCGTGACGCTCACCTCTCCCTCCCTCGGCAGCTCGGCAGGGTGGACCGACGCACGGCTGCTCTACGCACTGGAAGAGGTCGTGGAGACGGAGCTCAACCGGCACCTCAAGGTCACCAAGGACTGGATGCCGCACGAGTACGTGCCCTGGTCCGACGGCCGCAACTTCCCCGGCTTCTTCGAGGACGGCGAGGCATGGGACCCGGCGCAGTCCAAGGTGACGGACATCGGCAAGATCGCCCTCGTCGTCAACCTGCTCACCGAGGACAACCTCCCGAGCTACCACCACGAGATCGCCAGCCTCTTCGGCCGCGACGGCGCCTGGGGCACCTGGGTGCACCGCTGGACCGCCGAGGAAGGCCGGCACGGCATCGTGATGCGCGACTACCTCCTCGCCTCGCGCGCCGTCGACCCGGACAAGCTGGAGCAGTTCCGGATGTCGCACATGAGCGAGGGCTTCGAGTCCGACAACCGGCACTCGATGCTGCACTCCGTGGCGTACGTCGCCTTCCAGGAGCTCGCGACCCGCATCTCGCACCGCAACACCGGCCACCAGTCCGGCGACCCGGTCTGCGACCGCATGCTCGCCCGCATCGCCACCGACGAGAACCTGCACATGGTCTTCTACCGCAACCTGCTGGGCGCGGCCTTCGAGATGGCCCCCGACCTGACCATGCAGGCCGTGCGCGACGTCGTGGTCAACTTCCGCATGCCCGGACACGGCATGCCGGGCTTCGAGCGGGCGGCGGCGCAGATGGCGATCGGCGAGATCTACAACATGCGCATCCACCACGACGACGTCCTCCAGCCCGTCCTCCGCTTCCTCAAGGTCCTCCAGATCGACGGCCTCGGCCCCGACGGCCTGCGCGCCCAGGAGGAACTGGGTCTCTACATGAACGGTCTGGACAGCGAAGCCAGCAAGTTCGACGAGAAGCTCGCGGCCCGCAAGGCCCGTATGGCGGCCCGAGCCGCCGGCTGAGCCCACCCGCCGAGCCCCACGCCCGGGGCCGAGCGGCCGAGCACCACGCGGCGGGCCCCTGCCCGCCGCGTCCTCAGCCCCGCCCGCGCTTCAGCCGGAACCGCTCCTTCTCCGAGAGCCCGCCCCACACGCCGAAACGCTCGTCGTGCGTGAGCGCGTACTCCAGGCAGGCCACGCGCCCCTCACAGGCGCCGCACAGCTGCTTCGCCTCGCGGGTCGAGGACCCCGGCGCCGGAAAGAAGAACTCCGGGCCGGCCTGGGCGCACAGCGCGTTCTCCTGCCAGGTCATGTCGGGCTCCGGTGCGGTCAGTACGCTCATGTCGGTCTGCATGCCGTACACGCTGCCGCAGGGTCGTAAACGAGCCATCAACGTTCGATCAATGCGGCGCGCCGAAAGGGTTCGCACGCGGTCACCGGCTCCTCACCGAGCGCACTCCGAACCCCTCAGGGGGTGACGCCGAGGGCCGGGAGGACCGTCTCGGCGACCCGGTACGCCTCTTCGAGGAGGGGGTTGCCGGAGAGGATGAACGTGTCCACGCCGAGGTCCTGGTATTCCTTGAGGCGGTCGACCACCTGGGCCGTCGAGCCGACGACGGCTGTTCCGGGGCCGGGGCGGAAGAGGCTCATGCCGGGCCAGAGGTTGGGGTGGGTCTCCAGTTCGCGGGCGCGGGCGGGCACGCGGCCGCCGTGCTGGCGGAATTGGCGCTGCCAGCCGACGCCGTCCTCGCCGGTGCGTTCGCCGAGCTGTCGGGCGTAGGTGGCCTCGCTGGTGACGTCGAGGAGCCGGTCGGCCGCCGCCCATGCCTCGTCCTCGGTGTCGCGGACGATGAGGTGGAGGCGCAGGCCGATGCGGAGGGTGCGGCCGTGGGCGGCGGCACGTGCCCGGACGTGGTCGAGCTTCTCCTTCAGCAGCGCCGGGGGTTCGCCCCAGGTGAGGTAGACGTCGACGTGTTCGGCGGCCATCTCGATGCCGGGCGCGGACGAACCGCCGAACCACAGCGGGATGTGCGGTTCCTGCACGGGCCGCAGGTCCCGGAAGGAGGCGCCGGCGTCCTTGAGGTCGTAGAAGCGCCCCTTGTGGTCGAAGACCTCGCCCGCCGTGAGGCGCTTGACGATCGACCAGTACTCGGCGCTGAGCGCGTACCGCTCGTCGTGCTCGACGTGGAGGCCGTACTCGCGCAGGGCGTTCGTGGAGCCGTTGACGACGTTGAACCGGAGCCGCCCGCCGAAGAGGTTGTCGAAGCTCAGGGCCATCTTGGCGAGCAGGGTGGGCGCGATCAGACCGGGGTGGACGGCGAGAAGCGGCTTGAAGCGGGTGCTCGTGGCGGCCGCGAGCGCGGAGCCCAGCGGCCACACGTCGTAGAGGTCGGTGGCGAGCAGCGCGCCGGTGTAGCCGAGGCGCTCCACGGTGCCGGCGAGGTGGGTGAGGTAGCCGAGGTCGACGGGGCGGCGGCCCGCCGGCTCCCACGGGTAGGCGCCTTCGCGCGGGATGACGTACCAGAGGACTTCGGGTGCCGAGGTGGACGCCGGGGCGTTCTGCGGGGCCATGGGATCAGACCTTCCGGGGCAGGGCGTCGGCGACGGTGACCGCGCGGTCGACGAACCCGGTGCGGTGGAAGATGTCCGCCGCCTGCTGCTGCTCGGCGATGAACTCCTCGGTCACCGCCTCGATCGTCCACGGCAGGGCGCGCAGCGCGGTCTCCCAGTCGTCGGCGGTGCCGCCCTGGTCGGCCGCGGCGATCTCGGCGGCCTCGCGCGGGTGGGCGGCGGCCCAGTCGTCGGCCCGCCGGAGCGCCCGGGTGAGGGCCTCGACGAGCTCGGGCCGCTGCTCGGCCAGGTCGCGGCGGGTGAAGAAGACGGACCGGTCGGTGATGACGTCGCCGGTACGGATCAGGGTGCGCAGGCCGCCGGCGCGGCGGGCGGCGGCGAGTTCGGCGCCCTGCGCCACCCAGGCGGTGATCTCACCGGCGCGGAGCTTCGCCTCGCTGCCGGAGTCCCCTCGTGCGGGGGTGATGTCGGTGGCGTACGAGAGTCCCGCGTCGTCCAGCGCCTTGGCCACGAGGTGGGTCTGCCAGGAGCCGACGGCGAGGTGGACGGTGCCGTCCTTGAGGTCCGCGACGGTGCGGACCGGGCTGTCCTCGGGCACCAGGAGGGCGCCGTGGTCGGGGCGGGGCGCGGAGACGGCGGTGTAGACGATGTCGTGGCCGGCGGCCTGCGCGGTGACCGGCGGGGTGGAGCCCGTGCCGCCGAAGTCGATGGTGCCGTCGGCGAGGAAGGCGCCGGTGCGGACGCCGTCGGTGTACGGGTGCCAGGTCACGGTCTCGCCGAGGGCGGCGAGCTCCTCCTCCGCGTAGCCGAGACGGGACAGGTGGTAGAGGGACGGGTTGCTGCGGTGGACACCGATGACGACGGTCATGCGGACGCTCCTTCGATGGTGGCGGGGGCCGGGGTGGACGGGAGTGCTTCCTCGGGTGCGTGGACGCCGAGGTCGGCGAGGAGCCGGCGGCGCAGGGCGACGAACGCCGGGTCGCCGGGGTCGCGGGGCCGGGCGACGGTCACGGGTTCGTCGGTGACGAGCCGCCCGTCCCGCAGGACGGCGACCCGGTCGGCGAGGCGGACGGCCTCGTCGACGTCGTGCGTGACGAGCAGGACGGCGGGCCGGTGGATGCGGCGCAGCTCGCCCACCAGGTCCTGCATGCGGAGCCGGGTCAGGGCGTCGAGGGCGGCGAACGGCTCGTCGAGGAGGAGGAGTTCGGGTTCCCTGACAAGCGCTCTTGCCAGCGCGACGCGTTGGGCCTCGCCGCCGGAGAGGGTGGCGGGCCAGGCGTCGGCGTGACGTTCGAGCCCGACCTCGGCGAGGGCCCGGAGCCCGGTCGCGCGGGTCGCCGCCCCGCGCGGCAGGCCCACGGTCACATTGGCGAGCACCTTCTTGGAGGGGATGAGGCGGGGTTCCTGGAAGACGATCGTGCGGGCGGCCGGGACGAGGGCCTGCCCTCCGTCGGCGCCGTCGAGGGCGCCGAGGATGCGGAGCAGGGTGGTCTTGCCGCTGCCGCTCGCTCCGAGCAGGGCGAGGAACTCGCCGCGCGCCAGGGTGAGGTCGAGGCCGTCGAGGACGGGGCGGGTGCCGAAGACCCGGCGCAGCCCCCGCACCCGTACGGCCGTCCGCGTGTCGGTGGACTCGCTCATCGGGCTCCTCCCCCGGGGCCGGCCGTGCGCCAGGGCATGAGGACCCGCTCCAGGCCCCGGACGAGCACGTCGGCGGTGAGGCCGAGCAGTCCGTAGACCAGGATGCAGACGGCGAGGATGTCGGTGCGGGCGTAACTCTGGGCCTGGGACATCAGATAGCCGATGCCCTCGGTGGCGTTGATCTCCTCGGCCGCGATGAGCGCGATGACGCTCAGGGTCATCGAGAGCCGCAGTCCGGCGAGGAGCGAGGGCAGGGCGCCGGGCAGGACGACCTGGCGGACGATGGCGAGCCGGCCGAGCCCGAAGCTGCGCATGGCCTCGACGAGTTTGCGGTCGGTGTTGCGGACGCCGCCGGTGGTGGAGACGTACATCGGGAAGGTGGTGGCGACCGCGATGAGCAGGATCTTGGCGGTCTCGTTGATCCCGAACCAGACCATGAAGAGGGGGACGAGGGACAGGAACGGGATGGTCCGCAGGGTCTGCAGCGAGGAGTCGAGCAGTTCGTCGCCGAGCCTTGTGAAGCCGGTGGTGATGCCGAGGGTGAGCCCGGCCGCGAGTCCGATGACGAGTCCGACGCCGGAGCGGGTGAGGGAGGTGGCGAGCGCGTCCTGGAGCTGCCCGTTGCCCCACAACTCGCCAACGGCGTCGATTACTTGTGGAGGAGATGCCAGGACGTCGGGGGTGAGGAGGCCGGTGGCGGAGGAGACCCACCACAGGGCGAGGAGGACGACCGGGCCGAGGGCGCGGGCGATCACGGAGTACGTACGGGAGCGGGGGCGGCTCGCCGGCGGGCGCGGGGCGACGAGCCCGTCGGCGGGCGTGTCGGCGCGTGCGTCGGCGCGCACCTCCTCGGCGGGCGCGGTCCCTGGGGCGGCGGCGGGTGGCGATGCCGTGCCCGTGGCGGCGGCGGCGGTGGCCGTCATGACAGCTTCTCGATGTCGAGCAGATGGGCCGCGATGTCGACCTTGTTCGGTGTGACCTTCTGGTCGGCGTAGAACCGGGCCACGGTCTCGAAGCGCTTGACGTCCTCGGGGCCGATCGGGTCGACGGTGCCTCCCTTGCCGGTGAAGGCGATCTGGACGTCCTTGGCCCGGCCGTTGACGGCGGTGGGGCCGGCGTCGGTGAAGACGTTGAGGTAGGCGGCGGGGTCCCGCTTCTCCTTCGCGCTGTTGTCGTGGAGGTAGGTGTAGAGGGCCTTGACGACCTCGGGGTGCTGGTCGGCGAACTCCGAACGGACCGCGTTGAGGCTGTAGTTGTCGGAGCCGATGGCGGTGCCGTCGGCGACGAAGTGGGCCTTGCCCGCGCCGATCTCGGCGACGGCGTACGTCGACCAGACCGCCCAGGCGTCGACCTGCCCGGCGTTGAACACGGCGGCGGTCTGGTCGGGGCGCAGATAAACGCGCTCGACCTTGTCGGCGGGGACACCGGCCTTGGCGAGGGCCTTGAGGAGCAGGTACTCGCCGGTGCCGCCCTTGTTGACGGCGACCTTGCGGCCGACGAGGTCCTGGACGGAGGTGATGTCCGAGCCCTCGCGGACGAGGATCCCCTCGCCCACGGGGTCGGGGTCGGTGGCGGTGAAGAAGGCGAAGCCGGGGCTCTGCGCGAGGGAGGTGATCCCCGAGGTGATCGAGCCGGTCGCGATGTCGAGCTGGTCGGCGTTCATCGCCTGGGCCGCGGGGGCGAACGGGCCGGCGCTGCCGGTCCACGCCACCTTGGCACCGACGGCGGCGAGCGCCTTGTCCAGGCTGCCGTCCTTCTTCCCGCGGGCGAGGACGCCCGCGTTGCCGGGATCGGGGATACGGACGGTGACCGTGCCCTTCCCTCCCCCGGAACCACCGCTCCGGCCGGTGGCCGAGTCCGCGGCCGGGCTGCCTCCGCAGGCGGTGACGGTGGAGAGTGCGGCGAGGGCCGCCAGGGCGGCGAGCGGGGTGAGTGGGCGCATGGCGGTCGTCCTTCGAGGAGGGTGTCGGGCGGGCGGAGAGCTGCCGGGACGCGGTGGCGCCGGGCATCAGGCGCCGGGCATCGGGCGCCGGGCGCCGGGCGCCGGGCGTCAGGCGCCGGGCGTCCGGCGTCAGGCGTCCGGCGTCAGGCGTCAGGCGCCGGGCGTCCGGCGTCAGGCGTCCGGCGTCAGGGCCGGGCGGCGGAGAGGGAGGCGGTGGTGGGTGACGCGGTGGTGGGTGAGGCGGCGGCGATCTGTCGGGCGCGGCGCAGCGGCTCCGGGTCGGCCCAGGTGCGTACGTCCACGGCCTCGGGCAGGAAGCCGTGGGCGCGCAGGGCCTTCTCCTGCTGAGCGAGCAGGTCGAGCCGGGTTTCGGACAGGTCGGGGTGGAGGGTGCGGTGGGTGCCGGCCCGGTAGGCGCCGGCGACGCCCTCGGCGCCCGCGCCGGTCTCGGCGCCGAGGATGCGGGCGACCTCGGCGGGTTCGCCGGCGGCCCAGTCGGCGGCGCGCAGCAGGACGGCGAGGAAGCGGGCCACGAGGTCGGGGTGCCGGTCCAGGAGGTCCTGGTGCACGGTGAGGGGGCGCGGGGTGCCGTTGTTGACACGGTGCGCGGGGTCGGGGAGTTCGTCGAGACCGACGGCGACCTCGGCCCCGGCGCGGCGGGCCGCCTCGACGGCGAGGGCGCCCTTCACGTAGACGGCGTCGACCTCGCCCCGGCGCAGCGCGTCCAGCTCGGCGGCCCACTGGCCCTGGTGGCCGTCGGCGGGTACGTCGACGAGGACGGCGTCGCCGAGTCCGTACCCGGCCGAGGCGAGGGCGCCCTCGAAACCGCGCAGGGCCATCGCGCGCCAGAAGTCGATGGGGACGGAGTGGCGGGGTACGGCGAGACGGAGGCCGCGCAGGGCGGCCGCGCCGCGCACCGGGGAGCCCGGGGCGACGAGGATCGCCTGGTGTTCCTCGATCCAGGTGAGGCCGATCAGCCGGGTGCGCTCGCCGCGTGAACGGGCCCACAGCGCGGGCACGTTGCCGCCCTCGCGGAAGAGACCGGGCAGGGCGTGGGTGAAGTGGGCGGCGCGGTCGGCGCCGGGGTCGGCGTCCTGGAGCGAACGGACGGCGATGCCGTCCGCGGCGAACTCCTCGGCCAGCCAGCCGCGGTCGGCGGCGACACCGGTGGCGGTGGGGACGGGGCAGCGGGTGAACCAGAGCGTGTCGGGAACGCGGGCATGCGTCATGGAGGGTTTCCCGGGGTGTGTGGTGGGTTCGGGGGCACGGCGGCGGAGCGCGGCGCCGCCCTGCGGCCGGGGCGGTGGCCGACGGGCGGCGCGGCGCGTCCCGGAAGGGGTGGAAGGGGCGGATCGGACCGATGGCGCCACGACGGGTTGCTCCGTCACGGATGGCTCCGTGACGGGTTGCTCCGTCACGGGTGGCTCCGCGACGGGCTACTCCGTCACGGGTGGCGGTCCCGGCGTGGGAAGGGTGTCGGGGTCCGGCGGACGCCGGCGCGGCCTGGCCTCGGCGCCGAAAGGCACCGCAGGGTGGTGCGGCCTCAGCGCGGAAAGGCGGGGAGCGCCCTCAGTGCCGTGCGGTACCGGACCGCGCCGCGGCCGTGGACGGTGTCAGCGACAGCCGCCGCCGGCGACGCGCGCCAGGTCGATGTGACGGCGCCTGGTGAGCGCGAGCGGTGTGGGGGAGACGAGAGGCCTGCGTCGTACGGTGCGTCCTGCGTGCGTCACGGTCCTGCTCCCTCCGGCTCGGGGTTCCTGTGGTGCGTTGGCCGGAACCTTGCCATGGATCTCGGGCCGCCCACAACTCGCCTCCCACGATGTGGGATTGCTTATGAACGCAGTGTTTCCGACCTGGCCGGAGCCCTGATTCGGCTCCCGCCATGTGGGAGCGTGGGAGCCCGACGACCCACGGGGAGCGAACCCTATGACGACCGAGGCCGACATCGCCCGACCCCCGGCGGGCGCCCAGGCGGTCCGCCGCGCACTGGATGTGCTGCACTGTTTCCACGACAACGGGCCCGACCTGAGCGCCTCCGACCTCGCGCGCCGGCTCGGGCTCTCCACCTCCACGGCGCACCGGCTCGCACGGACGCTGCTCGGCGCGGGCTTCCTGGAGCAGGACGCCAGGACCGCCCGCTACCGGCTGGGGCCGGCGATGACGGAACTGGGCCGCCTCTCGTACCACCAGCGGGGGCTTCACCTGGCAGCGCCCGAGCTGTCCGACCTGGCCGAACGGACCGGCGCGACCGCCGACTTGGCGCTGCGCAGCGGGCCGCACGTCGTGATCGTGGCGGGCGGCTCGGTGACCCCGAAGGTGGGCCTGCGCCGGCCGCTGCACTCGACGGCCCTGGGCAAGGTCCTGCTCGCGTGGCCCCGGGCGGGCGAGGGCGGCCCGCGTTCACTGCCGCCGCTGTACGCGTTCACCGAGCGGACGATCGTCGAACCTCCGGCTTTGGCGGCCGAGTTGGCGCGCGTACGGGAGGCGGGGTACGCCCTCAACGACGGCGAGTCGGCGCTCGGCGTGCGGACGGTGGCCGTACCGGTCCTGGAGCGGACGGGGCACGCCCGTTTCGCCCTGGCCGTCCGCGCGACCCCGGAGCTGATCACCGACGCCCGCCTCGACTGGTACCTGGCCCAGGCGCGGTCCTGCGCCCGCGCCCTGGAGGTGCTCCTCCTCAGCCCGGCGGAGCGGCGGGACCCGGCGGAGCGGGCCGGCTAGCGGGACGACACGGCGGCGCGGCGGCGGGACGGCGGGACGGCGCGGCGGCGCACAGATTCCCGCACGGTCGTGCGTTCAGTACGATGGGGGGATGAGCGGCGACACCGGAAGCGGCACCGGGACCAAGACGGACGGGCGCGTCGAGCGCGGCAACCAGACCAGGCGCCTGGTGCTCGGTCGGACGATGGACATCGCCTCCGTCGAGGGGCTCGAAGGGCTGTCCCTGGGGCGGCTCGCCACCGAGCTCAAGCTCAGCAAGAGCGGTGTCTTCGCCCTCTTCGGCTCCAAGGAGGAGCTCCAGCTCGCCACGATCCGCGCCGCCGTCGCCGTCTTCACGCGCCAGGTCGTCACCCCCCTCGCCGACACCCCGCCGGGCGCCCGGCGGGTGCGCGACCTGTGCCGGAACTGGCTCGCGTACTCCTCGGGCCGGGTCTTCACCGGCGGCTGCTTCTTCTACGCGGTCGCGGCCGAGTTCGACGCCCGTACGGGCCCGGTCCACGACGCCGTCGCCCGGACCCGGGTCGACTGGAACACGTACATGGAGCAGTCCCTGGCGGAGGCGCGCGCCGCGGGCGACTTCACCGAGGACCTCGACGTCGAACAGCTGGCCTTCGAGGTGATCGCCCTCATGGAAGCCGCCAACGCGCTGTCCGTCCTCCACGGCGACACCTCCGCCTACGCCCGCGCCGAACACGGAATCACCGCCCGGCTCGGCGCCGTGGCCACCGACCAGGGCCGGGCCGCGCTCACCGATCCGGCCTGAGCGACGCCCCGGGACCGGGACTCGGCGGGCGACGCCGGCCCGGGGCGCCGCCTGCACCCGGCGCCTCGAAGAGGCCACCTCGATCAGCGTCGACGACCGGCACGGTGCCGCCGCGTTCCGGCCGCTCGCCGACCTGGCACGTCGATCGCGGCGGGCCTCGTGCCGGCTTCGGTCAGCCCGCTGCGACCCTGTCGTCGGGCGTCGTGACCGCCGGCTCCGTTGCGGCGTCGGCGGTGGCGAACTCCACGGCCGCGGCGACGACTTCGGGGTTCTTGAGGATGCGGCGGTGTCCGAGGCCCTTGGTCACGACGAGCTTGGCCCGGTCGCCGTGGGCGCGTGCGAGCAGGCGCGCCTGGGCGAGGGGCACCATGTCGTCGGTCTCGTCGTGGAACAGCAGGACGGGCGCGTCGAGTTCACCGGGGTTCCGGTCGGCGCCGAAGCGGTCCCAGATGCCGGGCTCGTCCGGGGCGAGCCGGCGTTCGACGTGGTCGCGCATGCACCGGATCACCCGCTCGTCCACTCCGAGGCCGGCCCGGAAGCCCGCGAGCAGCAGGTCGAAGGAACCGACGGCGCCGAGTCCCACGAAGCGGGCCGTACGGACGCCGTCCCGCAGCGCGAAGAGTGCGGCGAGGGCGCCGAAGGAGTGGGCGACGACGGCGTCGAAGTCGCCGTGCCGGGCGTGCAACTCCCTGATGATCTCGCGGTATTCGAGGATGTTGCTGGCTCGGCCGGGCGCCTCCCCGTGGCCGGGGGCGTCGAAGGCGACCGGGCTGTAGCCGCGGGCGATCAGCGCCTCGGCGAAGGCGGTGAGGCGCGAGGCGCGCGAGGACCAGCCGTGGACGAGGAGGACGGGCCGCCGGCCGTCTCCCCAGGCGTAGGTGACGACCTCCTTGCCCCGGACCCGGAGGCGTCCGGTGCGGGCGGTGGCGAACAGGTCCCGTTCCTCGGGCTTGAGCCTTGCGCGGCCGAGCGGACGCACGAAGAGGTGGAAGGCGAGACGGCCGGCCGGCCCGGGGGCGACGCGGGCGGCGGTGTTCAGGGTGGTGCGTACGAGCGGAGCCATCGGGTACATGCCGGTTCTCCTCGGTCGTCCTGGCTATGCAAAAATGCTAGCACGATCGTTCGTGTTGTTTTGGGGTCGGAGAAACGGCGGGGCGGTTCCGACCCGGATGCCCTTTGACAGCGAAGTGTGCTTCGGGGGCGACGGGCTCGCCGGCACCCCCGAAGTGCTTCCGCAGCCGGCACGCGGCTGGCCGTCGCGCTAGTCGGTCTCGGCGGCCTGCGGAGCGGCCGCCGGTGTCAGGTAGCGGATCGTGAACGGCTCGGCGAGCACCCGGTCGAGGACTTCCGCCACGTGTGCGAAGTGCGGCGTGGTGAAGTGCAGGTCGAGGGCCTCGCGGCCGGTCCATTCTTCGATGATGACCATTCTGGACGGCCGGTCGGGGTCGGCGTACGGCTCGTACGCCAGGCAGCCCTCTTCTGCGACGGAGGGTTCGATCATGGCCTCCAGCGCGGTCCGCAGGTCGTCCTCCCGGCCGGGCTTGGCCTCGAAGCCGGCGATCACGGTGAGTGTCATGGTGTGTGGCTCCTGTCAGGCGTTGTGGGAGGTGGCGGCGGGGTCTTCGACGCGGGTGCCCTTGATGAGCCAGACCGGCCCCTCGGCGAACTTCTCGATGATCGCGAAGAACTTCTCGAAGTGCTCGCCCTTGCAGTGCGCGTCGAAGGCCGCCTCGTCGTCGTACGCCTCGTTCAGGTAGAAGCGCTCCGGGTCGTCCGCGTCGGTGATCAGCTCGAAGCGTCGCGTACCGGGCTCGTCGCGGGCGGAGTTGCGGCCGTCCTCGAGCGCGGCGGCGATGAACGTCTCCCGGTGCTCGGCGGGGATGTCGAAGGAAACGGCGATGTGGTACACGGAGTTCTCATCTCTGGAGCCTGTGCAGCTCCTGGGGTTCGTGGTGCATCTGGAGTTGTTGTCATGCGGGCGTCCTCGGGAGGGTTTCCCTGTTCGCTGCCCGCTGTGTGCTCCATCCTGTTGCCGCGCCGCACGGCCACCCAGGGCTGCGCCTTTACCGGGAACCGGGCAACCTGGGTACTGCCAGAACCCCTTTAGGGTGTGTGGCATGGACGGCAGAGCTGAACTGGGAGCTTTTCTCCGCTCGCGCCGGGCGCGCATCAAGCCCGAGGACGCGGGCCTCTCCCGGTACGGCGAGCGCCGTCGGGTCCCCGGGCTGCGCCGCGAGGAGCTCGCCCAGCTGGCGGGCGTGAGTGTGGACTACTACGTGCGGTTCGAGCAGGGCCGCGGCGGGAACGTCTCGGATGCCGTGATCGACTCGGTGGCCACGGCCCTGGCCCTGACCGGGACCGAGCGGATCCACCTGTTCAACCTGGCCCGCGCCCTCGCCCCGCGCCCCGCCGCCGCACCGCAGCGCCAGCGACTGCGCCCCGGTCAGCAGGCCCTGCTCGACTCGATGACCGCGACGCCCGCCTACGTCGTCGGCAGACGCACCGACGTCATCGGCTTCAACGCCCTCTACGCCGAGCTCCTCGGCTCTTTGGCCAACGTGCCGCCCGCGCACCGCAACACGGCCTGGCTGGTCTTCCTCGACGACGAGGTGCGCGGCCGGTACGTCAACTGGGAGACCAAGGCCCGCAATGTCGTCGCCTACCTGCGCATGGATGCAGGGCGCCACCCCGGCGACCCGGCCCTGGCCGCTCTGGTCGAGGAACTCACCGACCGCAGCGAGGAATTCCGCCGGCTGTGGACCGATCACGAGGTCGCCGACCGCACCCACGGCGGCTATCACATGCGCCACCCCACCGCCGGTGATCTCACCCTGAACTACGAGAGCTTCCAGGCCGGCGACGATCCCGATCTCAGCCTGATCGCCTACAGCGCCGAGCCCGGCTCACCCTCCCACGCGGCCCTGCAGGCCCTCGCCTCTTCGACCGCGTAAGCCCCATGTGGACCTGGGCTTCGCTACGTTGAGCGTGCACCCTTTCCCCCGGCCTTCCCGTCGGCCTTTCCGGCGGTCTTTCCACCGGCCTTCCCGTCGGCCTCCCCCTCGGCCTTCGCCGCACCCTTCCCCTCGGCTTCCCCCTCGGCCTTCTCCCCCGCCGGCGCCTTCTTGGCCCGGCTCGGCTGCACCCGCTTCGGTTCGCCCGGCATCTTGGGGTACTCGGGCGGATACGGCAGGTCGCCGAGGCCGTGTTCCGCCTCGTCCCGCCGGGCCAGTTCAAGCAGCGACTCCAGGCTGAACCGCTCGTCGTCCATGTCCGCGTGGACGTCGCCGACCTCGGCGTACCGGGTCGGCATCGTCCTGATGTCGAAGTCCCCCGGCACGGCGTCGTCGACCTCCTCCCACCGCAGGGGCGCGGAGACCGGGGCGTGCGGGCGGGGGCGTACGGAGTAGGCGGAGGCGATGGTGCGGTCCCGGGCGGTCTGGTTGTAGTCGACGAAGATCCGTTCGCCGCGCTCCTCCTTCCACCACTTGATGGTGACCCGCTCCGGCATCCGTCGTTCCAGCTCGCGGCCGCAGGCGATGGCCGCCCTTCTGACCTGGGTGAACGTCCATTCGGGTGCGATCGGCACGAAGACGTGGAGGCCGCGCCCGCCGGAGGTCTTCGGCCAGCCGCGCAGCCCGTGCTCGTCGAGGACGGCGCGGAGCTCGTGGGCGGCGCGGACGGCGTCGGCGTAGTCCGTGCCGGGCTGCGGGTCGAGGTCGATGCGGAGTTCGTCGGGGCGGTCGGTGTCGTCCCGGCGTACCGGCCAGGGGTGGAAGGTGACGGCTCCGAGGTTGGCGGCCCAGACGACGGCCGCCGGCTCGGTCGGGCACATCTCGTCGGCCGACCGGCCGCTGGGGAAGGTGATGTGCGCCGTCGGGATCCAGTCCGGCATGTATGTGGGCGCGCGCTTCTGGAAGAAGGACTCGCCGGTCACCCCGTCGGGGTAGCGCTCCAGGGTGGTGGGGCGGTTCCGCAGGGCGCGGGTGACGCCTTCGCCGACGGCCAGGTAGTACTGGACCAGGTCCATCTTGGTGTAGCCGGGTTCGGGGAAGTAGACCTTGTCGGGGTTGGAGACCCGCACGGTCCGGTCGCCGACTTCCAGTTCCACCGCTGCCGCCTTGCCTGCCATGCGGGTCAGCCTAGGGCTCGCCGACAACTCCCGCATACCGGACAATCACCCCATGGATCTTCCGGTGATGCCGCCCGTGAAACCGATGCTCGCCAAGGCCGTGAAGCGGATCCCGCCCGGGATGCAGTACGAGGCGAAGTGGGACGGCTTCCGTGCGATCGTGCACCGGGACGGGCCGGAGCTCGTCATCGGCAGCCGTACGGGCAAGCCCCTCACCCGCTACTTCCCGGAGCTGGTCGAGGCGCTCGCGGACCGGCTGCCGCAGCGGTGCGTGATCGACGGCGAGATCGTGATCGAGCACGACGGGCACCTCGACTTCGACCGGCTCACCGAGCGGATCCACCCGGCGGCCTCCCGGGTCCGGATGCTCGCGGAGACCACTCCGGCCCGGTTCGTCGCCTTCGACCTGCTCGCCCTCGGCGAGGTGTCGCTGCTCGACGTCCCGCTGGGCGAGCGGCGGACGGCCCTGGAACGGATCCTCGACGGGGTCGACGCGCCGCTCCATCTGGCCCCGGCGACCCGGGACGCGGAGCTCGCCGCCCGCTGGTTCGAGCAGTACGAGGGCGCGGGCCTGGACGGGGTGATCGCCAAGCCGCTGGATCTGCCGTACCGGCCGGACGCCCGTCTCATGTACAAGATCAAGCACGAGCGGACCGCCGACGTGGTCGTGGCCGGCTACCGCTTCCACAAGAGCGGTCCGGTGGTCGGCTCGCTGCTGCTCGGCCTGTACGACGACGGAGGCGCGCTCCAGCACGTCGGTGTCTGCGCGGCGTTCACCGCGGTGCGGCGGGCCGAGCTGATCGAGGAGCTGGAACCGCTCCGGATGGACCCGCCGGACGGGCATCCCTGGGCGGCGTGGACCGAGGAGTCCGCGCACGAGGGGGCGCGGCTGCCCGGGGCGCCGAGCCGCTGGTCGGGCAAGAAGGACCTGTCGTGGGTGGCGCTGCGGCCGGAGCGGGTCTGCGAGGTCGGCTACGACCACATGGAGGACGACCGCTTCCGCCACACGGCCCAGTTCAAGCGGTGGCGTCCGGACCGGACGCCGGAGTCCTGCGGTTACGGGCAGCTGGAGGAGCCGGTCTCGTACGACCTTGCCGAGATCCTCACGTAGACCCCTCGCGCCCAGTTCGCCTCACGGGCCCTGTGGGGCCGCCCCGGACACGGGGGCCACCCCGGACACAGGGAGCCACCCCGGACGCCGGGGGCCACCCCAGGCGCAGTGGGCCACCCCGGACACAGGGAGCCACCCCAGGCACAGCAGGCCGCCCCAGGCACAGGACCGGCCCGACCGGAAGCCTCTGAACCGGGGAGTGAGATCCTTCACATTCACCGGGTGATCAAGCAGGCCCCACAGCCCTGCGACGGCAGTGTGTTCGACGAACATTCGAGCGATACACAGGGCCGGTGCACCAAGCCCGGCACGCCCGCGCACCCCCGCACCTGCGGGAACGCCCACGCCGCCGGGCGACGCCGCCGGGCGGTCGGCTCCCCCGGTCCCGCCGTGTTCGAGCGGGCGCCCAGTGCGCTGTTGCCCCGTCGCGACCGAGCCGTACCGGAACCTGTACCGCGATCCGGTACGTATTGGAGAGGAGAACCTTCCGCACTCTTCCCGGACCGACTAGGACTGACCCGTGATCACCTCGCCCTCGCCTCTCGTCCCCGTCCCGATCCCCGACCGTGTGGCCGCGATGATCGGCTCCTGCCTCCCGCTGCACGTCCTCCAGGCCGAGGTCGACGCGGACTGCGCGGCGCGCGAGGTGTACCGCTTCCGGGGACCGCTCTGCGCGGAGGACCGGGCGGACCGCGAGCACGCGCTCGCCGCACTGGCGCGTGCCAACAAGATCCTCGCCAAGCACCACCCGCAGCTCCCCGTCACCCCCTGACAGGGCTCGTCGGGGCGACGGTGCAGTACACCTGTTCGGCCGTCCCCCGCATGCACGCCCCTGGTGCCGGTGTGACGCTGCGAGAGTGACCACGACCAGCGACGCAGCGCCCGCGCCCTCGGCCGCCACCGAGCCACCCGTGCTCGACAGCCGCCGCCGCAACATCGTCTTCGGCACGATCATGCTGGGTGTCCTCCTGGCCGCCCTCGACCAGACGATCGTCGGCACCGCCCTGCCGACCATCGTCTCGGATCTGGGCGGCGCCGCCCATATGTCGTGGGTGGTCACCGCGTATCTGCTCGCCGAGACGGTCGCGACCGTCCTCGTCGGCAAGTTCGGCGACCTCTTCGGCCGCAAGGTGATCTTCCAGATCTCGGCGGTCGTCTTCATCACCGGCTCGTTCCTCTGCGGACTCGCCACCAACATGACGCTGCTGATCGTCTGGCGCGGCCTCCAGGGCATCGGCGCCGGCGGTCTGATGGTCACCTCGATGGCGCTCATCGCCGACGTGATCCCGCTGCGGGAACGGGGCAAGTACCAGGGCGCCATCGGGGCGGTGTTCGGCGTCTCCACCGTCATCGGCCCGCTCCTCGGCGGTCTGTTCACCGACCACCTGACCTGGCGCTGGGCGTTCTACGTGAACGTGCCCATCGCGATCCTCGTCGTCATCGCCGCCGCCCGCACCATCCCCTCGGTGCGTTCCGCGAGCCGCCCGGTCATCGACTACGCCGGCATCGCGCTGGTCGCCGTCGGCGCGAGCGCCCTGATCCTGGCGACCAGTTGGGGCGGCAACGAGTACGCCTGGACCTCCGGCGTCATCATCGGGCTGTTCGTCGGCGGATTCGTCGCGCTGGCCCTCTTCTGCTGGGTGGAGACCCGGGCGGCCGAACCCATGCTGCCCATGCGGCTGTTCTCGAACCCGGTCTTCACCGTCTGCTCCGTACTGAGCTTCGTGGTCGGCTTCGCCATGCTCGGCGCGATGACGTTCCTGCCGACCTACCTCCAGTACGTCGACGGGGACTCGGCGACCGTCTCGGGCATCCGCACCCTCCCCATGGTCATCGGTCTGCTGATCGCGTCGATCTTCAGCGGCAACGTCGTCAGCAAGACCGGTCACTACCGGATCTTCCCCATCGTCGGCTGTCTGGTGATGGGCCTCGGGCTCTACCTGCTCTCCCTCATGGAGCCCGAGACCAGCACCTGGCTCGCCTCGCTGTACATGTTCGTCCTCGGCGTCGGCATCGGCCTGTGCATGCAGGTCCTGACCATCGCCGTGCAGAACACCGTCGAGTACGCCGACCTCGGCACCGCCACCTCCGGGGTCACCTTCTTCCGCACGCTCGGCAGCTCGTTCGGCACCGCCGTCTTCGGCACGATCTACGTCAACTCCCTCAAGCCCAACCTGACGGCGGGGGTCGCCGAGGCCGCGGCCGTCGCCGAGAGCCTCGGGGTGGACCCGTCCGGCCTCGCGGAGGCGTCACAGAGCCCGGCCGGGGTGCACGGCCTGCCGCCGGAGATCGCCGAGCCGATCGTGCACGCCTACGCGGACACCCTCCACACCGTGTTCCTCTGGACCGTGCCGGTCGCGGCCGTCGGCTTCGTGGTGGCCCTCTTCCTCAAGCAGGTGCCCCTCCGCGACTCGGCGCGCGAGGCCGCCCCCGACATGGGCGAGGGCTTCGGCTCCCCCACCACGTCCGGCGACTCGGCGAAGCTCCTCGAACTGGCCGTCGGCCGGATCCTGCGCCGCACCGACCTGGACACCGTCCGGCGGATCGTCGCCACCTCCGACACCCGCCTCGACACGGCCGGCGCCTGGGCCGTGATGCAGGTCGAGCTGTTCACCCGGACCGTCGGACACGCCAGCCTCGGTCTGATCGCGGCGGGCCGGCGGGTCCCGCCGGAGGTGCTCCTGCCGGTCTTCGAGCGGATGGTCGAGGAGGGGTACCTCACCCGTGACGGGAACCTGCTCTCCCACACGGCGGCGGGCCGGCGAGAGGCCGACGTCATCACGCACGCCTGGGGCGACTGGCTCTCCGACACCATCGAGCAGGAGCGCGGCCGGCCCAGCGGGCCCGAGCTGCGGGTGGCGACGGACGCCATCGCCAAACGGATCGTCGCCGAGGACCTCGCCCACGGGATCCCGCGGGAGCGCACCGGCGAGCGGGCCGTGGCCGTCCGCGGCTGAGACCGGCCGACGGGGCGCCCGGGCTTCCCGGTGCTCCGCGACTCCCGGGCTCGCCTGCGCCCTTGCTCCCGCTACTCGATGAAGTCGCCGTCCACGTACACCCAGGCGCCCTCGTGGCGGGCGAAGCGGCTCCGCTCGTGCAGGGCCCCCTGCTCGCCGCCGTGTGCGTAGCGGGCCGTGAAGGTGACGGTGCCGTGCTGGTGGAAGGCGGTGCCCTCGGTGGTGCCCTCGATCTCCAGGCCGGACCAGCGCAGCCCCGGGTCGAAGTCGACGTCGTCCGGCCGGGTCTCCGGCGCCCAGGTGCGCAGCAGGTAGCCCTCGTCGCGGACGACGAAGGCGCAGTAGCGGGAGCGCATGAGGAGTTCGGCGGTGGGCGCCGTGCCGCCGGTCCCCGTGTGGAACCTTCCGCAGCATGCGCCGTACGCGGCGTCGAGGCCGCACGGGCAGGGGGAGGCCGCGGTCACGGCGGGCGCGGCGGCCGGGGCCGTACGGGGGCGGGTCTTGCGTCGGGACATGCCGTCATTCTCCCCCACCACGGGTGCGGGGCGGCGCCCGGCATCCGGACGCCCGCGTGGACACCCGTCGGCGATCCCGCTGCCCGGAGAGGGCGCGCGAGTAGCGTACGAGCATGAAACTGACGATTCTCGGAGGCGGCGGATTCCGGGTGCCGCTGGTGTACGGCGCCCTCCTCGGCGACCACGCCGAGGGGCGGGTCACCCGGGTGAGGCTCCACGACCTCGACGAGGCACGGCTCTCGGCGATCGCCCGTGTCCTCGCGGAGCAGGGTGCCGGGGTGCCGGACGCGCCCGTCGTGACGGCGACGACCGACCTGGACGAGGCGCTGCGCGGGGCCGACTTCGTGTTCTCCGCCATCCGGGTCGGCGGTCTGGAGGGCCGGGCGGCCGACGAGCGGATCGCCCTCGCCGAGGGCGTGCTCGGGCAGGAGACGGTGGGCGCGGGCGGGATCGCGTACGGGCTGCGGACCGTGCCGGTGGCGACGCACATCGCCCGGCGGGTCGCCGCACTCGCCCCGGACGCCTGGGTCATCAACTTCACCAACCCGGCGGGCCTGGTCACGGAGGCGATGTCGCGGATCCTCGGCGACCGGGTCGTCGGCATCTGCGACTCCCCGGTGGGCCTGGGCCGGCGGGTCGCCCGTGTCCTCGGCGCGCACCCCGACGAGGCGTGGATCGACTACGTGGGCCTCAACCACCTGGGCTGGCTGCGCGGTCTGCGGGTCGGCGGCCGGGACCTGCTGCCCGGGCTGCTCGCCGACGAGGCGGCGCTCGGCTCCTTCGAGGAGGGCAGGCTCTTCGGGCCCGAGTGGCTGCGCTCGCTCGGCGCGATCCCCAACGAGTACCTGCACTACTACTACTTCAACCGGGAGGCGGTGCACGCCTATCGGACGGCGGAGCGGACGCGCGGCGCCTATCTCCGTGACCAGCAGGCCGGTTTCTACCAGGAGACGGGCAAGCCGGACGCCTCGGCCCTGGACGCCTGGCACCGTACGCTCGCCGACCGCGAGGCGACCTACATGGCCGCCAACCGGGAGGCCGCCGGGACCGGGGACCGCGACGAGCAGGACCTGGAGTCCGGCGGTTACGAGAAGGTGGCGCTGGCGCTCATGCGGGCGATCGCGCGCGACGAGCGGGCCACCCTGATCCTCAACGTGCGCAACGGCTCGACGCTGGACGCGCTGGACGCGGACGCGGTGATCGAGGTGCCCTGCTCGGTCGACGCGAACGGCGCCCATCCGGTCTCGGTGGCCCCCCTGCCGTACCACGCCGCCGGTTTGGTGACCGCGGTGAAGGCGGTCGAGCGGGAGGTCCTCGCCGCGGCGGAGAGCGGCTCGCGGGCGACGGCGGTCAAGGCGTTCGCGCTGCATCCGCTGGTCGACTCGGTGGCGGTGGCCCGCCGGCTCGTGGACGGCTACCGGGCTGAGCACCCGGGTCTGGCGTACCTGCGGCACTGAAGCGTCGCGGAACCGTACGACCGACGAACATCTTTACGGCGCCGGGGGCGCGGCCTAGGCTCGCGCCCCATGACCTCACAGCGCAATGGAGCACGAAGAGGCCGCCTGGCACGGCTCGTCGCGGTCTGTCTGCTGGCCGCCGGACTCGTGGGAGCGGGACCGGCGGCCGCGGAGACCCCGACGACCGGTGACGGTCCCGTCGTCGTCCCCGTCCAGACGACCGGGCCCGCCGACCGGCGGTTCAACCTGGTGTTCATGGGCGACGGCTACACCGCCGCGGAGCTGCCCGCCTTCCGGGCCGACCTCGAACGGCACCTGAACACGCTGTGGAGCATCGAGCCCTTCGCCTCCTACCGCTCGTACGTCAACGTGTGGGCGGTGGAGGCCCCTTCGGCCGAGTCCGGTGTGGACTGCGACCCCGGACTGGCCGCCCCCGCCCGTGACACGGTGCTCGACATGGGCTTCTGGGGCGGCTGCAACCCGGACAGCGTGCAGCGGCTGCTCACCGTCGACAGCCGCAAGGCGGCGGCCCTGGCCGATCTCGTGCCGGGCACGACCCGCGCCAACCGGCAGATCGTCGCCCTCGCCCACAGCTCCACCTACGGTGGCGCGGGCGGCAGTTACGCCACCGCCTCCGGCGGCAACGCGCTCTCCTCCCTCATCACCCCGCACGAGATAGGCCATTCGCTCGGCGGCCTCCAGGACGAGTACGACTACTACGCGCGCGGTGTCCCGGGCGAGGCGTACTCCGGTCCCGAGCCGGGCTCCGTCCATCACACCCTCCTGACGGAGGAGCAGATGAGGGAGCAGCGGGCGAAGTGGTGGCGCTGGCTCGGCGAGGAGAGCGAGTCCGGCGGCGTCATCGGCCGCTTCGAGGGCGGCCTGTACAGCACGAAGGGCGTCTGGCGCCCGAGCCGGCACTCCCTGATGAAGACCCTCGGCTACGCCTTCGACCAGGTGGAACGCGAGGTGATGGTCAAGGCCATCTCGGCGAAGGTGAACCTGGTCCAGGACCACACGCCGAACGGCACGCCGATCGGCGCGGACCGGACCGTGTGGGTGGACACCCTGCACCCGGTGGGCGGTGAACTCGCCGTCACCTGGCGGCTGGACGGCCGGACGCTGCCCACCCGCGGTGCACGCGTCCTCGATCTGCGGAGCCTCGACGTCTCCCCCGGCGCGCACACGCTCACGGCGACGGTCACCGATCCGACGCCCTTCGTCCGCGATCCGGCGGTCCGCGCCTCGGCCGCGCTGACCCGTACGGTCGGCTGGACGGTGGACCCCTCGCTCACCACCCGGGCGGAGCCGGTGGAGGCCGCGTTCACCGGTCACACCCCCACCGGTCGGCCGGTCGGCGCCCGGGCGGTCGTCCACGCGGACACCACCCACCCGGGGGACCGCACGCCGGCCGTCCACTGGCGCCTCGACGGCCGCCCCGTCCGCCCGGTGAGCCGCAACGACCGTGACCTGGACCTGGGTTCGCTGCGCCTGTCCCCCGGTACGCACACGCTGACCGCACGCATCCCGGGCACCGGCGAGGCGCTGAGCTGGGCGGTGGACGCCCGCCCGGCGACGGCCGCGTACGAACTGTCCACGCCGCTGCGCACGGTACGGCGCCCGGGCCGCCCCGTGGAGTACGTCTACGACGGGCCGTTCACCCTGCGGCTGACCGCGCGGGACGACCAGGAGGGCGCCGTCGTCAGCCAGTTCCGGGTGGACGGCGACGGCTGGTACACGTACTACGGCTGGCCGACGGACGCCGGCGCGCCGTTCCGGTTCTCGCCGGGCGGCACCGTGATCGACGACCTCGTGTACGGGAAGCTGGGGCGGAGCCGCGCGGTGCCGTGGGACGACGCCACCCCGGACCTCGGCACCCACACGGTCGAGTACCGCACGATCGACGCGGCCGGCAACGTGGGCCGCGCGCAGCGCTTCCTGGTGACGCTGGTGCGGCCTTAGGACAACGGGAAGGGCCCGCGGACCGGGTGCGGTCCACGGGCCCTTCCGGTGCTCCGTACGGTTCGGGTCAGAGCTTGCGGGCCACGCCGGCCCACCCCGGGATCGGGTCGTCGCCCTGCACCGGGACGGGCTCGCCCAGCTCCGGGTGCCACTCCGCGGTGAGGGCGACACCGGGCTCGACGAACTCCATGCCCTCGAAGAACGCGGCCAGCTCGTCGCGCGAGCGGGGCCGCAGGGTCAGCCCGCGCGCCCGGTACATGGCACTCGCCTTCGCCGCGCCCTCGGGGTCGAAGTCCCCGGTGACGTGGGAGAGGACGAGGTAGCTGCCCGGCGCGAGCTTCTCGACGATCTTGGCGACCAGTTCGTACGCGCCGTCCTCGTCCCCGACGAAGTGCAGCAGGGCGAGCATCGACAGCGCGATCGGCTGGTCGAAATCAAGGACCTTTCCGGCCCTTTCGAGGATGACCTCGGGCTCGCGGGCGTCCGCCTGGATGTACTCGGTGGCCCCCTCCGGGGTCGAGCGCAGCAGGGCGGCCGCGTGCGCGAGCACGATCGGGTCGTTGTCGCAGTAGACGATGCGGGACTCCGGCGCGGCCTCCTGCGCGATCTGGTGCAGGTTGGGCTCGGTCGGGATGCCCGTGCCGACGTCCAGGTACTGCCGGACGCCGTGGGCGCTGAGCCAGCGGATGGCGCGGTGCATGAAGGCCCGGTTGACGCGGGCCATGTCCCGGCCCCGGGCGTCGACGGTGAGCAGCTGGCGTGCCATCGCCTCGTCGACCGGGTAGTTGTCCTTGCCGCCCAGGAACCAGTCGTACATCCGCGCCGGATGAGGCTTGCTGGTGTCGATCCGTACGGATGCGGGGTCCTGGGTCATCGGCTCTCCTGGTCGGGATGAACGGCTGGCACTACAGCAAGAGTTACGCGATGGTAGGGGTGGGACGGAAGGGTTCAGGTGAGCAGAAAGTCAGCCTGACCGGATTTGGCGCCCAGGATGAAAGCGGCGATCTCCCCGTGGGTGTAGATGAGCGCTGGTCCTTCAGGGTCTGCGGACTGTCGCACGGCGACTCTGCCGTCGGCCAGCTTCATGGCCTCGACGCAGTTGCCCCCGTTCCCGCCGCTCCAGGGCTTGTGCCAACCCTCGGCACCGAGCTCAGCGGCGGGCATGCCGTTGTATATGCGATCCATTCACAGCTCCTTGCGGAGATTCCGGAGAACCTCCTTCGTGCGTTGTGCAGTCGCGGCCTGAGCCGCCATGCGGTCCATGACCTCCAGGTGGGATGCCACCTCGGGACGCGCGTCGAGATAGACGGCGCCGGTCAGGTACTCGCTGTAGACCATGTCCGGCAGTTCGGGCATGGCGAAGCGGAAGAGGACGAACGGTCCGTAGGTGCCGGGATGGTGGCCGGACGCGAACTCCGCGATCTGCAGGGTGACGTTCGGCGACTCGGACGCTTCGAGCAGCCGGTCGAGCTGGTCGCGCATCACCTCGGGCCCGTCGCCGACCGGTCGGCGGAACACCGTCTCATCCATGATCACCCAGAACTTCGGGGCGTCCTCCCTGGTCAGCAGGGACTGACGCTCCATCCGTAGGGCTACATGACGCTCGGCGTCCTCGTCCTTGCCGGCATCGCTGCCGCCACCGACCGCCCCGCTGCGCAGAATGGCACGGGCGTACGCCTCGGTCTGGAGGAGACCGGGCACGAACTGGGGTTCGTACGCCCGGATGAGGCTCGCCGCCCCCTCCAGGCTCACGTACATGGAGAACCAGCCGGGCAGCACGTCATGGAACCGCTGCCACCAGCCGGGGAGGTTGGCCTCCTCCGCGAGGGCGACGAAGCCCTCGGCCTCGGAGTCCGTGATCCCGTACTCCTTCAGCAGGAGCTGGACGTACGGGATCTTCAGCGCGACCTCGGCGGTCTCCATCCGCCGGATGGTGGCCGGGGCCACCCGGAGAACCCTGGCGGCCTCTTCCCTTCTCAGGCCGGCCCGCTCCCGCAGATCCTGCAGGCGCCTGCCGAGAACGACCTGTCCCACCGTGGGGGCGGACCGCGGCTCGCTCACTCTCAGACCTCCCCGACGCACTGTTTCGACGAGTGTGCCACGAAGCCGCGCCAGTGAGAACAAGGCACTCTGCAATTTTCAGAGTGCCACTTGCCAAGTGTCCGGCGCAGGAGGACAGTGTTCCGGTGAAACCAGTACACGCTGCCGCCGTGCGCCATCGCGCCACGGCGACAGTGGCGTACGGCAGTCCTGCCCACTGTTGTGAGGAACCGGTCGTGGCTTCTGGTAACGCGCAGCCCTCAGGTCTCATGAGCCCGCGAGCCCCTCGGGTCATGGCCCAGCGCCCACAGCAGCACACCGATCCCGTCCGCCGCTTCGCCTTCGAGCTCCCGGCGCGCACCGCGTCCGTCGCACGCGCCCGCCGGCTCGCCGAGGAACGGCTCATCCTCTGGGGCTGCGGCCCCGACATCCGCGACACGGTCGCCCTCGTCGTCTCCGAACTCGTCACCAACGCCGTCGTGCACACCGCCAGCGACCGGGTCGTCTGCGAGCTCCGCGAGGACGAGGAGACCCTGCGCATAGCGGTCCGCGACGAGGGCGGCCCGGCCGGACCCCGAATACGCGACTGCGGCGAGGAGGAACGCGGCCGCGGACTCCTCATCGTCGACGCCCTCTGCACCGCCTGGGGCGCCGACCGCACCGGACACGGCACGGCACAGGTCGTCTGGGCGGAGCTCGCCCACGGCATGGGGGAACCATGCTGAGGTCGATGGCCTCCCGCATGCTCCCGCGGTCGGCCCGCAAGCCGCCGGAGAACCTCACCGTCCCGCGCCAGCGCGGCATCTCCGACCCCCGAGGACCGCAGCCCGGAGGAATCGGCTCGATCTCCCCCGGCTCCGGGACGCTCGACTCCGCGGAACTCCGCGCCACCCGTCTCGCCGTCCCCGTCGGCCTCCACACCGGTCTCGGCTGCGACGCCGTCGGCGTCCCCGCCCGCTTCGGCTTCAAGATCCTCTCCCGCCTCCCCGCCAAGGGCTGCGTCTACGCCGACTCCGACTGGTGGTGGTGGCTCGTCCCCGCCGGCTCCGACCTGGACCTCACCTGGCCGCTGCCCGCCTGCTACGCCCCGGACGCCGAGATCCCCGACCGCGCCCCCCGCCTCATCCACCACCCCGACGGCATCTCCCCCTACACCCCGCCGATCCCGCTGTACCTGCTGGTCTGCCAGCTGACGGGCATCGCCCCGGCCTGGCCGACGCCCCCGGTGGGCAGCGCGCTCTGACCCGCCTCCGCGTACCGGCCTCTCGTACCGGCCCGCGGAGTACCTCCTCGTACCGGTCCGCGGAGTACCGCGTGCGGCGGACCGTCACGGCATAGGGTCGGAACCATGTTCACCCCGCAGGGCCCCAGCCTCCGCGAGCTGACCGTCCAGGCCCTCTCCTCCGTCGAGCACGGCTACGACCTGCTCGCCGGCAAGTTCGACGCGACCCCGTTCCGCACCTCCGACCGCCTCCTGACGGCGGTGGCGCACACCCTGGAGACCCTCGGCCCCTTCGACTCGGGGCTCGACGTCTGCTGCGGCACCGGCGCCGGACTCGGCGTCCTGCGCTCCGTCTGCGCGGGCCGCGTCACGGGCGTCGACTTCAGTACGGGCATGCTGGCCCGGGCCCGCGCCGCCCACCCCACCGCCGACCTGGTCCGCGCCGACGCCCTGGCCCTGCCCTTCGCCCCCGCCTTCGACCTGGCGGTCAGCTTCGGCGCCTTCGGCCACTTCCTCCCGGCCGCCCAGCGCACCCTCTTCACCCAGGTCCACGCCTCCCTCCGGCCCGGCGGCACCTTCGCCTTCCCGCTCCCCGCCCCGCCCCCCGTCGGGTCCCGCCTCTACTGGACCCTGTGGGGCTTCGACGCCGCCATGCGCGTCCGGAACGCCGTCCGGCGTCCCCCCTTCGTCATGTACTACCGGACCTTCCGCCTCGCCGACGTCCGCACCCGCCTCGCGGACGCGGGCTTCGACGTCTCCCTCACCGCGATCGACACCCTCGGCCACCGACCGGACGGCAGCCCCCACTGCCGCCTCGTGGTGGCGCGCAAACGCGCCGCATGACCGGCGCCGGTCGGCAGCTTCGTCACCGCGCCCCGCCCCCGCCCCCTCCGGCGGCAGCGTCGTCTTCACTCGCGGTGTCCGCCTGTCCTCAGGCCGGCTCGCCGCCTGCAACTCCCTCTGAACCGGCGAGCCCGACGCCGGTCATGCCTTCTTGACCACGCTGGACTTCAGCTGCATCGCCCCGAACCCCTCGATGCGGCAGTCGATGTCATGACCGTCGACACCGTCGACCAGTCGGATGTTGCGCACCTTGGTGCCGGCCTTGATCCCGGAGGGATTCCCCTTCACCTTCAGGGCCTTCACGACCGTCACCGTGTCCCCGTCGCTGAGCACGTTGCCGACAGCGTCCTTGACGACCCGCTCCCCGCCCGCCTCCGCGTCCGCGTCACCCTCGGCGCCCGGCACCCACTCGTGGCCGCACTCCGGGCACACGACCAGGCTGTTCATCTCGTAGGTGTACTCGCTGGAGCACTGGGGACACGGGGGAAGGTTCTCGCTCATTTCCCCAGGATAAGGGCCTCCCGCCCCCGCCCTGGGTGCCCGCCGACCCGTCGGCGGGCATACGAAAAGTGCCGGTCGATTCGAGATCGACCGGCACTTTCGTGTGGTGTCCGAGGGGGGACTTGAACCCCCACGCCCGATAAAGGGCACTAGCACCTCAAGCTAGCGCGTCTGCCATTCCGCCACCCGGACTAGGTGTCTGTCGCTTTGCGGTTTCCCTCGCGGCGACAGATGTAACTCTACCAGGGGTTTGAGGTGCCGTTCACCAGCGTTTCCCGTGGTCAGTGGGGTGGAGGGAGGGGGCCGCGCGGGATTCCGGACGAATTGTCCGGCTGGGTTCACGTTCTGTCGTCGAGCGTGAGCGCAGCGTGGGGAGTGGAGAGGGGGAATGCCGTGAAGTGCCTGGTGGAGGGGGTGGGGGGCTGCGCGGGGCGGCCCGGCGAGGAGGGCTGCGGGCGGCCGCGGTGGGGTGTGGGAGCTCGACGCCCCCCGACGCCGGCTCCGTGGGGCCACCTTGGCGACGGTGGCGTGGTCCAGGCCAATGGGGCGGGGGGAGTCCGTCAGGTCGGGGGTGGTCAGCGGACGGTGACGAGGCGGGCGGAGACCACGACGTTGCCGGTGTAGCCGTCGGCCTCGGTGAAGGCGCCGCCGCAGGTGATGAGGCGTAGCTCGGGGTGGCCGGAGTCCGCGTAGACCCGGGCGGCGGGGAAGGCGGCCTTGGGGACGACCTCGACGCCGTAGACGGCGAAGACGGCGGTGCGGCCGTCGCGTCGGTCGATCTCGACGCGGTGTCCCTTGGCGAGGGCGCCGAGGTCGTAGAAGACGGCACGGCCGCCGGGGGTGTCGACGTGGCCGACGACGACGGCGGTGCCCCGCTCGCCGGGGGTGACCGCGCCGGTGAACCAGCCCGCGAGCCGGTTGCCCTCGGGGGGCGGGGCTTCGATCCAGCCGTCGGCGTCGAGTCCGACGTCGGTGACGGGCGCGTCGATGCGGACGGCGGGGACACGGACCCGGAGCGGGGTGGAGGGGGGCAGCGGGTCGGGGGCGGAGACGGGGGTGAGCGCGGAGGTGCCGGCGCGGGTGGCGCCGTCGGGGGCGGCCGCGGCGAGGGGCTGCGGTGGACCGTCGGCGCGGAGCTCGTCCGTACCGCCGCGTACGAGATGGACGCCGACGAGGAGGACGACGGCGATGACGCCCCAGGCGCCGTGGCGTCCGGCGCGGTGGTGTGCGGGGCCGTGGGACCGGGCCCGTTCGTCCGATCGGGCCTTCTCGCCTGACCACGCCTCTTCACCCCAGCGCGCTTTGTCACCCGGCCGTGCCGTTTCGTCCGACCGCGTCGTGGCGTCCGACCGCCCCACGTCCCGCCCTCCTCGGCAGCGTCCCGCAATGGTGGCGCCCCTCCGTCCCGGACCTCGTCATACCGGGGCGGAGGGGCCGTTTCAGGTCCCCCTGGTCCCGGCGGTCAGGCGCGGCGGCGGGTGAGGGCGACGGCGGCGCCGAGCGCGCCGGCGATGAGCAGGGCGCCGGTGACGACCTCGGTGGTGCCGAGTCCTTCGGAGCCGGTGGCGGAGGCGGTGCCGAAGCCGGCCTTCACGCCCTTGTGGGCGCCGGCGGGCAGGTCGGTGTCCTGTCCGTCCGGCTTCGGGCGGGGCTCGCCCTGGGCGATGGTGAGGGTGGTGGTGCCGCGCTCGCCCTTGCAGTCGAAGGTGATCTCGTACTGGGTGCCGGCCTTGGCGTCGACGTCCACGGTCGCGTTGCCCGAGCGGCCCTCGGTGAGGGTCACGGTGTCGAACACACCGGAGGTGACGGTCACGGACGGCACTTCGCAGCCGTCGGAGGTGAGGGTGACGGTGCCGCCCGGGGCGATCGTCGCGGGGGTGACGGAGAAGCCGAACGACGTGATGTTCCGGTCGACTTCGTCCGCCAGGGCGAGGGGCGCGACCGTGACCACGGCGACGGCGCTGAGCAGGGCGGCGGAAGCGGCACGTATCGCGCGCATGGACGGTCCTCCGGTTCACGCGAGGGTTCGGACGCGGAGCGATTCCGTGTCCGAGGCGAAACGACCCTCACCGTGATCGAAGCTAGGTCCGCCCCCGGCGCGCCGCCACCGGGCTCCGCCGAACGGAGCACGGGGCCGTGCGGGGCGCCAAGGCCGGGCGCGGAGGCCGCGCGTGGTGGCCGGGCTCGGAGGCCGCGCGCGGCACGGTCTCCCGGCGGCGCGCGGACCGGGCGGCCGCCGGGAGGCGGAGTGCCGGGGCCGCGTCAGGGGACGCGGACGACCTGACCCGCGTACGAGAGGTTGCCGCCGAAGCCGAAGAGCAGGACCGGGGCGCCGGAGGGGAGCTCGCCGCGCTCGACGAGCTTGGCGAGGGCGAGCGGGATGGAGGCGGCCGAGGTGTTGCCGGAGTCGACGACGTCGCGGGCGACGATGGCGTTGACGGCGCCGATCTTCGCGGCGAGCGGCTCGATGATCCGCAGATTGGCCTGGTGCAGGACCACGCCGGCGAGCTCCTCGGGGGCGATGCCGGAGCGTTCGCATGCCTTGCGGGCGAGCGCGGGCAGCTGCTGGGTGGCCCAGCGGTACACGGCCTGCCCCTCCTGGGCGAAGCGGGGCGGGGTGCCCTCGATGCGGACGGCGTGGCCCATCTCGGGGACCGAGCCCCACAGGACCGGCCCGATGCCGGGCTCGTCGCCCGCGTCCGCGTCCTCGACGGCCTCGACGATCGCGGCGCCCGCGCCGTCGCCGGTGAGGACGCAGGTGGTGCGGTCCGTCCAGTCGGTCACGGCGGTCATCTTGTCGGCACCGATCACCAGGACCCGGTGGGCGCCGCCGGCCCGTACCGCGTGGTCGGCGGTGGCCAGGGCGTGGGTGAAGCCGGCACAGACCACGTTGAGGTCCATGGTCGCGGGCGACGTCATGCCGAGGCGGGCGGCGACGCGCGCGGCCGTGTTCGGGGAGCGGTCGATCGCGGTGGAGGTGGCGACGAGGACGAGGTCGATGTCGTCGGGGGTGAGGCCGGCGGTGGCGAGGGCCTTGCCCGCCGCGTGCGCGGCGAGCTCGTCGACCGGCTCGTCGGGCCCGGCGACGTGCCGGGTGCGGATGCCGACCCGGCTGGTGATCCACGCGTCGTCGGTGTCGACGATCTCCGCGAGGTCGTGGTTGGTCAGCACCTTGGCGGGCTGGTAGTGCCCGAGCGCGGCGATGCGAGTGCCCGTCATGCCAGGGACCCCCTAGGTGGTTCGTTCGTACGGCAGGACCCCCCAGTCTTGCCAGCGACTGATGGGTAACCGATGACGTAAACCACCAAGATTCCCCCGTACTGCTTGGCCGACCGTGACAACGACCCAGGTGGGGACCGGCTCCCGAACGGCCGCGGGACCGGGTGTGGACCCGGTGCGGGTGGAGGAGAATGGCCCGGCCGGGGCCTTCCCGGCCGTCACTGCGGAGAGAATCGAGAACGGTCACGATGGGTCGGGTCACCGAGCGACGGCGTGTGCTGCGGATCCGTGGCGGTGCGGTCAACGCACGGCCCGACACCCTGGTGGCCGAGGAGCCGCTGGAGATACGCCTGAACGGGCGCCCGATCGCGATCACCATGCGCACCCCGGGGGACGACTTCGCGCTCGCCGCCGGGTTCCTGGTGAGCGAGGGGGTCCTCGCGGCCGCCTCGGACGTGCGGAACATCGTGTACTGCGCGGGGGCCACGGACGACGGCGGCAACACGTACAACGTCGTGGACGTCCAGCTGGCCCCGGGGGTGGCCGTCCCGGACATCAGCCTGGAGCGGAACGTCTACACGACCTCGTCGTGCGGCCTGTGCGGGAAGGCCAGCCTGGACGCCGTCCGCACGACGGCGCGCTTCCCGATCGCCGACACTCCCCCGGTGCGGCTCGCCCCCGAGCTGCTCTCCCGGCTGCCCGAGCGGCTGCGGGAGGCGCAGCGGGTCTTCGACACGACCGGCGGGCTGCACGCGGCGGCGCTGTTCACCGAGGACGGCGAGCTGCTCGACGTACGGGAGGACGTCGGCCGGCACAACGCCGTGGACAAGCTGGTCGGGCGGGCCCTGCGGGAGGGGCTGCTGCCGCTGGAGCGGGTGGTGCTGCTCGTGTCGGGGCGGGCCTCGTTCGAGCTGGCGCAGAAGGCCGTGATGGCCGGCATCCCGGTGCTCGCGGCCGTGTCCGCCCCGTCCTCGCTCGCCGTCGACCTGGCCGCCGAGACGGGCCTGACCCTGGTGGGCTTCCTGCGCGGGCCCAACATGAACGTGTACGCGGGAGAGCACCGGATCGCCGTGTGACGCGGCCTGGTACCGGCTGACCGCCATGTGACGCGACCCGGGACCGGCCTGACCGCCGTGTGACGCGGCCCGGGGCCGGACCCGACGACCGTGCGACGCGGCCCGGCCCCGGGCCGTGTCACCGTCCGGCGGGGCCGTGATCCGGCCGGGCTCAGTTCTTCGGCGGGTCGATCATCTGGAGGGCGAGGGTGGCCGGGGGCGGGGCGAGGCCCGGGCCGCCGGCCGCGGTCCAGCCGAGGATGTCGTCGAGGCAGTCCTCGTCCAGGGTGAAGCCGATCCATGCGGCCCGTCCGCCGCGCCGACGGCCCTCGGTGGAGGGCTGGACGACGACGATGTTGGCCTGGGCGCAGGGTCCGAGGCAGTCGCTGGTACGGACGACGAGCCGGCCACCGGAGGCCGCGGCGGCCGCGCGGAGGCGGGCGAGCTGGCCGGCGTGGTCGGTGCCGGGGTTCTTGCGGGCGTCGCCGCAGCAGCAGCCGCGGCAGACGACGAGCGAGCAGGGGCGGGCCCCGTACCGTATCGGGACCGGGGTCACTCCAAGCCGTCCAGCGTGATCGCGTCGACGGGGGCGACCGTGCCCAGGCGCGGGAAGTCGAGGTCGACGGAGGCGCGGTGCTCGTCGGCGGTGAGGGCCGACATCGCGTCCTCGGCGAAGACGAGGTCGTAGCCGAGGTCGCAGGCGGCGCGGGCGGTGGACTCGACGCCGAGGTTGGTGGCGATGCCGCCGAGGACCAGCGTGGTGGCGCCGAACCCGGAGAGCAGTTGGTGGAGCCCGGTGTCCTGGAAGCCGCCGATGGTCCGCTTGACGACGACGGACTCGCCGTCCCGGACCAGGTCGGCGACGAGCTCGCTGCCGGGCGGCTGGCTGTCGACGTTCGGCCGCTCGACCCGGATGTGGACGACGGGCGCGCCGGCGGCCCGGAACGTGTCGGCGAGGCGGGCGGACGCGGCGAGGACGTCGGTGCCGGGGCGGGGGGCGAGGGGCAGCGCGACGATGCGTTCCATCAGGTCCACGAGGACGAGCGCGGTGCGGCCGGGATCGAGTGCGGGCATGGGAGCACCGTAGCGGCCCCGATGATCATCGCGGGGCGGCCGGGGGTGTGATCCGGCCGACGGAGGGGGCGCACGGGGTCACCGGCCGGTCGCATCACCGGGGGCGGGTACGGGTTCGGGGGCGGCGGCCGGTGGAACGGCCGAGCCGGGAGCGGCGGGCTCGGAAGCCGCGGAAGCGGAAGCGGCGGCCTGAGGAGCCGCGGGCTCCCCGTCGTGTGAGCGGCGCTTCGCGATGACGGCGCAGACCATCAGCTGCATCTGGTGGAAGAGCATCAGCGGCAGCACGGCGAGCGAGGCGTGCGGGCCGAAGAGGACGCTGGCCATGGGGAGCCCGGCGGCCAGGCTCTTCTTCGAGCCGGCGAACTGGATGGCGATCCGGTCGGCCCGGTCGAAGCCGAGGAGGCGGGCTCCGTACCAGGTCAGGGAGAGCATCACGGCGAGGAGGACGGCCTCGGCGGCGAGCAGCAGGGCGAGCCGGGCGGGGGTCACGAGGGACCAGATGCCGGCGACCATGCCCTGGCTGAAGGCGGTGTAGACGACGAGGAGGATCGAACCGCGGTCGACGTACCCCAGGGCCTTCTTGTGGCGGACGAGGAAACCCCCGACCCAGCGGCGCAGGAGCCGGCCGGCGAGGAACGGCACGAGCAGCTGGAGCACGATCCTCAGGAGCGCGTCGGCGGAGAGGCCGCCCGCGCTGTTGCCGAGGAGGAGCGCCGCGAGCAGGGGGGTGAGGACGATGCCGGCGAGTGAGGAGAACGAGCCGGCGCAGATCGCGGCGGGCACGTTGCCCCGGGCGATCGAGGTGAAGGCGATGGACGACTGGATGGTGGACGGCACCAGGCAGAGGAAGAGGAACCCGCCGGCGAGCTGGGGGGTGAGCACGGTCGGAGCGAGGCCCTGCGCGGCGAGGCCGAGGAGGGGGAAGAGCAGGAAGGTGCAGCCGAGGACGGTGAGGTGGAGCCGCCAGTGCCTGAGGCCGTCGAGGGCCTCGCGGGTGGAGAGCCGGGCCCCGTAGAGGAAGAAGAGCAGGGCCACGGCGCCGGTCGACGCGCCCTCGGCGACGTCCGCCGCCGCGCCGGATGCGGGCAGGAGCGCGGCGAGGGCGACGGTGCCCAGCAGCGCCAGGACGTACCCGTCGACGGGCAGCCAGGACGGCAGGCGCGGGCCCGTGCGGGCGGTGCGGCCGGGGCCGACCGGGCCGGCGGGACCGGCGGTGCGGCGCGGGGTGGGGCGGGTCATGGTCTCCACTGCTCTGTGCGCTGCTGGGGTGGCGCGGTTCCGTGCGGGGCGCACTCTCATCCTGCTCCACGCCTCGGTGATCGGGAATCCCGGACAGCGCTCTGACTGTCATCGCCGTTCGTGATGAGCGACGGACCCGGCCGCGATAGCGTCGACCCGTGTACGAGCCCACCCAGCTGCGCACCTTCCTCGCCGTGGCCCAGACGCTGAGCTTCACGCGCGCCGCCGACCGGCTCGGGCTGCGCCAGTCGACCGTCAGCCAGCACGTGCGGCGCCTCGAGGAGGCGACGGGCCGGCCGCTGTTCACCCGGGACACGCACCGGGTGGAGCTGACGGAGGACGGCGAGGCGATGCTCGGGTTCGCCCGCACGATCCTCCAGGCACACGAGCGGGCGGCCGCGTTCTTCGGCGGGACCCGGCTGCGCGGGCGGCTGCGGTTCGGCGCGTCGGAGGACTTCGTGACGACCCGACTGCCGGAGATCCTGGAGTCGTTCCGGCGCGAGCACCCCGAGGTCGACCTGGAGCTGACGGTCGAGCTGTCGGGGACGCTCCAGGCCCGGCTCGCGGCGGGCCGGCTCGATCTGATCCTCGCCAAGCGGCGCGGGGAGGAGAGCGGGGGCCGGCTCGTCTGGGAGGACTCGCTCGTCTGGATCGGGGCGCCGGGGCTGCGGCTCGACCCCGACCGGCCGGTGCCGCTGATCCTCTACCCGCCGCCGGGGATCACCCGGGCGCGGGCCCTGGAGGCCCTGGAGGCGCAGGGCAGGGCGTGGCGGATCGCGTGCACGAGTTCCAGCCTCAGCGCGAACGTCGCGGCGGCGCGTGCCGGACTCGGGGTGATGGCGCACACGCGGGGCCTGGTGCCGCCGGGGCTCGTCCCCGTACCGGCCCGGGCCGGGCTGCCGGAGCTCGGCGAGGTCGGCTTCGTGCTGCGGTCGGGGCGCCGGGGCGGGGCGGTGCAGGAGGCGGCCGACGCCCTGGCGGAGGCGATCCTCGCGGGCGGCGACCGGCTGCACCGGCCTCGCTGACCGGTCGGTGCGGCGGGGTCGGGGGCGCCCCGGAGGCGGCGGCGCGGGGCCCGCGCGTGAGCGGCCGGTATGGATTCCGTGGAGATTCCCGCCGGGTGGACGTACCGCGCGGTCCGTAACGGCCCCGGAGTGCCCGTGACTTGGCCACCTCACCGGCCCTGACCTGTGAGAACGCGGAATGTCCCGGCTTGGTGAAGGCCCTCCCGCCGGGCAGGCGGGTGGGGTACCGTCACCCGCGCCGTACGGAGCGCGACAACGAGCTTTTCCAGCCATCGAGCCGCCGAGGAGCAGGTCAGTGCGCGAGTTCACCGTGCCGCCCGTCGAGGCGGCGCCTCAGGTCGGCGGTCTGGCGGACGCCGTGTTCGACCACGCGCTCGCCGAGCCCGGCCGGATCGCGTTCGGCCGGAAGGATCCCGGCCCGGACGGGCAGTGGCGGGACGTGACGGCCGCGCGGTTCCGGGACGAGGTCCTCGGGCTCGCGAAGGGGCTGATCGCGGAGGGTGTGCGGTTCGGCGACCGGGTCGCGATCATGGCCCGTACCCGCTACGAGTGGACGCTGTTCGACTTCGCGCTGTGGGCGGTGGGCGCGCAGCCCGTGCCGGTCTATCCCACCTCCTCGGCCGAGCAGGTCTTCTGGACGCTGTACGACTCCGAGGTCACGGCGTGCGTGGTGGAGCACGAGGACCACGCGATGACGATCGGCTCGGTGATCGACCGGCTGCCCCGGCTCCAGCGGCTGTGGCAGCTGGACGCGGGCGCGGTGGACGAGCTGACGGCGGCGGGCGCGGACATCGACGAGGAGGTCGTGCACCGGCACCGGCGGGCGGTCACCCCGGAGACGGTGGCGACGGTCATCTACACGTCGGGGACGACCGGCCGTCCGAAGGGCTGTGTGATCACCCACGCGAACCTCATGTTCGAGACGGACATGCTGGTGGGGCGCTGGGAGCCGGTGTTCCGGTCCCGGCCGGGGGACGAGGCGTCGACGCTGCTGTTCCTGCCGCTCGCGCACGTCTTCGGGCGGATGGTGGAGGTCGCTGCGGTCCGGAGCGGCGTGAAGCTGGGGCATCAGCCGGTGATGGCGGCCGCGGAGCTGCTGCCGGACCTGGTGGCGTTCCGGCCGAGCTTCGTGCTGGCCGTTCCGTACGTCTTCGAGAAGATCTTCCGCGCGGCCCGGCGCAAGGCGGAGAGAGAGGGGAAGACCGGCCCCTTCGACAAGGCCGTGGAGGTGGCCGTCGCGTACGCGGAGGCGGTGGAGCAGAAGGCGTTCGGGACGGGTCCCGGGCCGTCGGCGGCGCTGCGCGTCCAGCACCAGTTCTTCGAGAAGACGGTGTACGGGAAGGTCCGGGCAGCCCTCGGCGGGCGGCTCCGGCACGCGATGTCGGGCGGTTCGGCGATGGCCCGCCGGCAGGGGCTGTTCTTCGCGGGCGCGGGGGTCACGGTCTTCGAGGGGTACGGGCTGACCGAGTCGTCGGCGGCCGCCACCGCGAATCCGCCCGGGCGGACCAAGTACGGCACGGTCGGGCAGCCGGTCCCGGGGACGACGGTGCACATCGCGGAGGACGGCGAGGTGTGGCTGCACGGCGGTCAGGTCTTCTCGGGCTATCTCAACAATCCGGAGGCGACCGCCGCCGTCCTCAACGACGGCTGGCTGGCCACCGGGGACCTCGGCGCCCTCGACGCGGACGGCTATCTGACGATCACCGGGCGGAAGAAGGAGATCCTGGTGACCTCGGGAGGCAAGAGCGTGGCGCCCTCGGGTCTGGAGGAGCGGGTGCGGGCGCATCCGCTGATCGCCCAGTGCATCGTCGTCGGCAACGACCGGCCGTACGTCGCCGCCCTGGTCACCGTCGACCAGGAGGCGGTGGAGCACTGGCTCGCGATGCAGGGGCGGGCGCCGCTCGCGCCGACCGAGCTGGTCCGCGACCCGGCCCTGGAGACGGAGATCCGGCGGGGCGTGGTGGCGGCGAACACGCTGGTCTCGCAGGCCGAGTCGATCCGGACGTTCCGGATCCTCGCGCATCCCTTCAGCGAGGAGCACGGCCTGCTCACGCCCTCGCTGAAGCTGAAGCGGAAGGCGATCGAGCGGGCGTACGCGGCGGAGGTCGAGGCACTGTACGGCTGAGCCGCGCCCGCAGGAATGCGGAGCGGCCCGTGATCGTTGAACGGGGGAAGTGCCCGTACGGCCGGCAGGGGCGTACGGCCGTCACGACCCGAGACAACGTAAGGATCCACTCCACGTGAGCACGGACAGCAAGGTTCCCTCGATCACCCTCGCCGACGGCGTCCTGATGCCGCAGCTGGGCTACGGCGTGTGGCAGGTGCCGGACGACGAGGCGGCGACGGCCGTGGCGACCGCTCTGGAGGCCGGCTACCGCTCGATCGACACCGCCGCGATCTACCGGAACGAAGAGGGCACGGGCCGGGCCGTCGCCGCCTCCGGGATCCCCCGCGAGGAGCTCTTCGTCACCACCAAGCTGTGGAACAGCGAGCAGGGCTACGACTCGACCATGAGGGCCTTCGACGCCTCGCTCGACAAGCTGGGGCTCGACTACGTCGACCTGTACCTGATCCACTGGCCGGTGCCGGCGAAGGACGCGTACGTCGACACGTACCGCGCCTTCGAGAAGATCCACGCCGACGGACGGGCCAGGGCGATCGGCGTCTCGAACTTCCTGCCGGAGCACCTGGAGCGGCTGATCGGCGAGACGTCGGTCGTGCCCGCCGTCAACCAGATCGAGCTCCACCCGCAGCTGTCGCAGCAGGCGTCCCGCGAGGTGCACGCGCGGCTCGGCATCGCGACCGAGGCGTGGTCGCCGCTCGGCCAGGGCCGCGGGCTCCTGGAGGTCCCGGCGATCGTCGCGATCGCCCGCAAGCACGGCCGGACGCCGGCCCAGGTGGTGCTGCGCTGGCACCTCCAGCTGGGGAACGTGGTGATCCCGAAGTCGGTCACCCCCTCGCGGATCCGCGAGAACATCGACGTCTTCGACTTCGAGCTGGACGCCGAGGACCTGGCCGCGGTCGCCGCCCTCGACGAGAACCGCCGTCTCGGCCCCGACCCGGCCGAGTTCCACGTCGGCGCCTGAAGGAGACGGAGGGGGTGGGGGCGGCGCGCCGCCTCGGCGGTGCGGCGGCTCAGTAGCCGTGGACGCCCAGCTCGGTGACCGAGGCGAAGAGGTGCTCCCACACCTCGGCGCCGGGCGCGCCCTCGGCCAGCGCCTCGGCGTCCACCTCCGCCATCGCCCGGAGGAACGCCTTCACGCCGTCCTCCCCCTCGTACGGGTCCCAGCACGCGCCCATGTACCGGCGGACGCCTTCCAGGAACCGGACGAAGGCGTCCAGGTCGCGGACGAGCGGGAAGACGGCGTCGCCGCCGGGGCCGTGGCTGCCGTCCGGCTGGCGCAGGCCGACCGCGCCGGTCACGGGATGGAGGAAGACCTCCCCCGCGTCGCAGTAGCCGAGGTCGAACGAGCCGATGCTCAGCAGGCCCTCGGGGCCGGGTCCGAGGAGGGCGTCCGCCACGGCGAACGACGTGACGCCGGCCGCCCAGTGCCGGGGCAGGCCGGCCTCGGCGAGCAGGGTCCGGGTGGAGGCGTGGGTGAGGGCCGCGGGCTGCTCGTCGGCCGGGACCCGGACGACGCCGGCGGGCCCGAACACCCCGTCGAGGCGGGCCGCGGTGAGGGGGCCGGCGGTGTTCCTCGTACCGGGGCGGAACCACGGCCCGCCGTCCGGCGGTGTCCGGTCCGACGCGTCGGCGCCGCCCGTCGGCCAGTCGGCGAGGGCCGCGTCGTTCTGTTCGACGACGACGACACCGCGCGCGTCGTGGAAGACGTACCGGCCGCCGGCCAGCGGGACCGGCTCCTCCCAGCCGTCGGGAGCGTGCAGCGACCAGGACTCCTCGTCGGCGTCGAACAGCCAGGGCCCGTCGGGCTCCTCCTCGTCCAGGGGCTCGGCGGGGGCGGCGGCGGGGGCGGGGCGGACCTGTCCGGTGGCCGGGTCGAACCAGGTGTCCGGGCACCAGAGGGCCCAGACCTTGAGCAGCGGCGTCCCGTCGACCTCGCACATCTCGGCGGAGCGGTCGCCGCTGAGGTTGGGCTCGGCCTCGTAGGCGCCGACCGGCCGCCACCAGGACCACACCGTCCGCCACGGCAGCCCCGGTTCGGCGGCCGCCACCCGCTCCGCGTACGCGGGGTGACCGAGGACGGTCGCCGCGAAGTGCAGCCACGAAGCGAACTCGGCGGACGTCACGTGGGCGCCGCCGAAGACGGCTTCGGCCTGGGTGAACACCTCGCGGCCCACCCCGCCGTCGTCCTCCGGCAGGGCGTCGATGCGGGTGCGGAGCTCGGCGCGGTCGTGGCGCAGGACCCGAGCGGGGTCGTCGAGCAGGGAACGGAGATCGGAATCGGTCACCGGCCCCATGGTGTCAGGCCGGGCTCGCTGTCGTACCCGGGACGTAGAGTCGGTGACGGCCTCGCGGGGGCCACCCCGTGGCCCGTGCGCCGCGCGTCCAACTGACGGGTGAAATGAAGGAGTCGGTACGGTGAGCGGTGCTCCGGGACCCGTCGAGGAGGGCCTCTACCGGGTACGGAACGTGGCCAGCGGGCTGCTGCTGGAGGTGTACCAGGGGTCCAGCCGCAGCGGCGCGAACGTACAGCAGGGCACCGAGAACGGCAGCGCCGGACAGCACTGGCACATCACGCCCGTGCCGAACGGCGGCGGCCTCCACCATCTCGTCAACGCGGCGAGCGGGAAGCGGCTCGACGTCGCGAACGCGTCCACGGAGAACGGCGCCAACATCCAGCAGTGGAAGGCGAACAACTTCGGCGCGCAGGAGTGGATCATCGAGCAGGACCTCCAGTCGCCGGGGACGGTGGCCCTGGTGAGCTTCGTCAGCGGGCTGTTCCTGGAGGTCGCCGACGCGTCGCGGGAGGACGGCGGCAACGTGCGGCAGTGGGAGGACACCGACTCCCCGTTCCAGTGGTGGCGACTGGAGCCGGTGTCCTGACGTACGGCGCCGGGCGCCGCGCCGTCAGCCCTTGCGGGCGGTGTGGACCGTGCGGGCCGTCAGGTGGAACAGATCCGTGCGGTGGTGCAGGGACAGCGCGTCCGCCGGGTCGAGAAGCCGGTCGAGCGTCGCCTTGTCGTCCGCGTCGAGCCGGCCGGCGCAGCCCTCCCGCAGGCGTGTGTAGTGGGCCACGGCCAGCTCCCGGACGACCGGGGACACCGGCGCGGGGACGTCGGTGAGGAAGGTGCGGGTGCCGGCGGGGGTGAGTCCGGCGCCGGCGAGGAGCGCCCGCCAGTCGTCCGGCTCGTCCTTGGCGTCGGGGAGTTCGGCGCGCATCTCGCCGAACCAGTCCGCGTGAGCGGCGTCGAGCCTGGCCTCCAGGCCCGGCCGGCCGATCCCGATGTGCCACGGAAGATGACGGGTGGGCAGCCCGCCCTCGACGAGGACCATCAGGCCGCCGGGGTTGAGCAGTTCGGCGAACTGCGCGAGCGCGGCGCCCTGGTCGCCCATGTGGTGCATGGAGTTGCCCGCCCAGATGAGGTCGGCACGCCCCAACGAGCCGATCGCCTCGGGGAGTTCGGCGTGCACGGTGCTGACGCGCGCGCCGATTCTCCGGACCTCGGCGCGCGCCTGCGCGAGGGCGAGGAGCTCGGGTGATCCGTCGACGGCGACCGCCTCGGCGGCCGGGAACGCCTCGGCGAGCAGGCTGGTGACCACGCCCGGGCCGCTGCCGACGTCGAGGATCCGGCGTACCCCCGGCACCGCGGCGAGGGTGCCGAGCCAGGCGGCGGCGTCCGCGTAGGCCGGGCTCGCGATCTCGGCCTGCAGTTCCAGGAGCGAGGCCAGCTCGTTCCAGTCCAGGTGCGTGCCGTCGTGGTGGTGACCATGCCCGTGCCCGTGCCCTGCGGTGTGGCGGTGTCCGTCGGTGTGCGGGCTGCCGTCGGTGTGCGGGCCGGCGTCGGTGTGCCGGCCGCCGTCGCCCTCGCCGTGCGAAGGGCCGTGCTGGGATGCGCGATGCTGGGTCATGGCCCCAGCGTGCGACGAGGCGGACCGGAGCGCGAGAAATGTTGCCGGTACGGCAAACCGGTCCCGTGGCCGGTGGACCACGGGCCTCGCGCCTCCGGTCGCGGACCGCAGGTCCAGGGCCCCGACCCCGGTGCCGTCACTCCCGGGCGGTCCGGTGTTCCTGCGGGCTGATCCCCCGGACCCGCTTGAAGGCGGCGCTCAGGGCGAAGGCGCCGCTGTAGCCGACCCGCCGGGCGACGGCCTCCACCGTGGCGTCCGGCTCGCGCAGCAGGTCGGCGGCGAGCGCGATCCGCCAGCCGGTGAGGTACGCCATCGGCGGCTCGCCGACGAGGGTCGTGAAGCGGCGGGCGAGCGCGGCCCTGGACACGCCCGTCTTCGCGGCGAGCGAGGCGACGGTCCAGGGGTGGGCGGGGTCGTTCTGGAGCAGTCGGAGCGCCTGGCCGACGACCGGGTCGCCCATGGCCCGGTACCAGGCGGGGGCCTCGGCGCCGGGCCGGGCGAACCAGGCGCGGACGGCGGCGATCAGCAGCAGGTCGAGGACCCGGTCGAGGACGACGCTCTGGCCGGGCTCGTCACGGGAGATCTCCTCGTCGAGGAAGGGCATGAGGGGGCAGTTCCACACGTCCGCGGGCAGGTGCACCAGCGTCGGCAGGGCGTCGAGGAGCCGGCGCCCGACCTCGCCGTCCATCAGGTAGGTGCCGACGAGGACCGTGGTGCCGCCGTCGGGGGCGTTGCCCCAGGTGCGGACGCCGAGCCGCATGGACTGGGAGAGGGGCTCGCCGGTGAGGGTGGTGCAGGTGCCGTCGGGGCCGATCCGGGCACGGGGCGGGGCGTCGGGGGTGTCGGCGACGGTGTACGGCTCCGGGCCGCGCGCGATGGCGATGTCCCCGGGGCGCAGGAGGACGGGTTCCCCGGTGTCGGGGACGATCCACGCCTCGCCCTCGGTGACGCACATCAGGCAGATCGGGGCCTCGTCCTCGATCCGCACGGACCACGGCGGCTCCATGATCATGCGGAGGAGGAAGGCGCCCTTGGCGCGTGGCCCGTCGAGGAGTCCGGCGAGTGCGTCCATGGTCCGCAAGGGTAGAGCGTGCGGGCCCGTGAGACGGAGGCGTAGGTCCGTGAGACGGAGGCGTAGGTCCGTGAGACGGCGGAGCATGGGCGACGGCGCCCGTGGGCGGGAGTCTTGAGCCATGACGACGCACACGCAGAACACGCAGACCGCACCCACCGCCCCCGCCGCGACGGTCCTGGTGACCAGCGCCACCGGAAAGACCGGCCGGCGGGTGGCCGAACGGCTCGCGGCGCGCGGCGCGACGGTCCGCGCCGGGTCGCGCACCGGAGCGACGCCCTTCGACTGGGAGGCCCCGGAGACCTGGGCCCCCGCGCTGCGGGGCGCGGACGCCGCGTACGTGGCGTACTACCCCGACCTGGCGGCCCCGGGCGCGGTCGAGGCGATGGAGACCTTCGGCCGACTGGCCGTCGAGAACGGCGTAGGGCGGCTGACCCTCCTCTCCGGTCGCGGGGAGCCCGAGGCGGTCCAGGCGGAGGAGTCCCTGCGCGCGGCGGCCTCGGGAGCCGAACTGACCGTCGTACGCGCCTCGTTCTTCGCGCAGAACTTCTCCGAGGGGCTCCTCGCGGAGGGGGTCGCCGAAGGCGCGGTCGTCTTCCCCGCGGGAGACACGGCGGAACCGTTCATCGACGCGGACGACCTCGCCGACGTCGTCGTGGAGACCCTGACGGCGGACGGTCACGCCGGCCGGGTGCACGAGGTGACGGGCCCCCGGCCCGTGGCCTTCGCCGAGGTGGCGGCCGAGATCTCCCGCGCCTCGGGGCGCCCGGTGGCCTACCTGCCGGTCTCCGAGGCCGACTACGCCGCGATGCTCGCCGGTTTCGGCCTGTCGGCCCCGGAGGCGGAGTGGCTCGCCGCCCTGTTCGCGACGCTCCTCGACGGCCACAACGCCTCCGCGACGGACGGCGTGAAGCGGATCCTGGGCCGCGAGCCGCGCTCCTTCGCCGCGTTCGCTTCGGAGACCTGGGGCGGCCCGGCGGCCTGAGCACGCTCGGGGCGTGCCCCCGCGCCACGGTCCGGGAACGGTCGGGACGCGGCCTGTCGAGAGCAGGCTTCGGCCCGGCCGATCCTGGCCGCGGTACGGGAGTTCAGCCGCGCCGGACGAAGCGGGCGAGCCGGTAGCGCGGGTCGGCGCGGGGGCGGTCCTGGTCGGGGAGGGCCGCGAGGGAGGCGGCGAGGGCTTCGATGTCCGCCGCGTCCCCGCGGAACCAGGAGGCGTAGTAGCCGCCGCGCAGCTTACGGAGGGTGTCGCGCGGGGAACTGCCCTGGCCGTGGCCGGTGAAGTCGGCGCCGGGGGTGGGGGCGAGGCCGTGCAGGGCCGCGTGCGCGGTGATGTGGGCGGACGTGTCGGAGCCCACGTGGGCGGAGCGCCGCGGGCGGAGGATCGCGTCGATGTCGCTGCCGACGTCGTGGGCGGCGTCCTTGTCCACGGTGGCGATCAGGACGCCGCCGGGGCGCAGCACCCGGGCCGCCTCCGCGACGATCTCCGGCGCGAAGGGGACGAGATGGAGCAGCCAGACGGCGCTGACCGCGTCCACGGCGGCGTCGGGCAGCGGCAGTCGTCGCGCGTCGGCGCGCACGGTCCGGCCGGGGAGGCGTCCCTCGGCCACCCGCAGCATGGCGTGGGCGGCGTCGGCGCCGTACACGCTCAGGCCGGGCCTGACGAGCCGTTCGGTGACGAGGCCGGTTCCGCACGCGAGGTCGAGCAGGGTGCGGGCGCCGGGCGGCACGAGGGACAGGACGGCCTCCGCCGCGGCCCGGGCCCGGGGCACTCCGCCCCGGGTACGGTCGTAGTGCGCCGCCTCGGCCTCGTAGTCGAGCAGGGTGTTCGCCATGCCGGTGATCCTATGGGCGCTCCGGCGGGTGGCCGACGGGTGGTCAGTGGGCGCCGTGGCCGGGGGCGATCCCTTCGACGCGCTCGGCGAGTTCGAAGTCCTTCTCCGTGACGGCGCCGCCGGCGGAATGGGTGTTCACGGAGAGGGCGACGGAGTTGTAGCCGAGGGTGAGGTCGGAGTGGTGGTCGAGCTCCTGCTGGATCCGGGCCACGTGGACGACGAGGGCGGTCGCGGCGAAGTGGTCGGCGAGCCGGTACGTGCGGGAGAGGCGGTCGCCGTCGGCGGACCAGCCCGGAAGCTCCCGCAGTCGGTCCTCGATCTCCTTCTGCGACAGCGGCTGTGTGGGCACGGCGGTGCTCCCTCCGGTCGGGTGGTGCGGGGTGACGGACAGGGGCCCTGGGGGAAAGGTACCCGGGGTCCCCCTCTGGGATACCGTCTGGCCATGACGACTGTCGTGAGCGACACGGGTGTGGGGGCGTTGCTGCGCGGGTGGCGTGAGCAGCGGAGGCTGAGCCAGTTGGAGCTGGCGCTGCGTGCCGACTCGTCCGCGCGGCACATCTCGTTCGTGGAGACGGGCCGGTCCCGGCCGAGCGAGGAGATGGTCCTGAGGCTCGCCGAGCACCTGGACGTGCCGGTGCGGGAGCGGAACGCGCTGCTGCTCGCCGCCGGGTACGCCCCCCGGTACACGGAGTCGCCGCTCGACGCCCCGCGGCTGGAGACGCTGCGGGAGGGCATCGAGCGGCTGCTGGAGGGGTACGACCCGTTTCCCGCGCTCGTGGTCGACGGCTCGTACACGGTGGTGGCCGCCAACCGGGGCATCGGGCTGCTCCTGGAAGGGCTGCCGGAGCACCTGCTGACGCCGCCCCTGAACGCGATGCGGATCACCCTGCACCCCGAGGGTCTGGCCCCCCGGATCCTGAACCTGCGGGAGTGGCGAGGACACCTGCTCGCCCAGATGGAGCGTCAGATCGCCCTGGCGCGTTCGGAGTCGCTGCGTGCGCTGTACGAGGAGGTGGCGGCGTATCCGCTGCCGCCGGGCGCCGAGGCCGACGACTCCCCCGCGGAGGAGCCGTATCCGTACTTCGCGCTGCCGATGAGGATCGCGCACGACGGGCAGGTCCTGTCGTTCGTGTCGTCGATCTCGACGTTCAACACCCCGATGGACGTGACGGTCGCCGAGCTGGCCATCGAGACGTTCCTCCCGGCCGACCCGGCGACGGTCGCGTACCTCCGGTCGCTCAGCGCGTAGCGGCCCGCAGCGCCGCCCACTGGAGGCCGGCGAACCCGGCGACGGTGGCCGCCTGCATCGGCGTCCACAGCAGGCCCGCGGTGGTCGGCTCCAGCCAGGCGACCAGGGCGACGACGCTCAGCACGGCCCACAGCACGTTGGCGTCCACGACCGCCTTCACGGCGAGCGCCGACGGCTCCGGACGGCTCGCCAGCCAGGCCACCCCGGCGGCGAACGCCGTGAGGAACAACCCGAGTTCGAACAGCAGGCCCGCGTCCACCCCGAGCAGTTCCCCGAGGGGACCGGACGCGGCCAGGTACGCGATCCCGTTGGCCCCCGTCACGACGGCGTCGAGAGCGAGGAACCGACGCACCGCCGACTGGGGCCGGGTGGTGCGGGCGAGACCGGCGAGCAGAGCCTGGGACATGACGGATCACCCTCCAAGGGGGACGTTCGTGCTGGTCGTGGACCCGGAGCCCGGTCGGAGTGCGCCGCCCGGGTTCCGGTGTCCACGAGCATGCCGTCCACCGCCCGGGGGGTCGATTACCCCGGAGGTAAGGAAGTCCGGGGCGGGGCGTGATGCCTTACGTGGTGCCGGAGTTCGGACAGCGTGCCGCCGGCGGGCGGCCGTGGGTATTCTTCGCGCCGGGGTGGCCGGGACCGGTCCCCCGGAGGGGGAGACAGCGATGGCGTGGAACAGGGAACGGGCCCGGATGGTGGCCACCGCGGACGACCACAAGGTGACGCCCGCGGAACTCTTCTTCGACCTGGTGTTCGTGTACGCGATCACGCAGGTCACGGCCCTGATGGCGGCCGCGCCGTCGCCGGTGCGGATGGTCGGCGGCATGGTCGTGCTGGCGCTGCTCTGGTGGTGCTGGTGCTGCTTCGCGTGGCTCGGGAACGTCGTACGGGCCGACTCCGGCGCTGTGTTCGCCGTCCTCGTCACCGTGATGGCCACGGTCCTGATCGTGTCGCTCGCGGTGCCCCATGTCTTCGCGGACACGCCCGGCGGGCTGTCGGCGCCCCTGCTCTTCGTACTCTGCTACGGGACGGTCCGCATCCTCCACCTCACCTCGTACTGGATCTCCAGCCCGGGTGACCCCGGCCTGCGCGCCACCCTGCGGCGCACCGCCATGGTGTCGGTGGCACCGCCGCTGGTGCTGCTGCTCATCGGGAGCGCGTACAGCGGCCGCATCCAGCTCCTCCTGTGGCTGGGGGCCGTGGCCATCGACTACGGCGGCGTCTACGTCACCGGATCCTCCGGCTGGCGCGTCAACTCCCCCGGTCACTTCGCCGAACGCCACGGACTCATCGTCATCATCGCGCTCGGCGAGTCCATCGTGGCGATGGGCGTCGGCGTCTCCGACTTCCCCCTCACCTACGCCGTCCTCGGCGCCTCGGCCGCCGGACTGCTCCTCGCGGCCGGGCTGTGGCGGCTGTACTTCCGCCAGCTCGGCGAGGCGGCCGAACACCACCTCACGTCCCTCGACGGCGACGACCGCACCCGTTTCGCCCGCGACGTCTACACCTTCCTGCACCTTCCGCTGGTCGCCGGCGTCGTCCTGTGCGCGCTCGGGATGAAGAAGGTCCTCCAGCAGGTCGCCGACACCGGCCACTACGGTCTCGCCGAACCCCTGCACGGCGTCGTGGCCTGGTCGCTCACCGGCGGTGTCGGCATCTTCCTGCTCGGCGCCGCCGCCATCGTCCTGCGCACCTCGGGCCGCCGCCCCACCGCGCTCGCCGTCGGCGGCGTCTGCTGCCTCGCCGCCGGCCCGGTGGTCGCCCTGGTCCCCGCCCTCCTCGCCCTCACCGCCCTCGCCACCGCCGCGGCAGCCCTCGTCGGTCTGCACTCCCGCCGCACCGCGACACCCGTCGGGGCACCGGAACCGGCCTGAACCCGGCCCCTGCCCTGGCCCGGGTCGGCGCGCCGGACCGCCCGGCGGTCGACGAGTGCCGGACGCGGGGCCCGGCCCGACCCTGAACCCGGCCGGACGCGGGCCCGGTGGTTCAGCGGGGCGGGTTCTCGCGGGGTGCGCGCGACTCGGGGGCGGGAGCGGGTGCCGGGGCGGGCGGTTCGGCCGTGGAGCGGTCGGCGCGCTGGGCGCGCGACGCCTCCGCTCGCAGGAGGGCCTGAAGGACGGCATACGGGTCGACGGGCATGACGGAACTCCTCGCGGTGCGGGGGATGGTGACGTCGTTCGGCTGCGAAGGCACGTGCCTCTCAGCAGCGCATCACCACGCGCCGGAGGGCGTCACCGCGCGGAGCGGGGACGTCGGGAACGGGCGTCCCCCGGCACCCGCGGGCGCCATGCGGCCGGAGTCCGGTCCTGTCCGGGCGCAGCCCCCTGCGATGCCGACGCGTCCGGCCGGGGAGCCCGGCCTCGGTGGAGGCCAGATCGTGGGTCTCCCCGCCCGGGTCGGAGGCAGGAGAGGCAGGAGAGGCAGGAGAGGCAGGGGAGGCAGGGGAGCCTGGCGAGACGGGAGATCCCGGGGGAGCCGGGGAGCCCGGGGAAGCCGGGGAGCCCGGGGAAGCCGGGGAGCCCGGAGGGACCGAGGATGCCGGAGGGATCGGAGATCCCGGGAAAGCCGGAGATCCCAGAGGCACTGGGGAGTCGGGGAATGCCGGCGGAGCCGGAGGTCCCGGGGAGACCAGCGAGCCCCAAGAGACCGGCGAGACCGGCGGAGCCAGGAAAGCAGCGGAGGCGGAGGCTGTACGAAGCTCGGCGCCCCCGCCGGACAGGGCAGCCGCGGCCCCGGCGCCGAACAGCGCGGCGAGGACGAGGAGCAGCGCGATCCAGCGGTGCCGGGCCCGCTCCGGGCGCACCCGGCGCCCCGCCGGGGAGGCGGGTGCGGCGGTCGGTCCGGACGCGGGGCTCACGGAGATCCGTACTGCCCCGTCCGGGTGCCCGGGCGGCGGTCGGGACCCGAGTTCCGCCCGGGCGGCCTACAGCGGGGGCACCGGATTCACCGCCCCGGCGGTGGAGTGGGGGGACCGGCCCCGCAGGGGCCAGGGGCCCGGCGTCCGACCCCACCCGGGGGCCAGAGGCAGAGGGCCTGCGTCCCCACCCACCCGGGCCGCGCCCGGCATCCGACCCCGCCGGGGCCAGAGGCCCGGCGTCCGACCCCACCCGGGGCCAGGGGCCAGGAGTCCGGCGTCCGGCCCCACCGGCGGCCAGGGCCCGTTGTCCGTGGTCGTCGCGCGCGCCGTCGGTGGGCCGGGATCACCGTGGGCGGGACGAGGAGTCAGTGGTTGGTGTCCGGTACGACGGGGTCGTCGACGGGCAGAAGGGGTTCCGGTGCGCTCGCGGGTGGGGAGAGTTCCAGCGGCACCTGCGGGCCGGAGGACTCGCGGAGCCAGCGCCGCAGTACGTGGTGCACCCGCTCCGCGCCGACCAGTTCCTCCCCCGTGTCGACGGGCGGCGAGAGGTCCGGCGGGGACAGCAGGAAGGGGTGGGACTGCTCGCCGCCGAGCCCGCCGTGCGAGCCGATCTGCTCCTCGAAGGCGTGCACGGTGCCGGTCGCGGGGTCGTACATCGAGTTGACCATGATGTCGGCGACGTGCGGGAACCCGTCGGTGCGCCGTACCGCCGCCGCCGCGCCCCGTCCGAAGACGGCGAGCGGCCCTCCGTCCACGAGTTCGTCGACCGGCACCTCGACGCCGTCGCGGGCCAGCACCACGGAGCCGTGCTCGGCGCTCGCGACGAGCACGAAGCCGATGCCCGGATGGTTCGCGAGGGTGCGCAGGAGCGCCGGGTGGCGCCGTTCGATCTCCTCGCGGGTCATCCGGTGGGGCACGTCGGGGAAGGAGACCAGGCCGAGGTTGCCCGAGGCGAGGACCAGCGGTTCGGACGGCCGCGCGGGCAGCTCCCGCGCCGTCTCGACGGTCTCGTCCACCGGCCGGTGCAGGGCGCTGCGCAGGGCGTCGCGGGCCGCGTCCCGCGCCTCCGAACCTCCCCCGGACTCCGTCAGGGGGTGCCCCCAGCGGGTGCGCCGCACCCGGCGCGGCACGGGAAGCCCGCACCCGGCCCGTACGAGGTCCTTGAGCGTCAGCCCGTACGCCCCTTCGAAGGTCTCGCCGGGGCTCTGCCCGTGGTCGGAGAGGAGCACGATCCGGTACGGCCGCGGGGCGTGCTCGGCGACGGTGGCGATGAGCGCGATGGCGCGGTCGAGGCGGCGCAGGACCTGGTCGGTGTCGCGGCCGTGCGGGCCGGAGTGGTGCGCGACCTCGTCGTAGGCGACGAGGTCGGCGTAGACGGCGGTGCGTCCGGCCAGCATGTCGCCCATCACGGCGGAGACGACGACGTCCCGCTCGACGACGGTGGCGAAGGCGCGGACGAAGGGGTACGTGCCGCCGCGCGACACCCTCGGGGTCTCGCGGCGCAGCAGGGCCCGGGTCGACTGGTACATCTCGCGGACGCACTCGGTGACGAGCGATCCGGCGGTGCGGACGGCGTTGGCCGGATCGGAGAAGTACGCGAAGTAGCCGGCCCGGGAGCGGTTGCGCCTGCCGCGCCGGGCGGCCATCGACAGGACGAGCGCGAGCTGGTCGGCGCCGCCGCTGAAGAGGTTGCCGCGGGAGGCGCCGTCGACGGTGAGCAGTCCGGCGTCGCCGGTGCGGCGCACGGCGCGTCGCTGGAGTTCCACGGCACTGGCCGGACGGTTCGACACCATGAGCCGGCCGGTGTCCTTCTCGTACCAGCGGAAGGCGGGCACGTCCTCGTTGGAGCCGTGCAGGATGCCGAGCTGGCTGGCGCCGGTCTGGCTGGACCAGTCGGTCCGCCAGGGGGTGAGCCGGTGGCCGGTGTCCAGCCAGTCGGCGACGGTCGGCATGAGGCCGTCGGCGACGGCGCCGCGCAGCACGTGGTGGCCGACGCCGTCGAGCTGGAGGAAGACCGTCCCGGGGTCGGCTTCCGGCGGGTCGCCGGGGTCGCGCGGCCGGGTGCGGCCGGTGAGCCGGTAGAGCCGACGGCGGTAGGCGTCGTCGTCGCGGACGGCGAGGGCCGTGGAGGTGGCGGAGGCGACGGCGGACATGACGGCGGCGACCACGACGGCCGTCTCGGGGTCGGCGGCGCCTCGCCCGTCGGGGATCAGCCAGAGCGCGACGAGCAGCATCGAGCCGTTGAGGAAGAAGACGAGCAGGCCGAGGACGAGGGCCGGGACGAGCAGCAGGGCCCGGACGATCAGCGGCCACACCAGCGCGCCGAGCAGACCGAAGGCGCCCGCGGCGGTGGCGGCGGTGAGGGCCGTTCTCGTGAGGCTGTCGCCGTCGGCGGACTGGAGCTCGAAGTCGGGCAGCAGCCCGGCGAGGGCCAGCATCGTGAGGGTGGACACCGCCCAGACCGCGACCACCCGCGCCACTGTCCTGCCCGCGGACCGCCAGCGTTCGGCGCCACCCCATCGCCCGTCACCCACGCCCGCTTCACCTTTCGCCCGTTACCTGCCCCAAGCGTGGCACAACGCCCACGACGGGGCCGGTGAACGGGTGACGGCGGGCTGCCCGGGTGTGTCAGGTCCGCGTCGGCCGGCGGCGGGTCAGGAGCCGTCGTAGCCCGCGGTCGGCATGGAGAGCCGCCGGTGGACACCGGCCTTGGCCGCCGCGTCATAGGCCGGTTCGTCGGGGCGGACGGTCTCCACCCGCACCCCGCGCCGCTCGCACTCGGCGCGGAATTCGGGCACGGAGGTCAGCGCGCGGGCGAGGACCCGTTCGTTGGCGGCGACGAAGAGGTCGACCGCCCCCGCCTCCACGTCCGCCCACAGGGCCTCGTGGTCGGGCCGGATGCCGTAGAACAGCAGCCGGCGGGCGACCACGTACCCCATGTCGTCGGCCCAGCGCGCACAGATCGCGTGCTGGCCGCGCGTGTCGACAAGGAAGGGGTCGCTGTCCAGCTCTTCGAGCGGGGTGAGGCTGGCGATCGCCGCCACCCGAACGTCGTCCATGGACCGACCCTACTGGGGAACCGGACGGCCGAACATCCTCCGGAGCACGCTCCGGACATTTACCCTCGTTAACGGAGTTACGGAACGGCCGCGGACATCGGGCGCGGCGGCCGCGGCCCCGAGGACGGAAGGCGGCATGCCGGTGGAGGTCACCTGGTGGGGTCACGCGACCTGCACGGTCGAGGACTCCGGGGTCCGCTTCCTCACCGACCCGCTGTTCGCACGCCGGCTCGCCCATCTGCGCCGTCGGCGCGGCGCCCTGCCGCCGCCGGGGGCCGCCCGCGCCGAGGCGGTCCTCGTCTCGCACCTGCACGCCGACCATCTCCATCTGCCCTCGCTCGCCCTGCTCGCGCCCGGGACACGGATCCTCGTGCCGCGCGGGGCGCCCGCCGCCGTACCGGGACTGCGCAGGCTCGGCGCGAACGGGCTGCGGCTGACCGAGGTGGAGCCCGGTGACACGGTGACGGTGGAGGGCGTGACGGTACGGGCCGTTCCGGCGCTCCACGACGGGCGCCGGCTGCCGGTCGGGCCGCACCGCGCCCCCGCGCTGGGGTTCGTCGTCGAGGGCGAGGCACGGACGTACTTCGCCGGGGACACCGGCCTGTTCGACGGGATGGCGGACGCGGTGGGGCCGGTCGACGTGGCGCTGCTGCCGGTCGGTGGCTGGGGTCCGTACCTCGGGCACGGCCATCTCGACGCGGCGCGCGCGGCCGAGGCGCTCGCCGCGCTCTCCCCCGCGGCGGCGGTGCCGGTGCACTACGGCACGTACTGGCCGATCGGGCTCGACGGGGTCCGGCCGCACGAGTTCCACGCCCCGGGGGACGAGTTCGTGCGGCACGCGGCGCGGCTCGCGCCGAAGGTGGCGGTGCACCTGCTCGGCCACGGCGAGCGGGTGCGCCCGGAGGTCGCCCGGTGATCGGTGGGTTCACCGGCATGGTCACGGCGGTGCGGGAGCTGCCGCCGGAGTCGACGCAGCAGGCGGTCGGTTATCCGTCGCTGTTCCTGCTGGTGGCGCTCGGCGCGCTGGTGCCGATCGTGCCGACCGGTGCGATCGTCAGCTCGGCCGCGGTGGTCGCCTTCCACCAGACCTCGCCCGTGGCGCTGCTCCACGTCTTCCTGGTGTCCGCGAGCGCGGCGTTCCTCGGCGACACGGCGCTGTACTGGCTGGGGCAGCGCGGGATCCGCTCCCGCAACGGCTCGCGGTGGCTGGCCGCGCTGCGCGGCCGGGTCACCCCGGAGCGGCTCGCCCAGGCCCAGGAGCGGCTCGAGACCCATCAGGTGTCGGTGCTCGTGCTGTCCCGGCTGGTGCCGGCGGGCCGGATCCCGGTGATGCTGGCGTGCCTGCTCTCCGGGATGCCGCTGCGCCGGTTCGTCCGCGCCGATGCGGCGGCCTGCCTGGCCTGGGCGGCGACCTACCAGCTGATCGGGATCCTGGGCGGCTCGCTCTTCCCCGAGCCGTGGCAGGGGGTCGTGGCGGCGATCGGTCTCACCGTCCTGGTCAGCGCGGTCCCGGGGCTGTGGCGGCGGATCCGCGGTACGCGCCGGACCGAGGGCGGACGGGCCGAAGGCGAGCGGGCCGCGGGGGAACGGACCGAAGGCGAGCGGGCCGTGGGGGACGCCGCACCCGGGAACGGGGCACCGGAGCGCGAGGCGCCGGGGAACGGGATGCCGGGGAACAACGGGATGCCGGGGAACGGTGTGTCAGGGCACGAGCACCCGTGAGGCGCCGACCGGCAGGTCCCACAGTGCCTCGCGGGGCAGTCCGGCCTTCTCCCAGGCGGCCCGCACCCGGGTGAGGGGTTCGAGGACGGGCTCGGCGGAGAGGACGAAGGTGGCCCAGTGCATGGGGGCCATCCGCCGTGCCCCGAGGTCCTGGTGGGCCCGGACCGCCTCCTCCGGGTCGGTGTGGACGTCGCTGAGCCACCAGCGCGGGTCGTACGCCCCGATGGGGAGCAGCGCGAGGTCGATGGCGGGGTAGCGGCGGCCGATCTCGGCGAACCAGTGGCCGTAGCCGGTGTCCCCGGCGAAGTGGACGCGCCGGCCGGACCGGTCGGTCAGCACCCAGCCGCCCCACAGCGACCGGCAGGTGTCCAGGAGGGTGCGCTTGGACCAGTGGTGGGCGGGGACGAAGTCGAAGCGCACGCCGCCGAGTTCGGACGCCTCCCACCAGTCGAGCTCGGTGACGCGGTGGAAGCCTCGGCGCGCGAACCAGCGGCCGAGTCCGGCCGGGACGAAGACCGGGGTGTGCCGGGGCAGCCGTTTCAGGGTGGGGGCGTCGAGGTGGTCGAAGTGGTTGTGGCTGATGACGACGGCGTCCACGGGCGGCAGGTCCTCCCAGCGGACGCCCACCGGCGTGAGCCGGGCCGGGGTGCCGAAGATGCGCCGCGACCAGACGGGGTCGGTGAGCACGGTGAGCCCGCCGATGCGCACCACCCAACTCGCGTGCCCGGCCCAGGTGATGGAGAGCGTGTCCGGCCCGGCGGAGGGCAGCGGACCGGGTTCGAACGGCAGCAGGGGGATGTCCCGGAGCCCTTCGGCCCGGGGGCGCACGGCGCCCTCGCGGGCGAGCCGCGCCAGGGCCCGGACGCCGGGGAGCGGTGCGGTGAGCCGGTCGGCGAACGTGCGGGGCCAGTCGAGCCGGAGTCGGCCGACGGGCTGGAGCACGGGGGTGGGGGCGGGGGCCGTCGGGGGCGCGGCGACCCGGGCCGCGGCGGTGACGGGTGCGGGCCCCGTGGGCGGCGGGGCGGGCGGGGCGGGGGCCGTCGGGGGCGGGGCGGGCGCGGGAGCCGTGACGGGGTCGGGAGCGGACGGGGCCTGGGCGGCCCGGGCGGGGCGTGCCGTCCGTTCGGTCATCTGCGAGCTCCGTTCTGCGCGGCTCGTACGGGCGGGGCGGGGTGCCGTCGGGGGACGGGGGCGGGCGGGGTCACCGGAGTTCCTCCAGGGCCCCTCCGAACTCCGCCAGTTTCCGGGCGACATGGGGCAGCTCCAGGGGGTCCCGCGCGTCGAGGGTCTCGGCGCGCTCCTCCTCGGTGGCGCCCAGGAACACGACGGTGCCGAACCTGACGCGCAGGGCGCCGAGTTCGTCGCCGAAGCGGTGGCCGCCGGCGGTGGGCGCGCCGAGCCGCGCCGTGAGGTGGCTCTCCAGCTCCAGGGAGTCGGTCACGCCGCGGGCGGCGAGTCCGGACCGCAGCGGGCCGAGGTCGGCGTAGAGGTGGCGGCCGGCCTGCGGGGGCCGGGCGAGGGCCCCGGCGGAGAGGACGGCGCGGTGCGCGGCGGCGGCGAGCCGCCCGTGGACGGCGGCGGCGCGCCGGGCCCGTACGGTGACGTCCTCGGGTTCGTCGAGGGCGTGGGCGGCGGCGGGGGCCACGGGCCCCGGGACGACCGCTCCGAGGGCGGTGAGCACGTCGAGGACGCGGGCCCTGCGGTCGGTCCAGCGGTCGGCGCGGGACGGGTCGGTGGGCGGGAAGCGGGCGACGGCGCAGGGCCAGGCGGCCGGGGCGAGGGCGCCGCCGAGGTCGCTGAGGACGGTGACGTCGTCCGGGCACATCTCGGCGGGGCCGAGGAGCACGGTGTCGTGCGGGTGGTGGAGGGTGTCGCGCCAGGTCTCGTCGCTGATGATGTGCAGCCCTTCGGCGACGGCGGCCTCGCACGCCTCGCGGACGGTCTCGGGCGGGGCGACGGTGGCGGTGGGGTCGTCGGCGACGGAGAGGAGCAGGACCCGGGGGTCGCCGCCCTCGGCGCGGACCCGCCGCACGGTCTCCATCAGGGCGTACGGGTCGGGGACGCCGCCGCACTCGGCGGGGGTGGGCACGTGGTACGTCGGGCGGCCGAGGAGCCGGGCCTGCGGGGTCCACCAGGCGGGGCAGGGCCGGGGCAGCAGGACGTCGCCGCCGTGGGCGGCGAGCAGGGCCAGCAGCAGGGCGGGGGCGCCGGGGGCGGCCACCACGTCCTCGGGATGGGTGCGCAGGCCACGGCGCCACCAGTAGCCGGCGGCCGCCTCGCGCAGGACGGGTCCGCCGCCGGGCGGCTCGGGGGTGGTCCGTCCGGCGGCGGCGGCGAGGAGCCCGGCGAGCACGGGCAGGACGGGCAGACCGGTCTCGGGCGCGGGAGGGCCGTAGCGCACGGGGCCGCGGCCTTCCGGAGCCTTCTGCCGCATGTCCCGTACCTCCTGAGCGCACGGGGGCGCCGGGCAGGCACCCCCGTGCCCTTTATACGAAGGTTCGGGCGCTTCTGCCCCTTCAGGCGACGGTGACCGGGTGACGCACGACCGCGTTGAAGAGGTACCCCTGCGTGTTGTGGACGGCCCGGTCGGGCTGGGTGTTGCCGGCGGCGTCGGTGGTACGGGAGAGCAGGGTGGCGGGTCCGGTGGTGTGCGGGCGCCACGGCACGGTCCAGCGGACCCAGCCGCCGCGCCGCGGGGTGTCGAGGAGCCGGGCGTGACGCCAGTGCTCGCCGCCGTCGGTGGAGACCTCCACGCTCCGCACGGGCGCGAGGGCGGACCAGGCGCGTCCGGTGAGCCGGTGGACGCGGCCGGACTCCAGGGGGGCGCCGAAGGGCAGCTGGTAGGCGGACTTGAGGGTCTGGCGGCTGATCGGGGCGCTGCCGCCCTCGGGGTGCGCGGCGCCGAAGAGGCGGTACCAGTCGGTGGACCAGGGCGAGCTGAGCGGCCGGGTGGAGACCTCGATGTCGCCGAGCCATTTGATGGAGGCGATGCCGACCCAGGAGGGCACGACGAGCCGGACGGGGTAGCCGTGGTCGTACGGCAGCGGCTCGCCGTTCATCTCGTAGGCGAGGATCACGTCGTCGAGGGCCTTGGCGACCGGCAGCGGGCGGCGGACGCGGCCGTAGTCGACGCCGCCGGAGACGTAGGGGTCGTCGAGGCCGCGCGGCTGGAGGTCGACGGCGTCGCGGGCGACGCCGGCGCGGCGCAGCACGTCAGAGAGGCGGACGCCGCGCCAGTGGGCCGCGCCGACGGCGCCGAGGGTCCAGGCGGTGCCGGTGACCGGCTCGCCCTGCTGGCTCGTGTAGAGGCTGCGGCCGTTTCCGGCGCACTCGATCAGGGCCGTCCGGGTGACGGAGGGCAGATCGCGCAACTGGCCGTAGGTGAACGTGACGGGGCTCCGGCCGTGGAGTCCGTCGCCCCAGAGCGTCAGCCGCCAGTCGTCGGCGTCCAGGACGGGGGTCGAGGTGTGGTTGCGGACGAAGAAGCGGTCGGCGGGGGTGAGGAAGCCGGTGTCCGCGAAGCTGTCGAAGCGCGCCTCGGCGTTGGTGCCGCGAAGGGTGAAGTGTTCGGTCGGGAGCGCCTTGACGATCCCCGGCGCGGCGAGCGGCACGGCGGGGGCCGCGTGCGCGGGCGCGGCGGCGGCGAGCCCTCCGACGGCGGAGACCGCCGGGCCCGCTGCGAGCAGCTTCAGCAGGGAGCGGCGAGCGGGCGCGGGCGAGTACGGCACGGGACTCCTCGGCATGTGGGAGAGGCGAGCCACCGGGCGGCGGCGCGCCGATCCTAGGGGCGCGGACCGGGTCCGCACGGGCCGTTCACAGTGCTGCAATACATGGATTCGTCAGGTCGGTTCGCCGTCGGGCCGGGCGGGGCGCGGTAAATGCGCGGGCGGGTGCGCCGCCTTCGGGCCGAGAATGCGGCATGCCGATACGTGAAGCAGTGCCCGAGGACGCGGCGGCGATCGCCTCCGTGCACGTCAGCTCCTGGCGGGCCGCCTACCGCGACCTGCTCCCCCACGCCTGGCTCGACGCCCTGGATCCCGTGGAGCGGTCCGCCGTGTGGCGTGCGCGGCTGACGGCCGCTGACCGGCCCACGGTGCTGGTGAGCACGGGCACCGACGGGAGGCCGGTCGCCTTCTCCTGCTTCCGGGCGTGGCCGGGCGCGGACCTGGATCCCGGGACGACGGCGGAGCTGGCGGCGCTGTACGCCCTGCCGGAGGCGTGGGGTACGGGCGTCGGGCGGGCGCTCCTCGCGGCGTCCGTCGAGGCGCTCGCGGCGGCCGGGTTCGCCGAGGCGGCGCTGTGGGTGCTCGCGGGCAACGCCCGGGGGCGGAGGTTCTATGAGGCGGCGGGCTGGCGGCCGGACGGCGAGGTCGCCCGCGAGGAGACCGGCGGGGTGATGCTCGACGAACTGCGCTACCGGCGGGGCCTGTTCGACTGAACGGGTGTCCATATCTCAAGACGCGTATCTCAATATTCGGCGGCCGTGCGTACGGTGGAGGCACGCACCCACACCGAGGGAGTCGCTTCCATGACGCACGCCTCCGCACCGTCCACGGCCCACGAGACCGCCGTCTACACCCACGGCCACCACGAGTCGGTCCTGCGCTCGCACACCTGGCGGACCGCCGCCAACTCCGCGGCCTATCTGCTGCCGGAGCTGCGCGCGGGCCTGGACGTCCTGGACGTGGGCTGCGGGCCCGGCACCATCACCGCCGACCTGGCCGCCCTGGTGGCGCCGGGCCGGGTGACCGCGGTCGACGCGGCCGAGGACGTCCTGGCCAAGGCCCGCGCCGTCGCCGCCGAACGCGGCCTGGAGAACGTCGAGTTCGCCGTCGCGGACGTCCACGCCCTGGACTTCCCGGACGACTCCTTCGACGTCGTCCACGCCCACCAGGTACTGCAGCACGTCGGCGACCCGGTCCAGGCGCTGCGCGAGATGCGGCGGGTGTGCCGGCCCGGCGGCGTCGTCGCGGCCCGCGACAGCGACTACGGGGCCTTCGCCTGGTACCCCGAACGGCCCGCCCTGGACGGGTGGCTGGACCTGTACCACCGGGTCGCGCGCGCCAACGGCGGCGAACCGGACGCGGGACGTCGGCTGTTCGCCTGGGCACGGCGGGCCGGTTTCACCGACGTCACCACGACGGCCGGCACCTGGTGCTACGCCACTCCCGAGGAGCGGGCCTGGTGGAGCGGCCTGTGGGCGGACCGCACGACCGCCTCCGTCTACGCCGAACTGGCCGTGTCCGGCGGCCACACGACCGCCGATGAGCTGACGTCGATCGCGGAGGCGTGGCGGGAGTGGGGCACACAGGAGGACGCCTGGTTCATGGTCCCCCACGGCGAGATCCTGTGCCGGGTGTCCTGACGCCCGCGGCGGATCCCGGCGCGCCTCGGTCCCGGAAGAAGTCGTGGAAGCCCAGACAGTCCGGATCCTGGAACGGGCAGCCCGGATGCGGGGTGCGGTCCGGCTCCGGCGAGGCGGGCCCGGAGTCGGGGTCGGCGGAGCCGGCCGCCGCCGGCGGCATCTCGAACGCGTCGCACAGGCAGCCGCCGCAGGCGCCGGAGAACCGGGGCTCGGCATGGCGGAAACGCGGGTGTCCGCACCGGCACTCGGCCGTCGCCCAGGACGCCATCTCCGGACCCCCGCCCCTCCGTGACCCTCGCCGCGCGGCCCACGGTACCGCCGCCCGGCGGCCGCCCGTCAGCTCGGACGCATCCTGAACTCATAGACGTCCGGCAGGGGTTCGTCGGTGAGCTCCGCCCACAGCTCGCCGAGGACCTCGGCCCCCTCCCGCAGATCGGCGACCTCGAAGCCCGCGTCGAAGACGGCGCGGGCTTCGCCCGTCCTGCCCTCCGCAAGGAGGATCCGCGCCTCCAGGAGGCGGAACGCCCCTCTCTCCCTGATCTCCTCCGGCAGCCGCGCCCACACCTCCCCGGCCGTGCCGGGCCGCCCGGCGGCGAGCAGCGCGGCGATCGCCTCCCGCCCGAGAGCGGCGGCCACCGCGACACCTTCGGCGGCGCGCGAGGCGGGCCCGGCGCCGGTGGTGCGAGAGTCCGCGGGGCGGGCGTCCGTGGACCGGGCATTCCTGGACCGGGGGTCCGTGGACCGGGCGTCCGTGGATCCGGCGCCCTGGGGACGGAGTCCCGCGGGCCGGATGTCCGCGAGCCACGTCTCCGCATGGCCGGCGCCCGCGTGGCCGGCACCCGCCTGCCCGATGCCGGCGTCGCCGATGTCCTCCCGGCCCGCGCCCGCGTGGTCGGTGAACGCCTCCGTGAAGCGCTCGGCGGCCCGGGCCGGGTGGCCGTCCTCGCGGTCGGCGACGGCCAGGCAGTACAGCAGGGGCCAGCGCACCTCGGCCTCCCGCAGGCCGCGCTCCCAGCTGCGTACCGCCTGGGCGCGGTCGCCCGCGTGCCACTGGGCGATGCCGAGGTGGTACTCGGTGGACGGGTCGGCCGGGGCGGTCTCCAGCATGTCGCGCCAGGGGGCGGCGACCAGCGGCGGGCCCGGAGCGGCGCCCTTGGCCGGGGCCGGCAGGACACCGGTGCGCAGCAGTTCGCGCCAGGGCTCCTGGTCCGGCCCGATCGTCGACTCGGGGAACGGCGTGCCGGGCAACTCGAAGCGGCCGCGCAGCACTTCGAGGGCTCCCCAGCCCGAACCGGCCGCGAGGGGCGTCCCCGGGGCGGTGTCGGCGGCGGCTTCCCGCCAGGCGGTGTAGGCCGCGTCGACCGTGGCGCGGGGAAGCGATCCGGCGAGGACGCCTTCGACGTCGGCGCGGGCCGCTGTCCAGTCGTCGCCGAGCGCCGTTGCGGGGTCGGCGGCCAGCGGCCCGTACGCCTCCAGCCAGCTGAACTCCTCGCCGCCCGCGAGCTCCAGGTGCTCCAGCTGGGTACGGGCGAGCCCGGCCTGGATCTCGGCGTACCCGGGGGTGCCGGGCTCGGTCAGCCACTCCTGCCAGCGCCGGCCGCCGCGCTCGGTGCCCCACACGAAGAGCTTGCGGCCGCGCAGCGCGTCCGTGGAGGTCTGGACGAGGCCGGTGCCGTCGGCGTCGAGGGCGGCGATCCAGCGGCGCTGCCCCTCGGGCAGGTCGTAGAACCAGTCGGCGGCGTGGGCGCCGTTCAGCGGGTACGACCGGTCGGTGCCGTCCTCGCCGACCGGCACGGGCAGCCGGCTCAGGCCGCGCTCGTAGCCGTGGTGCCAGGCCGCGTCGGCGGGCGCGAGAACCCTGCGGTCCTCGGGTACGGCGGTGTTGGACCACCAGTAGACGGGGGCGGTGCGCTCGTGGGGATTGCGGACGCGGATGCCGGCGTAGAGGAAGTCGGAGCCGTCCGGGAGCCACAGGTCGACCTGGAAGGGAAGGTCGCGCAGCCGCTCCCACTCCCAGAGGCGGAGCATCGGAACGCCGTCGGGGGCGGGGACTATCGCCGCGTGGAGAGGCGAGCAGGACAGGGCGGTGTGGCCGGTGGCCCCGATGTTCCACTCGACACCACCTGAGTACCAGGCACCGTTGAGCGCGAAGGCCGCGGGCTGGAACACCGGGTTGCGGTAGAGGAGTTCACGGCCGGTGGGCTTGTGGTGCAGAGAGTGGATCCGGCCGCCGAGGCCGGGGAGCACGGTCACCCGGAGCCGGTCGTTCTCGATCACGATCGCGTCGAGTTCCGTGGCGGTGCGCTCCCGCCCGTAGCCGTCGCGCACCGGAGCGGGCAGCAGGCTGCGCAGGGGGTCGCGGCCGATGCCGCGGGCCATGTCGCGCGGGAGAGTGGCGAGAGTGGGCGCGTCGACCGCGTGCGTCCCGTCGTGGGGGCGCAGGGCGGGCAGCGGGTTGTCCGGGCCCAACGGGGCCGCGGGCAGCGTCAGTACGGCACGTCGTACGGTCGTCATTGCCCCATGGAACACGCCGGGGCCCGTCCTGACCAGGGGTTCTCCGCGTCAGGCTTCGGTAAAGGAGCGGCGGCGCGGAGGGCCCGGATATTCCCGGCGGCGCGGCGCCGGCCCCCGTACGGTGGAAGGTCGGCGCCGCCTCGGCGACCGAGGGAACAGCGGCACAGGGAGTACGAGGAATGGGCACGCAGCACACCTACCGGGTCATCGTGCGCGGTACGTTCGACGGCCTGTCGGAGGAGAGCCGGACGCGGCTGCTCGCCGAGGCGGACGCGCACGGGCTGACCGCGATGCAGTTCACGGACGAGGGCTCGCTCACCTACGACCGCACGCTGAAGCACTTCTCGTACCGCCTGGTCGTCGTCTCCGACGCGGCGGACGGCGACGAGATGGCGGGGGCGCTCGCGGAGGACCGCGTGGAAACGGCCCTCAAGGAGCTCGGCCACGGGTACCGGGGGCTGCGCTCGACCGTGACGGACCTCGACACGATGAAGATCAACTACAAGCGCTGAACCGGGCCGGAGGTATCCGGGGTATCCCGGGTGACCGGGGTGTCCGAAGTGGCAGGCTCCGGGGCGGCGGTCTGCGGGGCGGTGACCCCCGGGGCAGTGGCCTCCGGGGCGGTGATCTGCGGGTCAGCGGTCTGTGGGGCGGTGATCTGCGGTGCGCTGATCTGCGAGCCCGTCGCCTCCCGGGCCGCGGATTCCCGGGCGGCGGCCTCGGGGGCCGTGATCGCCCAGCGTTCGTGGTCGCGCCAGGCGCCGTCGACGAACAGCATCGCCGGGGAGAACCCCTCCAGACGGAAGCCCGCGCGGCGGACGAGCGCGCGGGAGGCGGCGTTGCCCGGCTGGATGTTCGCCTCCAGACGGTGCAGGTCCATCGGCCCGAAGGCGTACGGCAGGAGGACCGCGAGAGCCTCGGTGAGCAGCCCGCGACCGGCGGCGTGCGCGAAGGCGCCGTAGCCGAGGGCCCCGCTGAGGAAGGCGCCCCGGACGATGTTGTTGATGTTGACGAACCCGGCGATCCGGCCGCCGTCGCCCCGCTCGCACACCAGGAACCCCTCGCGCGCCGGGTCCCCCAGAAGCGCGCCCGCGTACGTCCCGTACCCCTCCGCCGTGCACGGCGGGAAGAGCCAGGGCCGGTGGAGCTCCCGGCTCTCCCGCGCGCGGGCGGTGAACTCCGCGGCGTCGTCGGGCGAGAAGGCACGCAGGCCCACCCGGGGGCCCACGGCGAGATACCGGCCGAGATCGTCGGACATGGGGCCAGGCTAGGCGCTGCCCGGTGCGGAGGCCACGGGTCCCGGCGGCGGGCCCAGTGGCACGGGGTCCCGGCACGGGGTCCCGAAGGCGGGCCCAGTGGCACTCAACTGCGGGCACGGCGCCGGATCAGCGGCGCCGGGGGCGGCGCGCGCTCAGCGGCGGGCCCGGCCGCAGGCCAGGCAGGCACTCGGCCGCGGGCACGGGCACGACGGCAGGCCCGGCAGGCACTCAGCGGCGGGCACAACGGCAGGCCCGGCAGGCACTCGGCCGCGGGCACGACGGCGGCCCCCGGCCGCGGGCGCGGCGGGCGCTCAACGCCGGGCGCGGCTGGCGCTCAGCGGCGGGCGGTCCGGACGCGCGGGGGGCAGCTCTCGCCCTTCCGGACGACCCCGATCATGACGGTGGTCCGGCGGTCGAGGCCCGTGCCCGTCGCCGGGTACTGGGTGCAGACCTGCCAGTTCGGGGGCCAGATCACCCGCCGGTCCCGCCCGCTCACGTCGTGGACGTCGAGCCGGGTCCGGCGGGGAAGGCGGGTGAAGACCCGCCACAGCCCGCGGTCGAGGAAGTCCGGCATCGGCCGGGCCCCCGTGTCGTCACCGGGGGCGGCGGCCTCCCCTGCCGAGGTGACCGCGACGGCCGCGAGCGCGAGGACCGCTCCCGCGCCGACGACGGCGGCCCGCCTCACTTCTGCCTCCGGGTGGCGGCGGCGTAGCCGCAGGCGGCGCCGAGGAGGGCGGTCGCGAGCAGGGCCACGTAGAGCGGCATGGTCACTTCGGGGATCAGCAGCCGGATCTTGACCTCGCCGGTGTTCTCGAAGATGAAGACCAGGGTGAGGATCGCGACCACCGCCATCGCGACCCGGCCCGGCGTGAGGGCTCCGGTGAACCGGGACGTGCCCCTGCCCGATGGTCGTGGCTCCTTGGCACTCATGCCCGGCCCCTCTCCTCCGTCGTGCCGTCGGTCGTACCCGGCCGACCGCCGTGGGACCAGAATGGGGCGAGCGGGGCCCGACCGTACGGGTGAGGAGAGCCGTACGGGTGACTTGTCAGACAGCTCGGGCCGACTACCGTGGGTACGGAACACCGGCGGAGACCCGGCCGGAACGAGGCGAGGAGGGGCCGTGGCGGTCAGCGGACAGCGGCGGCGGCCGGTCGTGGCGCTCTACGAGCGGATCGCGGACGCGGTCCACGACGGCACCTACCCGCCGGGCTCCACGCTCCCGTCCGAGCCGAAGCTCGCCACCGAGCTGGGCGTGAGCCGGCCCGCTCTGCGCGAGGCCCTGCTGCTGCTCCAGGAGGACGGTGTCCTGACCGTACGGCGAGGGGTCGGCCGGACGGTCAACGACCGGCCGCCCCGGCGCGGGTTCGAGCACGTCCAGCCGCTGGAGGAGCTGATCGGGGCGGGCACGCCGCTGCGCGTGCGGGCCCTGCTGCGCACCGTCGAGGAGCCGACCGACTTCACCACCCAGCACCTGCTCGCCCCCGCCCGTGCCGAGCTGCGCTTCTGGGAGTCCGTGCTGACCGGCGAGGGCACGGCGGCGGCCCTCAGCCACGAGTGGGCGGCGCCGGACGACCTGCTCGACCGGACCCACCCCGAGTTCGCCCGGGCCCTGCGGGCCACCGGGACGGATGCCCCCGCGGAGGCGGGCACGCGAGCCGGGGACGTGCGGGGCGGGGCGTCCGGCTCCGCGGCGGGCGCCGGACGCGGGGCCGCCGTCTCCATGCTCTCGGTCCTCGTCGGGGCCTCCCGCGACACGGCTCTGAGCGCGCACAGCGGCATCACGGCGACGCTGCTCGGACGGCGGCGCGGGGAGCAGCTCGGGCGTCCGGCGGACACGCCCGCCGTGCTGGTCACCCAGGTCGTACGGGTCGGCGAGACCCCGATCCTGGCCGCCAAGCACATGCTGCCGACGGGTGCGCCCGCCCTGCCGGTGCTCCAGTCCCACTGAGCCCGCCGATGCTCCAGTCGCACCGAGTCCTGCCGCCACTCCGGTCCCGTCGAGCCCCGACAGTTCTCCAGCCTCACTGAGCCCCACCGCCCCTCCGTCCCCCACGGCCGCCGGAGAGCGCGCGCCGAGGGGGCTGTCCGCGGGCGCCGAGGGGGTTGTCATGGCCGTCACAGCACGTGCCCCGGGCGTGGCGTACACTTCCCGGCCATGCACTTGTCTGACAACTCTGCCACGTCTGCCGCCGCCACCGTCTCCGAGTGGATACGCCAGGCCCCCAAGGCCGTCCTCCACGACCACCTCGACGGCGGGCTGCGCCCCGCGACCATCGTCGAACTCGCGCGGGAGTGCGGCTACACCGCGCTGCCGACCGAGGACCCGGCCGCGCTCGCGATGTGGTTCCGGGACGCCGCCGACTCCGGTTCGCTGGAGAAGTACCTGGAGACCTTCGCCCACACCTGCGCGGTGATGCAGACCCGCGAGGCGCTGACGCGCATCGCGGCCGAGCGCGCCGAGGACCTGGCGGCCGACGGCGTCGTGTACGCCGAGATCCGGTACGCCCCCGAGCAGCACCTGGAGGGCGGGCTGACCCTCGACGAGGTCGTCGTGGCGGTCAACGACGGCTTCCGCGAGGGCGAGCGCCGCGCCGGCGGCCGCATCACCGTCCGTACCCTGCTCACGGGCATGCGCCACACCGACCGCTCCCTGGAGATCGCGCACCTCACGGTCGCGCACCGGGACAACGGCGTGGCCGGCTTCGACATCGCCGGCGGCGAGATCGGCAACCCGCCGGCCCGCCACCTCCCCGCCTTCCAGCACCTGAAGCGGGAGAACTGCCACTTCACGATCCACGCGGGCGAGGTCGTCGGCGCGGAGTCGATCCACGAGGCCGTGCAGGTCTGCGGCAGCGAGCGGATCGGCCACGGCGTGCGCATCACGGACGACATCGCCGAGGACGGCACCCTGGGCCGGCTCGCCTCGTACGTCCGGGACAACCGCATCGCCCTGGAGGTCTGCCCGACCTCCAACCTCCAGACGGGCGCCGCGAAGGACTACGCCTCGCACCCGATCGACGAGCTGCGCCGCCTCGGTTTCCGGGTCACCCTGAACACCGACAACCGCCTGGTCTCCGGCACCACCATGAGCCAGGAGTTCCAGCACATGGCGGACGCCTTCGGCTACGGTCCCGAGGTCTTCGAGGAGTTCACGGTCGCCGCGCTGGAGGCCGCGTTCCTGCCGCTGCCGGAGCGGCGGCGGCTGATCGACGACGTCGTCCGCCCGGGGTACGCGGCGCTCTAGGCCGTCTCCTACGGATCCGGCCGCGTCCCGCCGGGGGTGTCCCGGTCCCGCGCTCAGCGCAGGGCCGGGACGTCCAGGGTGAGCGTGCCCGCCTCCGCGTCGAGCACCCCGGGTATGCCGAGCGGCATGGTCAGCGCGGTCGCGCTGTGGCCGAAGCCCAGCTCCTCCACGACGGGGACCCCGAGCCCGCCGAGCCGGTCGGCGAGCAGGGCCCGCACGGCCTCGTAGGGGCCGCACTCCTCCCAGGAGCCCAGGGCGATGCCGGCGACGCCGTCGAGCCAGCCGGAACGGAGGAGCTGGGTCAGGATGCGGTCGAGCCGGTACGGCTCCTCCCCCACGTCCTCCAGGAGCAGCAGCCCGCCGCGCGCCGAGGGGCGGCCGTGCGGGGTGCCGAGGTCGGCGGCGAGGAGGCTGACGCAGCCGCCGAGTGTGACGCCCCGGGCGCGCCCCGGCACCAGGCTCCGCGCCGTGTCCAGGCCGAGGGTGCGCACCGTCTCGGGCTCGAACAGCGTGGCCCGCAGGGATTCCTGGGTGGACGGGTCCGACAGGAACGTCCCCGCGGCGGCCATCGGACCGTGCAGGGTGGCGAAGCCCGCGCGGCCGGCGAACGCCTCGTGGAGGGCGGTCACGTCGCTGTAGCCGACGAACACCTTGGGCCCGGCCTCCCTGACCGCCCGCCAGTCGACGAGGTCGACCATCCGCTGCGCCCCGAAGCCGCCGCGGGCGCAGATCACGGCGGCGACCGAGGGGTCGCACCATGCCTCGGTCAGGTCGCGGGCCCGCGCCGTGTCCTCGCCCGCGAGGTATCCGAGCGCGGGATGGGTGTCCCGGACGTGCGGGGCGACCACGGGTTCCAGCCCCCAGCCGCGCAGGACGTCGAGCCCCGCCCGGAGCCGTTCCTCTGGGATGGGTCCGCTGGGGGCGACGACGGCTACCCGCGCCCCGGGCCGGAGCCGCTCGGCCCGGATCAGGGGCGCGACGGCGGCGGGCCGGGCCGGGGGGAACCGCGGGCTCACGTGCGGTACTCCAGGTCGGGCACGTCCGTCCGGCCGAGGCCGAAGACATGCACGTACAGGGCGAGTTCGGCCTCCAGTGCCCGGACCATCGTGTCGGCCCTGCGGAAGCCGTGCCCCTCGCCCTCGAAGGCCAGGTAGGCGTGCGGGACGCCCCTGCCGGCCGTGCGGGCGAGGAAGCGCTCGGCCTGCGCGGGCGGGCAGATGACGTCGTCGAGTCCCTGGAGCAGCAGGAAGGGGACCGTGACCCGGTCGACGTGCTCGATGGGCGAGCGCTCCTTGTAGCGGGCCGGCACCTGGTCGAGCGGTCCGATCAGTCCGTGGAGGTACTGGGACTCGAAGTCGTGGGTCTCGTCGGTCGCCCAGCCCCGCAGGTCGAGGATGGGGTAGATGATCGTGCCGCACGCGTACACGTCCGTGGCGGCCAGGGACGCCGCCGTCGTCCAGCCGCCGGCGCTGCCGCCCCGCACGGCGAGGCGGTCCGGGTCGGCCGTGCCCTCGGCGGCGAGCGCCGCCGCCACGGCGGCGCAGTCCTCGACGTCGACGACGCCCCACTGTTCGCGCAGCCGCTCCCGGTACTCCCGGCCGTAGCCGGTCGACCCGCCGTAGTTGACCTCGGCGACCCCGATGCCCCGGGAGGTGAAGTAGGCGATCTCCAGGTCGAGGACGAGCGGGGCGTGGCCGGTGGGACCGCCGTGCGCCCAGATCACATAGGGCGGCCGTTCGCCGGGTGGGCCGGTGAAGCCGGGATGGCGGGGCGGGTACACCTGCGCGTGGATCTCCCGTCCGCCGGGCCCGGTGAAGGTGCGGACGCGGGGCTCGGGGTAGTACGCGGGGTCGACGGCGTCCGTGTGCGCGGCGCCGACCACCCGGGTGCGGCCGGTGCGGGTGTCCAGCTCGACGAGCTCGTAGGAGGTACGCGGCCCGGCGGCGACGCCGACCACACGCGTGCCGTGCGCCGCGAGGGTCGAGGCCCACTCGGTCCAGGGGCCCGGGGCGTCGGCGAGGGTGCCGCTGCCGGGGTCGAGGATGCCGAGGGTGGTGGTGCCCCGGCCGTGGACGACGGCGATCAGCCCGTTCTCCAGGGGGGTGAACCAGCGGAGCCCGATCTTCCAGAGCGGGCCGCCGAACTCCTCGGGGCGGGGGCAGAGCGCGACGGGTTCGCCGAGCTCGCCGTCGGCCCCCCACTCCGCCCGGTAGAGGTTCCACCAGCCGGTGCGGTCGCTTGCCAGGAGCAGCCTTCCCGCCGGGTCCCAGTCGACCTGCGGGACCGACTCGGCGGTCCCGCCCGCGACGGTCCTGACGTTCCCGAGGGTGCCGTCGGGGGCGATCTCGGCGAGCCGGACCTCGGTGCCGTCCCAGGGCATCCGGGGGTGGTCCCAGGCGATCCAGGCGGCGTGCCGCCCGTCCGGCGAGACGCGCGGTCCGGTGACGAACCGGTGCCGCGTGTCGGAGAGTTCGCGTACGGCGGTGCGGTCCGCGGCGGCCGATCCGTCCAGCGGCACCGCGGCGAGCACCCGGCGTACGTCGGTCGGTGCCGGTCCGGTGAACTCCTCCAGGACGCACCACACCTCGCCGAGGTCCGGCCGGATCACCGGGTCCACCCAGCGCAGCCCGTCCCCGGTCGTCGAGACGGGGGTGAGGGGTCGCGGCTCCGAGCCGGGCGGGGCGTCGGGCTCGTACACGTACAGCCGCTGGTCGGGGAAGTGGGCGAAGACGAGGAGCGGTCCGCCCGCGGCCCGCCCCTCCGCCGCCCAGGGCTGCCCGCCGTACTCGATCACCCGGCTGCGGACGTTCCACGGCGCGGGCAGCACGCTCTCCTCGGTGCCGTCGGCGCGCCGCCGGACGAGCGCGCGCCGGCCGCCCTCGGCGGGGCGGGGCGCGGTCCACCACAGTTCGTCGCCGACGGCGCCGAGGTACTCGGGCCGCCCGTCGTGCGCGGCGGTGAGCGCCGCGTCGACGGGTGACGGCCAGCTGCCGTGCGCGGCCTCGGTCGGGTCCATCTCCACTCCCCCTGTCACAGGTCCGTCTCCTCCGCCTACGCGGACCGCAGATAGTGGTCGAGCACCCGGACACCGAAGTGCAGGGCGTCGACCGGGACGCGTTCGTCGACGCCGTGGAACAGCGCGCCGTAGTCGAGGTCCGGGGGGAGCCGGAGCGGCGAGAAGCCGTAGCCGGTGATCCCGAGCCGGGAGAACTGCTTCGCGTCGGTGCCGCCGGACATCGTGTACGGCACGACGTGCCCGGACGGGTCGAAGCGCTCGACGGCGGCCCGCAGTTTGGCGAAGGTCGGCGAGTCGACCGGCGCCTCCAGGGGCACCTCGCGGTGGTGGAACTCCCAGGTCACGTCCGGCCCGGTGAGCAGGTCCATGGTCGCGGCGAACTCCTCCTCGGTGCCCGGCAGCATCCGCCCGTCGATGTGGGCGACGGCCTGGCCGGGGATCACGTTCACCTTGTAGCCGGCGTGCAGCATCGTCGGGTTGGCGCTGTTGCGGACGGTCGGCTCGACGAGCGCCGCGGCGGGGCCGAGCTTGTCCAGGAGCAGGTCGACGTCGAGATCGGGCGCTTCGGTGTCGATGTCGATGCCGTACAGCGCGGCCAGTTCGGTGAGTGCGGCACGGACGGTCGCGGTGAGCCGCACGGGCCAGGTGTGCGCGCCGATCCGGGCGACGGCGGAGGCGAGGCGGGTGACCGCGTTCGCCGTGTTCACCTTGGAGCCGTGACCGGCCCGGCCGTGGGCGGTCAGCTTGAGCCAGGCGGTGCCGCGCTCCCCCGCCGCGATCGGGTAGAGGGTCGTGCCGGGCGTGGGGTGGAAGCTGAACGCGCCGGACTCGCTGATGCCCTCCGTGCAGCCCTCGAACAGGTCCGCGTGCCGGTCGGCGAGGAAGCCGGAGCCGTCCTCGGCGCTGGCCTCCTCGTCCGCGGTGTACGCCAGGACGATGTCGCGGCGCGGCCGGACGCCCTGGCGGGCCCAGGAGCGGACGGCGGCCAGGACCATCGCGTCCATGTTCTTCATGTCGACGGCGCCGCGCCCCCACACGAGGCCGTCGCGGACCTCGCCGGAGAACGGGTGCACGGACCATTCGGCGGGGTCGGCGGGGACGACGTCCAGGTGGCCGTGGACGAGGAGCGCCTCGGCCGAGGGCTCGGTGCCGGGAATGCGGGCCACCACGTTGGTGCGGCCGGGGGTCCGCTCCAGGAGGGTGGGTTCGATGCCGGCGGCGGCGAGCCGTTCGGCGACGTACTCGGCGGCGGGCCGCTCCCGGCAGTCGCCGCCGCCGCGGTTGGTGGTGTCGATGCGGATGAGCTCGGAGGTGAAGGTGACCACCTCGTCGAGCGCCGTCGCGTCCGGTCCCCGGACCTCCTCAGCCATACTGCTCCTCCACCGCGGCCGAGACGATGGTCGTGACCGCCTTGAACGTCCGAATTGCCTCGTACATCGTCGCGCTCGTATAGGAGACGCGCCGCTCGCCGCTCCGCGCCACGCCGGGAACCACCGTGGCGGCCGCGCCCAGATGCTCGGCGTCGAACTCCAGCTCCACGGTGAAGGGTCCGCCGCGGACCGGCTCGTGCCGGACGGCGAGCGCGGCGGCGGCCTTCGCCGCCTCCCGGATGTCGGCGGCTGTCCTGGCCGGGGGGCGGCACACCGCCGCGTACCGCGAGACGTGGTCCTTGACGGCGACCTTGGGCGCCTCGGGCGCGTACCCCAGGGCGTCCTCGCAGGTGAGGTCGTCCCCGGTGACGAGGACGACCGGCACGCCGTACTCGGCGACCACATGGGCGTTGAGCACGCCCTCGCTCGCCCGCTCGCCGTCGAGCCAGACACCCGTGATGGAGTTGGCGAGGTAGGTGTGGGCGAGGACGCCCTCGGCGCCGGCGCCCGTGTGGTAGCCGACGAAGGCGATGCCGTCGACATCCCCGTGTTGCACGCCCTCGACCATGGAGAGGGCCTTGTGGCGGCCGGTGAGCATCTCGGCGCGCTCGTCGAGCCGCTCCAGGAGCAGGTTCCGCATGGACGAGTGCGCTTCGTTGATGAGGACCTCGTCGGCGCCGCCGTCGAAGAAGCCGAGCACGGCGGCGTTCACGTCGGAGGTGAACATCGCGCGGCACCGCTCCCACTGGGGCGTGCCGGGCAGTACGTCGGCGGGCCAGGTCACACCGGTCGCGCCCTCCATGTCGGCGCTGATGAGGATCTTCATGTCTGGCACCGTACGCGCCGCCCGGCGGCCCTACCACCCCTGTGGATAACCTCCGTTGGAGTGGACCAATGACGCCCGCCGGACGGCGGTACGGCTCATCCGGACGGTTCCGGATACGTCCTGGGATCCTCCTCCGCCAGCCGGCGCAGCGCGGCGGCGGCCTGCTGCTCGGGCGGGGTGCCGTCGTCCGGGATCCGCCACAGGTACTGGCGGGCGGGCTGCTCCGTTTCGGGGGTGCCGTCGGCGGTCACGGGCGGCCCGTCGAAGGTGACCACGGTGGTGTCCGGTGCGGGGAAGTCGGTGGAGATCCATCCCCTCCCGAGCCCCCACCGGGCGAGCAGCTCGGGCCGCTCGCGCAGCCCCGCGCTGATCAGCCGGGCGGTCCGGCGGGCCGGCCAGGTCCAGCTCCGGTCCTGCTCGGCGCGGGCGACCTCGGTGTCGTACGCCTCGGCGTCGAAGCGGTGGGCGTCGGGCAACGGCGGGAGTCCCGGCGGTGCGCACGGCCGCTGCCAGCCGTCCCAGACGACGTGCGCGCCCTCGCGCCGCACGGTGACGTACAGGGCGCCGCAGCAGCCCTCGGTGCAGTACGCCTCGGCAAGCCGTACCTCCCGGGGTTCGGGACCGGCCCGCAGGACGCCGCTGTCGAGGAGCCGCTCGGGCGGGTCGCCCGGCCCGCGGCCGAAGGCGGCCGGGACGAGGGGGCGGCCGTTGACGAGGAAGCGGGTCTCGACGACGTCCGGGTCGCCGGGGTCGGCGACGGCCACCTCGATCCGCAGGCGGGGAGACCCCGAGGGCGCCGAGGGCGCGGCCTCGCGGAGCTGCCGTACCGTGCGGCGGATCCAGTCGGCCCTGCGGCGCCCTTCCCGGTCTGGAGGGGTGCCGGGCTCCCCGACGGCTGCCAGGAGCGTGGCGATCACCGCCCGGCGGCGGCCGGGCGGCCAGGGCAGGAGGTGGGCGGCGCCGCTGTGCAGGGCGACGGCGAGTGAGACCAGGAGGGCCCGGTGGTCGAGGAGCGGCGGCAGCTCGTGGGCGCGGGCGGCCACCGCTTCGCAGAGGTCCACGGCTTCGTCGTACGCGAGGATCTCGGATTCGTAGCCGCGGCCGCTGCACATGCGGGTGAGCAGGCGCAGCGCCGCCGCGAGGTGCCCGGAGTGGTCCGGCCGCCGCCGGAGGAGCTCCGACAGGCCGACGGCCTCGGCGATGCGGCGCGCCTGCTCGGGACCCGTCTCCCGGGGTGCGGTCGGCAGCTCCGGCAGCAGGTCGTGGGCGGCGGCCTCGTCACCGGCGGCCAGCGCGTCGACGAGTCCCCGCAGGGCCGCCGCCCGGGCCCGGTGGACCAGCCACACCACGGCGGCGGACTTCCGGTCCAGGGGTGTCAGTGTCTTCACGACGGCCATGGCGAGCCCGTCGAGGAGCCCGAGGACGCGCAGGTACGGCACGTCCTCGGGCTCTCCGAGCCGGCAGAGGAGTCCGAGCCCGGCGGCCACGGTGACGGTGGTCGTCCCCTCGCGGGTCAGACGACGGCCGAGGTCCCTGGCCCGGGCTTCGGCGACGGCTCCGCCGGGCGTCGGACGTTCGGCGACGGCGGCGAAGACGGTGCGGTCGGGGACGCCCGTCGAGGCGAGCGCGCGGGGGACCTCGGCGGCCGCACGCCCCGTGTCGGCGTCGGCGATCAGCGGGGCGAGGGCCTCGGTGACGGCCGTACAGGTCTCGCGATAGGTGCGGCGAACGTCTCGGGGCGCCGGTGCGCGGGCCGTCTCGGGCAGCGCGTACCCGCCCCTGGGCAGGGGCGCGTCGGGTTCGGCGGTCCGGAGGTCCCGGGCGTACGCGTACAGGGAGGGTGCGAGCGTCGGGCGCTCGTGGGAGGCGCTCAACGCGCGCGGTGGAGCTCGATTCCGTGAGTCATGGGGGCATGCTGCCCACCGGGGCGCAGGTCCCGCCAGCGATTTAACGCGGGTCCGAATAGGGCGAAACATCGTCAACGGGTGCGTATAGGCTGTCGGCCGCAGTTGTCGCACCCGACCTTCCGGAGAGCTCTCGGTGACCATCGCCTTCACCCCGTCCGAAACCGCGCCCGTCGAGTCCGTCGCGTCCCTCGCGTCCGGGTCGTTCGTGCCCGCCGAGCCCGCCGAGCCCGCCGACTCCGCCGACTCCGTCGTGCCCGTCATGGCGGAGGAGCCGGAGTTCTGGGAGCCGTCGGCGTCCGAGCCGCAGGCCGTACAGGACGGGGACGACGAGGCCGACACGGACGGCCACGCCGACGAGGAGCACGACCCCGTCGTCGTCCGTGACGCCCATGACTTCGGCGTGTACGCGCGGACCGGCGGCTGGGCCTTCGCGCTCAAGGTGGCCCGGAGCGTGCGGCCCGGCGGCCAGGCCGCCGAGGGGACGGCGCGGACGAAGGTCTCCGCGAAGGCGTTCGCCCGGCTGGCGGGGTGCTCGCCGGAGCGGGTCATGCGGTACTACAGGGCCTGGGACATGGCGGCGGACGACGGCCTGGTCCCGCAGTTCGAGGTCCTGGTGCCGGGCGCCGACATCGAGCTGCCGGAAGCGGACGTCTGGCTGTCGTACTACACCTCTCGCAACAGCGCGTCCTCGGTGCGCGGCCAGGCGATCACCGCCGCGGCCGAGGCGGAGGGCATCCGGCCGACGAAGGCCCTGGAGGTCGCCGAGAACCCGACGGCGCTTCGGGCCGCGATCCTCGCGGACCCGGGTACGGCGGAGGCCGCCCGCGGCGCGCTCCTCGACCGGATGAAGGAGGACCCGGCGCTCCAGACGGAGATGGCCCGGGCCATCGCGCGCACCGACGACCTGAAGAAGGCGGTGGCGAGCGAGGCGAAGGCGGCCGACCGCATCGGGTACGTGCGCCAGATCGTCGAGAACGGCCAGATCAAGACCCCTGCCGGGCAGACCGTGGAGGCGCCGGCCGAGCTGCGCGCCGAGGCCGAGCGGCACCTCTCGCTCCTCGACGAGCTCGACGACTCGGAGGAGGCGGGCGAGTGGGCCGGTGAGGCGTACGACGCGGTGAAGGGCCTGGTCGCCAAGGCGGTCGAGGAGGACCCGGCGCTGCGCGTCCAGGAGCGGCGGACGAAGTTCTACAACAGCCTGCAGAAGGCGACGAAGGTCTTCGAGGAGCTGACCCTGGACGAGGTGATGGAGGAGGACATCTACGAGGCCGACATGCTCCAGCGCCTCGAAGCCCTCCAGGAGGCGATCGGCACCTGCATCAGCGCGCTGCGCAAGGCGACGACCACCCCCTGAGGAACGCCTCCTGAGGAACGCCTCCCGAGGACGGCCTTCCGAGGACCGCTCCCGACGGGCCCCCACCGCCCCGGCCGCCGGCCGCGTGGGCCTCAGTCCTGGTGGCCGAGCTGGAGGTCGCGCTCGGTGCGGCCGCCGCCGGCCATCTGGAGGACGGTGGCGACGGGCGGGTACCCGGCGGCGATGACCGTGTACTCGCCGGAGGACAGGTCGACGAAGCGGAAGGCGCCGTCGGCACCGGTGGTGAGGGTGTCGACGACGTTGCCCGCGGCGTCGAGCAGGGTGACCCGGGCGTCCTCGACGGGTCGCCCGCCGCCGCCGCGCACCGTGCCGCGCAGCACCGCGCCGCCGGCCAGTTCGATGTCCTGGCGAGTCTCCCGGGAGGACTGGACGCTCACCGGGAGCGCGGCGGGGCGGAAGGCGGGGGCGCTGGCGGCGAGTGTGTACTCGCCCGCGACGAGCTCGCTGATGACGTACCCGCCCTCGCGTCCGCTGCGGGTCGAGGCGACGACCTCGCCGCGTACGTCGGTGAGGGTGACGGCCGCGTCCCGTACCGGCGTGCCGTCGGCCGTGACGACGCTGCCCGCGAGCCGCCCGGCGCCGCCGAGGACGACGTCGAGCTCGACCGGCCGGTCGCCGACGGTGACGGACACCGCCTGGGGCTGGTGTCCGCCGGCCGCCGCGATGAGGACGTACGCGCCGCCGCCGGGGACGCTCAGCGCGTACCGGCCGTCCTCGCCGCTCGCGCCGCGGCCGACCTGCCGCCCCTGGACGTCGATGAGGGTGAGGGCGGCGCGGGGCACCCGGCTGCCGTCGTGGTGCTGGACGGTGCCGCAGACCGGCACTCCGGAGTGCTGCGGGGCGGCGGGGACCGGGGCCGCCTGGTTCGGGGCGGCGTGGCGGGCGTGCGGGACGGCCTGGGCGGCGCCGAAGTCGTGGGCCTCGGTGGCCTCGGTGAGGGGGCTGTGGTGGGACACCAGCGGTTTCTCCTTGAGGAAGAAGGCGAGGACGAGGCCGAGCGCGAGGACCGGCACGAGGTAGAGGAAGATGCGCGGCATCGCGTCCGCGTACGCCTGGACGTACGCGTCGCGGAGCACGGGCGGCAGGGTGTGCACCGTCTGCGGGGTGAGGGACTCGGCGGGCGGCAGGGCCGCGCCGCCGCCGGAGAGGACGCCGGCGAGCCGGTCGCCCAGGGCGTCGTCGAGCCGGGAGGCGAAGAGGGTGCCGAAGACCGCGGCGCCGATGCTGCCGCCGATCTGCCGGAAGTAGTTGTGGGCGCTGGTGGCGGTGCCGAGGTCGGCGGGGCGTACGGAGTTCTGCACGGCGAGCACGAGTACCGGCATGACCAGGCCGATGCCGGTGCCGAGGACGGCCTGCCAGAGGCTGTGCTGGAGGCGCGGGGTGTCCGTGTCCATGCGGGAGAGCAGCCACATGCCGAGGACGGAGACGGCTCCGCCGACCACCGGATAGATCTTGTAGTGGCCGGTGCGGCTGATGAGCTGGCCGGAGACGACGGAGGCGATGACGATGCCGCCCATGAGCGGCAGCATCAGGAGGCCCGATTCGGTGGCGCTGGCGCCCTCGACCATCTGCAGGAAGCTGGGGAGGTAGCTGGCGGCACCGAAGAGCGCGATGCCGACGACGGCGCCGACGAGGGCGGTGACGGTGAAGACGGAGTCGCGGAAGAGCCGGAGCGGGATGAGGGGTTCGGGCGCGAAGTGCTCGACGACCAGGAACAGCAGGGTCGTTCCGGCGGCTCCGCAGGCCAGGGCGAGGACGACCCGGGAGTCCCAGGCGTACTCGGTGCCGCCCCAGCTGGTCAGCAGGACCAGGCAGGTGGAGGCGGCGGCGAGGAGCAGGGCGCCGAGGACGTCGAAGCGCGCGCGTGCCGTGGGTTTGGGCAGCTTGAGGACGGCGGCGACGACGGCGAGGGTGACCAGGCCGAACGGCACGTTGAAGTAGAAGCACCAGCGCCAGGAGACGTGGTCGGTGAAGAAGCCGCCGAGGAGGGGGCCGGCGACGGAGGCGAGGCCGAAGGCGGCGCCGATCAGGCCCATGTACCGGCCGCGCTCCCGGGCGGGGACGATGTCGGCGATGATCGCCTGGACGCCGATCATGAGCCCGCCCGCGCCGGCGCCCTGGAGGGCGCGGAAGGCGATGAGCTGGTCCATGGTCCGGGACCAGCCGGCCAGGCCGGAGCCGATGACGAAGACGACGATGGCGAAGAGGAAGACGCTCTTGCGGCCGAGGAGGTCGCCCAGCTTCCCGTAGACCGGCAGGCCGATGGTGGAGGTCAGCAGGTAGGCGGTGATCGCCCAGGACATCCGGTCCAGGCCCTGGAGTTCGCCGACGATCTTCGGCAGGGCCGTGGCGACGATCATCTGCTCCAGCGCGGCGAGGAGCAGCGCGAGCATGAGGCCGCAGAAGACGAGCCGGACGCGGCGGGGGTCGAGGGCGGCCGGGCCGGGGTCCGGGGGCGGTGCGAGGTCGGTGTGCGGGCCGTCCGCGGCGAGCGGTTCCGCGCCCTCCTCGACGTCCTTCACGATGGTGATCGCACCCACGGACCTGCTCCCCTCGTCACGGCGTCTGCGCCGCGCCATTCTTCGCATTGGGCGCGAAGAGGGAGCAAGTCGGGCGGTACGGGCGACAGGTGGCGCTCCGGGGCGCGAACGCCCCGGCGTTACGGCGCACTTGGGTCGCTCATCAGCGCGTTTACGAGAAGGCCCGCGCCCCCTCGGTGCGCGGGGGCTCCGGTGCGGGGGCGCGGGCGATCCACTCGAATCGGTGAACGCCCAGGGCGTTACTTCTCGACCTCGTCCGCCAGCTTGGCGAGGACGGCGTCGTAGATCCGGCCGAGGCCCTTGGGCGCGAAGGTCTTCTCGAAGAAGCCGCCGATGCCGCCGGCGCCGTTCCATACGGTGGTGACGACGGCGCGGGACTTGCCCTCGCCGGCGGGGGTCACGGTCCAGGTGGTGACCATGGAGGAGTTGCGGTCCTTCTCGACGAGCTGTCCGTCGGTGGGCTCACTGACCTCCAGGAGGCAGTCGCGGACGCGCTTGCTGGTGGCCTGGAGCTTCCAGTGGACCAGGGTGCCCTCGCCGTCGCCGCCCTCGCGCACCTCGTACTCGCTGAAGTGCTCGGGGAGCAGCTTCGCGCGCGTGCCGCTGTAGTCGGCCAGCGCGTCGAACACCGTCTCCGCGTCCGCGGCGATGATCCGTTCCGTGGTGGCCTCGACCTGCGCCATTGACTTCCTCCAGCTTGTGGTTCCTCGGGGGTGTGGGCCAAGCGAACCACGTGGGGTGCGGGGGGCGAAATCCGGGTTGCAACGATCAAGGGAACAGGTGTTCTATTCTGGGCGCACGGTCGAAGCCGCTACCGAGGAGGCGTCCATGCGCTGGGACAATCTGGGCGACACCCCGGGCAGCCCGGCCGCACCCGCCGACATCGCCCTGTTCGATGCGGACGCGGTCACCACCCGCACCTTCGACACCCCGGAGTTCCGCGGCATCACCTTCCACGAGGTGCGGGCCCGCTCGATCCTCAACCGGATGTACGCGGCCGGGGCCTACGCGCCGACCTGGTACCAGCGCCGGATCACCCGTCAGGTGCACGAGCTGGCGGCGGAGTTCGGCATCGGTCCCGCCCACCGGGGCGCGCCGCGCCGGATTCCCGTACCGGAGGACCCTGCCGTCGCGGCCGCTCCGGAACAGCTCACCCTGCTCTGACCACTCGGCTCCGCGTTTCCGCTCCGATCATCGGACCGGTCGCCTGACACGCCGTCGGATCCTCCTCTGTTCGGGTCAACTCTCGCCGAAACAGGTCCTTTCACGTCCCCGGCGGGACACAAAGGCCCTATGACCCCACGCGCAGGAATGCTGATCGCCGCTGGAGCGCTGGTCGCCGGGACGGTCACCGTCCTGCCCGCCGCTCCCGCGGGCGCCGGCGAACCGACCCCCCGCCCGCTGCCGCGACTCACCTGGACCGGCTGCGCCACCAAGACCTATCCGAAGCTCCAGTGCGCCACCCTGAAGGTGCCGCTGAACCACGACGACCCGGCCGGGCGGAGCATCACGCTCGCGCTCACCCGGGTCCCGCACACCGCGAGGACCTTCCAGGGCCCCCTGCTCGTGAATCCGGGCGGGCCCGGCGGCAGCGGGCGCGGCATGGCCGGGTACGTGGCGGCGTCGCTGCCCCCGAAGGTGGCCGCCGAGTACGACGTGATCGGCTTCGACCCGCGCGGGGTCGGCAAGAGCGAGCCCGCGCTCGACTGCAAGCCCGGCCACTTCGCGCCGGTCCGCGCCGACTCGGTGCCGACCGGGGCCGAGGCCGAGCGGGCGGGGGTCGCGCGGGCGCGGTCCTTCGCCGAGGCATGCGGCAGGAAGTACGCCGACGTGCTGCCGTACATCGACACCGTCAGCACCGCGCGGGACCTGGACGCCATCCGCGGCGCGCTCGGGGCCCCGCAGGTCAACTACCTCGGATACTCGTACGGCACCTACCTCGGCGCGGTGTACGCGCGGCTGTACCCGGACCGGGTGCGCCGGATGGCGCTGGACTCCGTCGTCAACCCGCACGGCGTCTGGTACGAGGACAACATCGCCCAGGACTACGCCTTCGACACCCGCCACAAGGACTTCATGGCCTGGGTGGCCCGCCAGGACGCGGTCTACAGGCTGGGCACCGACCCGGCGGCGGTCGAGGCGGCCTGGTACCGGATGCGGGACGCGCTGCGCGAGACCCCGGCGGGCGGGAAGGTCGGGCCGGGCGAGCTGGAGGACACCTTCCTGCCCGGCGGGTACTACGACGGCTACTGGCCCCGCCTGGCGAACGCCTTCTCCGCGTACGTCAACGACGGCGACCCGGCGCCGCTGAAGGAGGCGTACGAGCGGTACGGCGAGGCCGACGCGGCCGCGGACAACGGCTACTCGGTCTACACGAGCGTGCAGTGCCGGGACGCGGGGTGGCCCCGCGACTGGAACGTCTGGCGCAAGGACAACTGGGACGTGCACGCCAAGGCGCCCTTCTCGACCTGGAACAACGCCTGGTACAACGCACCCTGCGCGTTCTGGCCGGTGGAGCCGCTGACCCCGCCTGAGGTGAGCAACGACCAGGTCCCGCCGGTCCTCATCCTCCAGGCCACGGACGACGCGGCGACGCCGTACGAGGGCGGGGTCGCCCTGCACCGGCTCGTCCGCGGCTCCAGCCTGGTCGTCGAGGAGGGCGGCGGCAACCACGGGGTGACCCTCGGCGGCAACGACTGCCTCGACGACCACCTGGCCACCTATCTCGCCACCGGCAAGGTCCCGCGCGCCGAGGGCGACGCCGAGGTCGACGCGGTCTGCGCCGCGCTCCCGGAGCCGGAGCCCGAGCCCGTGGCCCCGGCCGCGAAGAAGAGCGAGAAGACCGACACGGCCGAGAAGGCCGAGGAGACCGACAAGAGCGACCAGAGCGACCGGAGCGAGAACAGCGGCAAGCGGGCCGGCGCCCAGCGGGCGGAGCCGGCCGGGGTCGCGCTGCACGGGTTCCTCGGCCACGTGCGCTGAGACGCCCGACCCCACGGCCGACAGTGCCCGCGACCCCCGGGTCGCGGGCACTGTCAGTGGCATGGGCGAGGATGTGGGACATGACGAGCCACCTCACTCACGTCCCCGCCCCCGACGGTCTCGCGCCCAGCCCCCAGTACAGCCACGTCGTCTGGGGCACCGGCCGGTTCGTCGCGATATCCGGGCAGTGCGCGTTCGACGCCGACGGCTCCGTGGTCGGCGAGGGCGATGCGGCGGCACAGGCCCGCCAGGTCTTCGCGAATCTGGACCGCTGCCTCGCGGCGGCCGGCGCCGGGTTCGGGGACGTGGTGAAGCTGACCTACTTCGTCACGGACGTGGCCCACCTCCCGGCGGTACGGGACGCGCGGGACGCCGCCTTCGCGGGGGCGCCGCTCCCGGCCAGCTCCGCGGTCCAGGTGTCGGCGCTGGTCCGGCCGGAACTGCTGGTGGAGATCGAGGCGTTCGCCCTCGTCCCGGAGCGGGCGGCGACGCCGTCCGGCGAAGCGGGGGCGGAGCTCCGTCCGCTCCGCTGACGGGCACGCTCCTCTTCCGCCCGCGGGGGGCCGGAGATCCGACGGCCGTGCCCGCCCGGTCGCGCTGTCCCCACGCCCCCGAGGAGCACCGTCCGGTCAGTCCACCGGGCCGAGCCGGGCCAGTGAGCGTTCGGCGGCGGCACCGAGCCTGGGGTGCGGGAGGGCGGCTTCCAGCGCGGGGCGGGCCATGGGGTCGCCGAGCGCGCCGAGACCCTCGACGCAGGCGAGTCCGACCCGCCAGTGGGGGTCGTCGGCCGGAAGTCGCCGTTCGAGGACGGTGATCAGCGCCGGCACGGACTCGGGCGCCCGGAGGGCGGCGAGCAGCCGGACCGGCAGGAGGGCGTAGGCGACGCGGAGTTCGTTGGTCGCGAGGGTGGCGGCGGCGCGCGCGGTGCGCGGGTCGCCGAGCCGGGTCAGGGCGTGGGCGGCGGTGACGCAGCGCTCGGGGTCCCGGTGGTTGAGGAGGAGGACGAGCGCCTCGAAGGCGCGGGGGTCGCCGGCGACCCCGAGCCCGTAGGCGGCGATCTCGCGGGCCCAGAGCGGCTGTCCGGGGGCGGTGAGCACGCGGTGCAGTTCCTCGGGATCACCGGTTTCCGCGAGGTGGCGGAATGCGTCCGGGACTTCTCCGGTGTCATTCTCGATCTCGTCACGCAATCGATCGATCATCGAGCAGAATTCCGGATCCTCGGCGTATTCCATGAAACCGAGCCTATCCGCGATCCAGATCACATCGCCGTCAACTTCCCGGGGCTGGCGCGCTCGTTACCGGCCGGTTAGTCTCAGGTGAGCGGGCCACCACCCGCACTTCGCACAACGGCCTGGTGACGCAGCCGTTGTGTTGTTCGTCGGTTCGGCAGTTTTCGACGTGACCCGGGACAGGGTCCGTCTCCCCTTTCACCGGGCACAGCCTTTTCCCGGGCGTTCTCGCGCTTTCTTCCTCGCGCGACTCGGCGGCACCCCTCGCGTGCGCACCGCACGCTCAGCCGCACCCGATCTCTCACATTCCACGCACTGCCCTCAGTCGTCACTCTTCCTCCCTGGAGTCCCCTGATGGACACCCCTCTCTCCACCATCGCCGTCGTCGGTCTCGGCACCATGGGCGCGGGTATCGCAGACGTTCTCGTCCGGGCCGGCCGCGAGGTCATCGGCATCGACATCAGCGACACGGCCGCCGCCCGGGCCGTCGCCGCCCTGGAGACCTCCACCGCCCGCGCGGTGGCCCGTGAGCGGATCACCGAGGAGGAGCGGCAGGACGCCCTGGCCCGCTTCCGTACCTTCTCCGACCTCCAGGCGGCCGCCGAGGCCGACCTCGTGATCGAGGTCGTGCCCGAGTCGTACGAGGCCAAGCAGGAGGTGTTCCGGGCCCTCGACGCGATCGTCCGCCCCGGCACGATCCTGGCCACGGGCACCAACGCGCTCTCGGTCACCCGGCTCGCCGCCGACTCGGCCCACCCCGAGCGGGTGCTGGGCCTGCACTTCTTCGCCCCGGTCCAGGCCATGAAGCTGGTCGAGGTGGTCTCCTCCGTCCTGACCGACCCGCGGGCCGTCGACGCCGTCACCCGGCTCGCCGAGGACCTCGGCAAGGAGCCGGTGGCGGTCGGCGACCGGGCGGGCTTCATCGCGGACGGGCTGCTCTTCGGCTACCTGAACCAGGCCGCCGCCATGTACGAGGCCAAGTACGCCTCCCGCGAGGACATCGACGCGGCGATGAAGCTGGGCTGCGGCCTGCCCATGGGGCCGCTGGCGCTGCTCGACCTGATCGGCGTGGACACGGCCCGTACGGTCCTGGAGGCCATGTACGCCTCCTCGCACGATCGCCTGCACGCCCCCGCCCCGATCCTCAAGCAGCTCAGCGAGGCCGGCCTGACCGGCCGCAAGGCGGGCCGCGGCTTCTACACGTACGAGGCTCCGGGCTCGGGCGAGGTGGTGGGCGACGCGCTGACCCCCTCTGCCTCCGCCGAGGCCGGCGCGGCCCGCGAGGTCCGCTCGGTCGGCGTCGCCGGCTCGGGCACGATGGCGTCCGGCATCGCCGAGGTCTTCGCCAAGGCGGGCTACGAGGTCGTCCTCGCCGCCCGCTCGCAGGAGAAGGCGGACACGGCCAAGGCCCGCATCGCGAAGTCGCTGGCCCGCTCCGTCGACAAGGGCCGGATGACGGGCGAGGCCCGTGACACCACGCTGGCCCTGATCACCGCGGCGGGCACGCTCGACGCCTTCGCCGAGGTCGACCTGGCCGTCGAGGCGGTCGCCGAGGACCTGGAGATCAAGCAGGAGCTGTTCGCGCGGCTCGACAAGATCTGCAAGCCGGGTGCGGTGCTCGCCACCACGACCTCCTCGCTGCCGGTCGTGGCCTGTGCCCGCGCCACCACGCGCCCGCAGGACGTCATCGGCATGCACTTCTTCAACCCGGCTCCGGCGATGAAGCTGGTCGAGATCGTCCGTACGGTCCTGACCGCCGACGACGTCCACGCCACGGTCCGCGAGGTCACCACGAAGATCCGCAAGCACCCGGTGGACTGCGGCGACCGGGCCGGGTTCATCGTGAACGCGCTGCTCTTCCCGTACCTGAACAACGCGATCAAGATGGTCCAGGACCACTACGCCACGCTGGACGACATCGACGCGGCGATGAAGCTCGGCGGCGGCTACCCGATGGGCCCGTTCGAGCTGCTCGACGTGGTCGGCCTGGACGTCTCGCTCGCGATCGAGCAGGTCCTGCACCGCGAGTTCCGCGACCCGGGCCTCGCCCCGGCTCCGCTCCTGGAGCACCTGGTGGCGGCGGGCTGCCTGGGCCGCAAGACGGGTCGCGGCTTCCGCGAATATGCCCGACGCTGAGCCCCGTCAGGCCGGCTGGGGCGGTCTGCTGAGCTCCCCGGGCACCGTCGGTGCCCCGGGGGGCTCCCCGCCCCCACCTGGGCACACTCCCACGGCGATGCAGTACGTTCGGACCATGCCCAAGGCCGCGAAGACACCCCGTGCCACGTCCACGTCCGACGCTCCGGAGAGCGCGGCGGGCACCCGCGCCGCCGCACAGCGGCTCAAGATGCGCCGGGAACTCGCCACGGCGGCGATGGAGCTCTTCGCCACCAAGGGATACGAGGCCACCACGGTCGACGAGATCGCGGCCACGGCCGGGGTCGCGCGGCGGACCTTCTTCCGTCACTTCCGCTCCAAGGAAGAGGCGATCTTCCCCGACCACGACGACACGCTGGTGCGGGCGGAGGCGGTCCTGAACGCCGCCCCGCCGCACGAGCACCCGCTCGACACGGTGTGCCGGGGCATCAAGGAAGTCATGAAGATGTACGCGGGGTCGCCCGCGGTCTCCGTGGAGCGCTACCGGCTCACCCGTGAGGTGCCGACGCTGCGGGAGCGCGAGATCGCCTCGGTGGCCCGCTACGAGCGGCTGTTCACCCGCTATCTGCTGGAGCACTTCGACGAGGGCGACCATCACGACGGCAACGACGACCCGCTGCTGGCGGAGGTCGCCGCGTCGGCGGTCGTCACCGCCCACAACCACGTGCTGCGCCGCTGGCTGCGCGCGGGCGGCCAGGGGGACGTGGAGGCGCAGCTCGACCATGCCTTCGCGATCGTCCGGGAGACCTTCGGCACGGGCATAGGCGCGGGCCGCCCGGCCCCTTCCCAGCAGGCCGAGGCGGCGCCGGCCGCCCGGGTCTCCGCGGCGGGTGACGTGGTGGTCGCCGTGGCCCGGACGGACGCCCCGCTCGACGAGGTCATGCGCACGATCCAGGAGGCGCTCAAGGGCGCCTGAGCACGTTCCACGAGGAGGGCCGCCCCCGGTTTCCGGGGGCGGCCCTCCTTGCGTTCGCCCAGTTCAGGGGCCATTTCGATCGATCATCGCTCATCCGTGACGGGCAGATTGCATCTGAGTGAAATTGTTGGCACGCAGTGCCTTGTCAGGTGACACGGCGTGCCATACGTTGATGTTGTCCGGGCGGCCGGCGCGCAGCGAACACACCTCGCGCACCGGCTGTCCCCACAAGCCTCCCCCACGCTCTTCGAGCAGGGGGGACCCCCGGCTCGTGCGCCCGGACGCCTGCGTCACAGGCACCCCGCGCTCCACCACACAGCGCCGCCACCGCACCACCGAGCCGAACCGACGGCACACCTCCACAGCAGCACCCACCGCCGTAACCCTCAGGCGTCCCTCCCTCAGGACGCTCACCGCCGGAGGCAACCCGTGAAGGAAATCCTGGACGCGATCCAGTCGCCGGACTCCACGTCCGCCGACTTCGCGAACATCAAGCTCCCCGAGTCGTACCGGGCCGTCACCATCCACAAGGACGAGACGGAGATGTTCGCCGGGCTCGCCAGCCGCGACAAGGACCCGCGCAAGTCGCTGCACCTCGACGAGGTGCCCCTGCCCGAGCTCGGCCCGGGCGAGGCCCTGGTCGCCGTCATGGCGAGCTCGGTCAACTACAACTCGGTCTGGACCTCGATCTTCGAGCCGGTCTCGACCTTCGGCTTCCTGGAGCGGTACGGACGCCTCTCCGACCTCACCAAGCGCCACGACCTGCCGTACCACATCATCGGCTCCGACCTGGCCGGCGTCGTGCTGCGCACGGGCCCGGGCGTCAACGCCTGGCGGCCCGGCGACGAGGTCGTCGCGCACTGCCTCTCGGTCGAGCTGGAGTCCTCGGACGGCCACAACGACACGATGCTCGACCCCGAGCAGCGCATCTGGGGCTTCGAGACCAACTTCGGCGGCCTGGCGGAGATCGCCCTGGTCAAGTCGAACCAGCTGATGCCGAAGCCGGACCACCTCAGCTGGGAGGAGGCCGCCGCCCCCGGCCTGGTGAACTCCACCGCCTACCGCCAGCTGGTCTCCCGCAACGGCGCCGGCATGAAGCAGGGCGACAACGTCCTCATCTGGGGCGCGAGCGGCGGCCTCGGCTCGTACGCCACCCAGTTCGCCCTCGCCGGCGGCGCCAACCCGATCTGTGTCGTCTCCTCCCCGGAGAAGGCCGACATCTGCCGGGCCATGGGCGCGGACGCGGTCATCGACCGCAACGCCGAGGGCTACAAGTTCTGGAAGAACGAGCACGAGCAGGACCCGCGCGAGTGGAAGCGGTTCGGCTCGAAGATCCGTGAGCTCACCGGCGGCGAGGACGTGGACATCGTCTTCGAGCACCCGGGCCGCGAGACCTTCGGCGCCTCGGTGTACGTCACCCGCAAGGGCGGCACGATCGTCACCTGCGCCTCCACCTCGGGCTACAACCACGAGTACGACAACCGCTACCTGTGGATGTCCCTCAAGCGGATCATCGGCTCGCACTTCGCCAATTACCGCGAGGCGTGGGAGGCCAACCGCCTGATCGCGAAGGGCAAGATCCACCCGACGCTCTCCAAGGTCTACTCCCTGGAGGAGACCGGCCAGGCCGCCTACGACGTCCACCGCAACCTCCACCAGGGCAAGGTCGGCGTGCTGGCCCTCGCCCCGCAGGAGGGCCTGGGCGTGCGCGACCCCGAGATGCGCGCCCAGCACATCGACGCCATCAACCGCTTCCGCAACATCTGAGCCCGGGACCATAGATGACTGAGCGCCAGAAGGACCGGCCGTGGCTCATGCGGACGTACGCCGGTCACTCCACCGCCGAGGCGTCCAACGAGCTGTACCGACGCAACCTCGCCAAGGGTCAGACCGGCCTCTCGGTCGCCTTCGACCTGCCGACGCAGACCGGCTACGACCCCGACCACATCCTCGCCCGCGGCGAGGTCGGCCGGGTCGGGGTCCCCGTCTCGCACCTCGGTGACATGCGCCGGCTGTTCCAGGACATCCCCCTGGAGCAGATGAACACCTCGATGACGATCAACGCCACGGCGATGTGGCTGCTGGCGCTCTATCAGGTGGCCGCCGAGGAGCAGGGTGCGGACATCACCAAGCTCCAGGGCACCACCCAGAACGACATCGTCAAGGAGTACCTGTCGCGCGGGACGCACGTCTTCCCGCCCGGCCCGTCGCTCCGGCTGACGACGGACATGATCTGCTACACGGTCAACAACATCCCGAAGTGGAACCCGATCAACATCTGCAGTTACCACCTGCAGGAGGCCGGGGCCACGCCGGTCCAGGAGATCTCGTACGCCATGTCCACCGCGATCGCCGTGCTCGACTCGGTGTTCGCGTCCGGCCAGATCCCCGAGGACCGCAAGGGCGATGTCGTCGCCCGCATCTCGTTCTTCGTGAACGCGGGCGTCCGCTTCGTCGAGGAGATGTGCAAGATGCGCGCCTTCGGCCGCATCTGGGACCGCATCACCCGCGAGCGGTACGGCATCGAGGACCCCAAGCAGCGCCGGTTCCGCTACGGCGTGCAGGTCAACTCGCTGGGTCTCACCGAGGCCCAGCCGGAGAACAACGTCCAGCGGATCGTCCTGGAGATGCTGGCCGTCACCCTCTCCAAGGACGCCCGCGCCCGGGCCGTCCAGCTCCCCGCCTGGAACGAGGCCCTCGGCCTCCCCCGGCCCTGGGACCAGCAGTGGTCGCTCCGTATCCAGCAGGTGCTCGCCCACGAGTCCGACCTCCTGGAGTACGAGGACATCTTCGCCGGCTCGCACGTCATCGAGGCCAAGGTCGACTCGCTCGTCGAGGAGTGCATGGCGGAGATCGGGCGGATCGAGGAGATGGGCGGCGCGATGGCGGCCGTCGAGTCCGGCTACCTCAAGTCGCAGCTGGTCTCCTCGCACGCCGAGCGGCGCGCCCGGATCGAGGCCGGCGACGACAAGATCGTCGGCGTCAACATCTTCCGGACGACCGAGGAGAACCCCCTCACGGCCGACCTGGACACCGCGATCATGACGGTCGACCCGGCGGTCGAGGCCCGGGTGGTCGGCTCGCTGAAGACGTGGCGGGACAACCGCTACCAGCCGCCGTTCAACCACCCGCGCCCCTGCAAGGCCCTCGAACGCCTCAAGGAGGCCGCCCAGGGCACCGGGAACCTCATGGAGGCCACCCTGGAGTGCGCGCGCGCCGGTGTCACGACCGGCGAGTGGACCGGGGCGCTGCGCGAGGTGTTCGGAGAGTTCCGGGCGCCCACCGGTGTCTCCTCCGCCCCCGTCGCGGTGACCGCCGAGTCGGGCACGCCGCTCGCCCTCGTACGGGAGAAGGTGGCGCGGACCGCCGAGGAGCTGAACTCCGGGCGGCTGCGGCTGCTCGTCGGGAAGCCCGGCCTGGACGGCCACTCCAACGGCGCCGAGCAGATCGCCGTACGCGCGCGTGACGCCGGTTTCGAGGTGGTCTACCAGGGCATCCGGCTGACCCCCGAGCAGATCGTCGACGCGGCCCTCGCCGAGGACGTGCACTGCGTGGGACTGTCGATCCTCTCCGGCTCCCACTCGGAGCTGGTCCCCGACGTCCTGGACCGCCTCCGCGACGCGGGCGCCACCGACATCCCCGTCATCGTCGGCGGGATCATCCCGAACGCCGACGCCGCAGAACTGAAGCGCGCGGGTGTCGCCGCCGTCTTCACACCGAAGGACTTCGGTATCACGGAGATCATCGGACGTATCGTCGACGAGATCCGCACAGCTCACAAGCTCAGCCCTTTTGAAAGCACGGAGGTCCCCGCATGACCAGCCCTGTGAACCGGCTCCGCCCCCGCCGCTCCTGCCTGGCGGTCCCCGGCTCCAACCCGCGCTTCCTGGAGAAGGCCCAGGGCCTCGCCGCCGACCAGGTCTTCCTCGACCTGGAGGACGCCTGCGCCCCGCTGGCCAAGCCGGACGCCCGCCACACCATCGTGAAGTTCCTGAACGAGGGCGACTGGACCGGCAAGACCCGCGTGGTCCGCGTCAACGACTGGACGACCCACTGGACGTACCGCGACGTCGTCACCGTCGTCGAGGGCGCCGGCCAGAACCTCGACTGCATCATGCTGCCGAAGGTCCAGGACGCCCAGCAGATCGTGGCGCTCGACCTCCTGCTGACCCAGATCGAGAAGACCATGGGCTTCGAGGTCGGCAAGATCGGCATCGAGGCGCAGATCGAGAACGCCCAGGGCCTCACCAACGTCAACGCGATCGCGCAGGCGTCCCAGCGCGTCGAGACGATCATCTTCGGCCCGGCCGACTTCATGGCCTCCATCAACATGAAGTCGCTGGTCGTCGGGGAGCAGCCGCCCGGTTACCCGGCGGACGCCTACCACCACATCCTGATGAGCATCCTGATGGCCGCCCGCGCCAACAACCTCCAGGCGATCGACGGCCCCTACCTGCAGATCCGCAACCAGGAGGGCTACAAGGCCGTGGCCCGGCGCGCCGCCGCCCTGGGCTTCGACGGCAAGTGGGTGCTCCACCCGGACCAGGTCGCCGCCGCGAACGAGATCTTCTCGCCGTCGCAGGAGGACTACGACCACGCCGAGCTGATCCTCGACGCGTACGACTACTACACGTCCGAGGCCGGCGGGAAGAAGGGCTCCGCGATGCTCGGCGACGAGATGATCGACGAGGCTTCCCGCAAGATGGCCCTGGTCATCTCCGGCAAGGGCCGCGCCGCCGGTATGCAGCGCACCACCAAGTTCGACATCCCGGAGGTCTGAGAGCCATGCAGTTCGGCCGTACCTACGAAGAGTTCGAAGTCGGTGCCGTCTACAAGCACTGGCCCGGAAAGACGGTCACCGAGTACGACGACCACCTCTTCTGTCTGCTGACGATGAACCACCATCCGCTGCACATGGATGTGAATTACGCCGAGAACACGACGGACTTCGGCAGGAACGTCGTCGTCGGCAACTACATCTACTCGCTGCTGCTCGGCATGTCCGTGCCGGACGTCTCCGGCAAGGCCATCGCCAACCTGGAGATCGAGTCGCTGCGGCACGTGGCGCCGACCTTCCACGGCGACACGATCTACGGCGAGACCACGGTCCTCGACAAGACCCCGTCGAGGTCGAAGAACGACCGCGGCATCGTCTACGTGGAGACCAAGGGCTACAAGCAGGACGGCACCCTCGTGTGCGTCTTCCGCCGCAAGGTGATGGTCCCCACCGAGACGTACATCAAGGAGCGCGGCGGCGAGCAGCCCGGCCGCCCCGAGCTCATCGAGCCCGCCAAGAAGACGGAGAAGTAGCCATGGCCCGACTCGCCCAGACCGCCGGGCTCACGGACGTCCAGCAGGAGATCCTCAAGACCGTCCGGGACTTCGTCGACAAGGAGATCATCCCGGTCGCCACCGAGCTGGAGCACCGCGACGAGTACCCCCAGCAGATCGTCGACGGGCTCAAGGAGCTCGGCCTCTTCGGTCTGATGATCCCCGAGGAGTACGGGGGTCTGGGCGAGTCGCTCCTCACCTACGCGCTGTGCGTGGAGGAGATCGCCCGTGGCTGGATGTCGGTCTCCGGCATCATCAACACGCACTTCATCGTGGCGTACATGCTCAAGCAGCACGGCACCCAGGAGCAGAAGGACTACTTCCTTCCGCGGATGGCGGCCGGCGAGACGCGCGGCGCGTTCTCGATGTCGGAGCCGGGCCTCGGCTCGGACGTCTCGGCCATCACGTCCAAGGCGGTGAAGGACGGCGACGAGTACGTCCTCAACGGCCAGAAGATGTGGCTGACCAACGGCGGGACGTCCACGCTGGTGGCCGTTCTCGTCCGGAGTGACGAAGGACACCCGGAGGGCACCGCCCCCCACAAGTCGATGACGACCTTCCTCGTCGAGAAGGAGTCCGGCTTCGGAGAGGTCCGCCCCGGCCTCACCATCCCGGGGAAGATCGACAAGATGGGTTACAAGGGCGTCGACACGACCGAACTCATCATGGACGGACTGCGCATTCCGGCCAATCGGGTGCTCGGCGGGGTCACCGGCCGAGGGTTTTACCAAATGATGGACGGCGTGGAGGTCGGCCGCGTGAACGTGGCGGCCCGTGGCTGCGGCGTCGCTCAGCGTGCTTTCGAACTGGGTGTCTCGTATGCCCAGCAACGTCACACTTTCGGCAAGCAGATCGCCCAGCACCAGGCGATTCAGTTCAAGCTCGCCGAGATGGCTACCAAGGTCGAGGCCGCTCATGCCATGATGGTGAATGCAGCACGCAAAAAGGACTCCGGGGAACGAAACGACCTCGAAGCAGGGATGGCGAAGTACCTCGCCTCCGAATACTGCAAGGAGGTCGTCGAGGATGCCTTCCGCATTCACGGTGGTTACGGGTTCTCGAAGGAGTACGAGATCGAGCGTCTCTACAGGGAGGCGCCGATGCTGCTCATCGGTGAAGGTACCGCCGAGATCCAGAAAATGATCATTGGTCGTCGGCTGCTCGAGGAGTACCGATTCCAGGGTTGATTGTGGCTTTTGAGTCGGTTCGGCCGCGAAGAAGATCACACCCTGTGTTCGTCTTCCGGCCGTCGACTCGGTTCCTGGCTTGCCCAGTTGCGCCCCGCAACCGATAGCATCGCCGGAAAGCCGCCGTCCCCCCGTTGCCAGCGCGGCATCATCCGCTACGAAGGTCATCCATGCCCCACAGCCAAACCTCTGCACACCGCGACAGCCTTGCCGGCGTACGCCTCGCGCGCGGAGCATCGCCGTGGCTCCTGCCGACCGTCGCCACCGCGGCGCTCAGTCTCGTGCGCGCGCGCAAGTCGAAGCGTGCCGCGGCCATCGCCGTGCCGACCACCGCTCTCGCGGCCGGCATGCTGTGGTTCTTCCGCGACCCCGAGCGCGAGATCGCTCAGGGCCGGGTCATCTCCCCCGCCGACGGTGTGGTGCAGAGCATCATGCCGTGGAAGGACGGACGCACCCGGGTCGCCATCTTCATGAGCCCCCTGAACGTGCACGTCAACCGCGCGCCGCTGGCCGGCACCGTGACGTCCGTGGAGCACATCCCCGGCGGGTTCGTCCCGGCGTTCAACAAGGAGAGCGAGAACAACGAGCGCGTTGTCTGGCACTTCGACACCGAGCTCGGTGACATCGAGATGGTCCAGATCGCGGGTGCCGTCGCACGGCGCATCGTCCCCTACATCCCGCAGGGCACGAAGGTCGAGCAGGGTGACCGGATCGGTCTGATCCGCTTCGGCTCGCGGGTCGACATCTACCTCCCCGAGGGTGTCGAGGTCGCCGTCGAGGTCGGACAGGCCACGACCGCGGGGGTGACTCGCATTGACCGTGATTGATCCCGACACACGGGCCGCCGACTGGGTCGCCGAAGCCGAGGCGGAGGCGGCCGAAGAGGCCGAGGAGATGCCGCTGTCGCTGAGGCTGTCCATAGCGGACGCCCTCACGCTCGGTAACGCCACGTGTGGCTTCATGGCGGTGTACTTCACCACCACGGGCATCCTGATCCCGCACCTCACCGGAAGCACCGAGACCGGTATGGCGCGCAACAGCGCCGCCACCGCGGTGATACTGATGCTGTGCGCGGCGATCTTCGACCTCTTCGACGGCATCGTGGCGCGCAAGCTCCGCAGCTCGCCGATGGGCGCCGAGCTCGACAACCTGTCGGACCTGATCAGCTTCGGTCTGGCCCCGGCCTACTTCGTACTCGTGTACGGCATGGTCGCGGACGACGCGCAGCAGAAGGTCTCGGCCGTGGCCGCGATCGTGGTGCTGCTCGCGGTGGTGCTCAGGCTCGCGAGATTCTCCTGCGTGACGATGAAGGACGGCATGTTCCAGGGCATGCCGAGCCCCTTCGGCGCGCTGACGGTGGTCTCGATCGTGCTGCTGGAGCTGCCGTTCATCCCGACGCTGCTCGCGATCATCGGGGTGGCCTGGCTGATGGTGAGCCGGGTCGAGTACCCGAAGCCGCGGGGCATCCTCGCGGTCGCGATGCTCAGCTGGATCGTCGGCGCGATGGCCATGCTGGCGGCCTGGGCGTTCGACGCTCCGGGCGGGGCGTTCCTGCTCCAGACCGGCTGCGCGCTCCAGGTCGTGCTGGGCGCCGTGATCCCCCTCTTCGCGACGGCCCGCCGGGTGAACACCTTCCGCGGCAACCGGCGTGAGAGCCGGGAGGCGCGGGCGGCACAGCTGCCGTAGCGGACGAAGCCGTACGACAAGGGCCCCGGGAGGCGATTCGCCTCCCGGGGCCCCTTGCGTGTGCCCGGCGGGCTAGCCGAGGCGCTTGTAGTAGAGCGTGGTGGGGCGCAGGACGCCCGCCGGGTCGGTGGCGAAGTCCGGGATCGTGCCGGCCGCCGTCCAGCCGGCGGCGCGGTAGAGGCGCTCGGCGGGGCTGTCGGTCCGGGTGTCCAGGACGAGCAGGGTGAGACCGGTGGCGGCGGCGTGGGCCTCGGCCGCGGCGAGCAGCCGCCGCCCGAGACCCCGGCCCCGTGCGGAGCGGTGGACGAGGAGCCGGGCGATCTCGCCGCGGTGCCGGCCGTTGGCCGTGGCGGTCCGGACGAGGGTGACGACGCCCGACGGGCGCCCGTCGGGGCCGTGGGCCACCCAGACGTCCCGGACGCCCTCGGCGGCCTCGTCGGCGACGCGGGACCACCAGGCGGCCGCCTCCGCGGGATCCAGGGGCGCCGGGAAACCGACGGAGGCGCCGTCGTCCACGGCGTCCACGAGGAGTTCGGCGAGACCGTCGGCGGCGTGGGCGCGGACCGCCTCGGGCGCCAGGCGCTCGACGGCGTCGAGCCGCTTCTCCAGACAGAGGAGGTCCGGCCGGTCGTCCCAGGGGGCGACGGTCGCGAAGCCGAGGGCGCGGTAGAGGGCGAGCGGCTCCTCCCGCCAGGACCAGACCGTGAGGCGCACGGTGGGCGCTCCGGACGCGGCGGCCCGGCGCAGGGCCTCGGCCATGAGCGCCCTCGCGAGGCCCTTCCGGCGGGCCCCGGGCGTCACCCAGAGCCGCTTGATCTCGGGTGCCCGGCCGTCGCGGGGTGCCTTGAGGACGACGCAGCCGGCCGGGGCGTCGGCGCCGGCCGGGGTGGCCAGCAGGACCGTGTCGGCGGCGAACGCGCCGGCCGGGTCCTCGGCCTCGGCCCGGTATACGGCCGGGAGCTCGGCGACCGCCGCCACCGCCGTCCCCTTCTCCGCCTGGTTGACCAGGTGGTAGTCGCCGAGCAGGTCGGCGAGGCGGGGATGCGCGCGGTTCTCCTCGATGCGTGGGTTCATGGGCCCGAGCTTCACATTCCCGTGTTTCCGGCAGGTGAAGATCTCTTACGCTGGGGCGCATGCGCGTACTGGTAGCGGGCGCCACGGGCGCCGTGGGCCGTCGGCTCGTCCCCCTCCTGGAGGCGGCGGGGCACGAGGTCGTGGGCATCTCCCGGCGCGGGCCGCGCCCGGTGGACGTGCTGGACGCCGGAGCCGTACGCCGGGCGGTGACCGAGGCCGCGCCCGACGCGGTGGTGCACCAGCTGACGGACCTGGGCGCCGCGGACGGCGCCGCGAACAACCGGGTACGCGTCGAGGGCACCCGGAACCTGGTCGACGCGGCGCGCGCGGCGGGCGTCGGCCGGATCGTCGCGCAGTCGATCAGCTGGGCTTACGCCCCCGGGGACGCGCCCGCCGACGAGTCCGTACCCCTCGACGGGACGGAGGAGGCGCCCCGGTCCCGGATCGTCGCCGGGGTGCGTGCCCTGGAGGCCGCGGTGGCCGAACTGCCGGAGGCCGTCGTCCTGCGGTACGGGATCCTCTACGGGCCCGGCACCTGGTACGCGCCGGACGGCGCGGTGGCCGCCGCGCTGGCCGGGGACCCGGAGGCCCGGTTCCTCGGCGGCACGGCGGCCGACGCGTCGGTGAGCTCCTTCGTGCACGTCGACGACGCCGCCGAAGCGGCCTTCCGGGCCCTGTGCTGGCCCTCGGGCGCGTACAACGTGGTGGACGACGAACCCGCCCCCGGTCACGACTGGCTGCCGGTACTGGCGGAGGCGCTGGGTGTCCCGGCCCCGGAGCGGACCGGCGGCCGGGCGCCCTGGGCCCGCGGCGCGGTGAACGCCCGGGCCCGCGCTCTGGGCTGGGCCCCGGCCCGCCCGACGTGGCGGGCCGGGTTCGCCGATCAGGGCGTGTAGCTCTTCGCCGCGTCCGAGACGAACGGCGGCCGGACCGTGCGCATGCCGCCCGGGACCGACTTGTCCGGCTGGATGATGACGGACTCGCGGGACGACGGCGCCTTCGGGTCGCCCAGGTCGTGCGTCATGCCGAAGCCGGCGTCGTGGGCGGTCATGGTCAGCAGGGCCTTGTCGACGCCCTCGCGCGTGAGGTCCTTGTCCGCGCACGCCTTCTTCAGGGCCTCGCCGAAGACGCTCGCGGCCGTCCAGCCGGCGACGATGCCGTTGTCGAGTCCGTCGCCCGGGTACGCGGCCTGGTAGTCGGCGACCAGCTTCTTCGCGGTCGGGGTGTCCGCGCCGATGGGCAGGCTCGGGGAGGCGAACCAGTACATCTTCTCCAGGGCGGGCCCGGCCTGGGTGCCGAGGAGCTGCGGGGCGAAGGCCGAGTTGTTGCCGACGACCGGCACCTTCAGGCCGGTGGCGGCGGCGACGCCGACGAGGGAGGCGGCCTGGCGGGGGCCCGCACTGATGACGACGCCCTTCACGCCCGCCTGCTTCAACGCCGCGACCTGCGCCGACATGTCGTTGTCGGTGGGCTTGATCTTCTGCTCGACGACGGTCAGGCCCGCCTTCCCCGCCGCGTACTTCGAGCCCTTGAGCGCGTTCTCGCCGTAGTCGCCCTCGAAGTAGACGTGGCCGAGCTTGTCCCCGGCCTTCAGGCCCTTCTCCTTGACCAGGAAGTCCACGGCGTTGATCGTCTCGACGTCGTACGTCGCACCCAGGACGCGGATGTACGGGGAGCCGAGCAGCGAGGCCGACCATGCCTGCGGCAGGACGAGGCCCTTGTCCTGGCCGTCGACGCGGGGCTTGACGGCGGCGACGAACGGGGAGCCGATGAACTGGGTGTAGCCGACGACCTTCGGCTCCAGCTCGGTGTAGGCGGCGAGCGCCTTCTGCGGGTCGTAGCCGTGGTCGCGGACCGTCAGCTCCAGCTGCCGGCCGCAGATCCCGCCGGCGGCGTTGACCTGCTTCACGTACAGCTGCTGGGCCTGGGTGACGCTCTTGCCGAGGGTCGCGTACACCCCGGTCATGTCGGTGAGCGCGCCGAGGGCGATCGTCTTGTCGGTGACGCCCTCGCCGGTCTTCACCCCGCCCGCGCCGGTCTGCTTGCCGTCGCCGGTCTTCGCCTTGGAACTGCATCCGGCGGCGGTGAGCGCGACCAGTGCGGCGAGCGCGGCGGCCAGGCCCCGCACGGCCTGTCGTCGGTGGTTCATCGTGCCTCCCCTGAGGGTTCGGTGGAAGAAGGTGGAGCGGGGGTGTGCGTGGGGTTCGGGGGTTTGCGCGCGGCGAGGCGGACCAGGCCGCCGGGCAGGAAGAGCACCACCGCGACGACGGCGGCGCCGTACAGGTAGCGCGCCGCCTCGCCCGGCGCGATCCCGCCCGTCCCGGGGGCGGAGACCAGCGGCAGCGCGTCGCTGTACCGGGTGAGGAGCTGCGGCAGGAGCGAGACGAAGACGGCTCCGGCCACCGCTCCGGCGACCGAGCCGAGGCCGCCGATGACGATCATGGCCAGGTATTCGAGGGAGAGCGCCATGCCGAAGTACTCCGGCACGGTGCGCTGGAAGACCAGGGCGAGCAGGACGCCGCCAGACCCGCGTACATCGACGACAGGACGAACACGGCGGCGCGGTAGCGGGCCACGGGGATGCCCATCACCCCGGCGGCGATCCGGTGGTCCCTGATCGCGTTCATGGCACGCCCGGGGCGGCCCGCGAGGACTCCGCGGGCGAAGAGGACCCCGCCGAGGAGCAGGACCAGACCCAGGTACCAGAGCTTCTCGACGGCGCCGAACGGCACCTGGGCGACGAGGAGTTCCGTGTCGTCGAAGGTGAGGCCGAAGAGGGAGAGCGGCGGGACGGCACGGCCGTTGTAGCCGCCGGTGACGTCGTGGGCGTTGAACAGCACGTGCTGCCCGATGAAGATCAGCGCGAGCGTCGCGATGCCCAGGTACGCGCCGCGCAGCCGCCCCGCGATGGGGCTGAACACCCCGCCGGCCAGACCCGCGAGGGCGACCGCGAGGACGGCGGCGAGCCAGCCGGGCAGACCGAGACCGGCCAGCCCGTCGGCACCGTCGCCCGCGAAGGCGCAGTAGCCGTAGGCGCCGACGGCGAGGAAGAAGGCGTGCCCCATGGAGAGCTGGCCGGTGGCGCCGGTCAGCAGGTTGATGCCGACGGCCCCCAGGGCCGCCGCCATCGCGAACAGCCCGGCCTGGAGCCAGAAGCGGTCCAGGTAGAACGGGAGCGCGGCGAGCAGCACACCGGCCGCGGACCAGCCGTACACCCGGGTACGGACGCGCAGGACGGGACGGGTGAGGGTCTCAGACACGGGCCAGCTCCTTCGTGCCGAAGAGTCCGGCCGGGCGGATCAGCAGCACCACGACCATCACCAGATACGGGGCGACGTCCCCGATCCCCCGGCCGAGGAACGCCAGATCGCCCTGGTAGCCGGTGGCGAGGGACTCGGTGATCCCCACCAGCAGACCGCCGACGAGAGCTCCCGTGGTGGAGTCGAGACCGCCGAGGATGGCGGCCGGGAACGCCTTCAGCGCGGCCAGCGAGGTGGCCCGCTCCAGGCCGGGGGTCGGGAAGACCGTGAGGAACAGGGCGGCGACGGCGGCGAGCGCACCGGCGACCGCCCAGGCGCCGAGCGAGACCCGGCCCAGCCGGATGCCCATCAGCGCGGCCGTCTCCTGGTTCTCGGCCGCGGCCCGCATCGCGACGCCCCAGGACGTGTACCGGAAGGCGAGCAGGAACGCCGTGATGAGCAGGGCCGCCGCGAGGAGCGCCGCGATCCGGGTCTCCGCGATCGTGACCGGTCCGACGGTGACGACGGCGTCCCCCCACGGATCGCCGAGGGCGAGGATGTCGGTGCCGATCCGCCGGGTCAGCTCGGTGGCCAGCAGGATGTCGACGCCGATGGTGACGATCGCCAGGACGCTGTGGTCGCCGCCCCGGTGCCGCCGCATCACGAAGAACTCGACGGCCGCGCCCACCACCGCCGCGCCCGCGATCCCGGCCACCAGCGCGGGCCAGAAGCCGATCGTGTCGTGCAGCACGGCGGTGACGTAACCGCCCGCGAGCAGCAGCGAGGCATGGGCGAAGTTGACGACCTCCGTGGCGCGGAAGATCACCACGAACCCGAGGGCGATGAGGGCGTAGATCGAGCCCAGTGAGACGCCGTTGATCAGGAATTCGGCGAAGGTGCTCACGCGGCGGCCTCCTCTCCGAGATAGGCGCGGACGACCGCCGGGTCGTTCTGCACGTCGGCGGGTGCCCCGTCGGCGATCCGGCGGCCGAAGTCGAGGACGGTGACGGAGTCGGCCAGCCGCATCACCAGACCCATGTCGTGCTCCACGAGGAGCACCGAGATGCCGAGGCTGTCGCGGACCCCCGCGATCACCGAGGCGGTACGGCGCCGCTCGTCGGCGGTCATGCCCGCGACCGGCTCGTCCAGGAGCAGCAGCTGCGGCTCCATGCACAGGGCACGGGCCAGCTCCGCCAGTTTCTGCTGCCCGTACGGCAAGGAGCCCGCGGGCCTCGCGAGCTGCTTCTCCAGTCCCACGAAGGCCGCGATCTCCCGGACCCTGGCCCGGTGCCGCGCCTCCTCCCGAGCCGCCGACGGCAGCCGCAGCCCCGCGGCCAGGAAGCCCGTGCGGGTGAGCCGGTGGCGGCCCAGCATCAGACTGTCCTCGACCGTGGCACGCGGCGGCAGCGCCAGGTTCTGGAAGATCCGCCCGACCCCGAGGTCCGCGATCCGGTGCGGCGCCAGCGCGGTCAGCTCGTGCGGGCCGAACCGCACGGAGCCCTCGGTGGCCCGGTACACACCGGAAAGCACGTTGAAACACGTCGACTTCCCTGCCCCGTTCGGACCGATCAGCGCGTGGACGGTCCCGGGCCGGACGGTGAACCCGACCCCGTCGAGAGCCGTGAGCCCGGCGAACCTGACCGTGACGTCCCGGACTGCCAGAACGGCGGGTGTCGAGCCCCCGGCGGGTGTCGGGTCCCCGGCGGGTATCGGGTTCCGTGTCATCGGGTTTCCTCCCAGCGGGACAGGACCGGGTGCGCGGCCCGCGCCTCGGCGGCGTCCGCGGCGGCGGTCTCGTCGACGACGCCCAGATAGCGGCGGCGGACCTCGTCGGAGGCGGCGAGCTCGGCGGCGGGGCCGGAGAGCGTGACCTCGCCGACCTCCAGGACGTACGCGAGAGAGGCGAGCCGCAGGGCCAGCGCCGCGTTCTGCTCGACGAGGAGCACGGCCGTGCCCTGCGCGTTGATCTCGCGGACGGCGTCGGCGATCCGGGCCGCCATCAGCGGGGCCAGGCCGAGAGAAGGCTCGTCCAGGAGCAGGAGCCCCGGCTCCGCCATGAGCGCGCGGCCGACGGCGAGCATCTGCTGCTCGCCGCCGGAAAGCAGCCCGGCCTGCTGACGGGCACGATCGGCCAGCACGGGGAACAACTCGTGCACACGCCGCAGCGCCGCCGCCTTCCCGGCGCGGCCGCCACGCCTGCCGAGCGCGCCCGCACGCAGGTTGTCCTCGACCGTCATGCGGGCGAAGACCTGGCGGCCCTCCGGCACCTGCGAGACGCCGGCCGCGACGACCCGGTCGGGCGTCAGCCCGTCGAGCGGGCGGCCGTCACGGCTCACCGACCCCGAGACCACGGCGCCGCCGTGGAAGCGCAACGTGCGCGAAACCGCCCGCAGCAGCGTGGACTTGCCGGCTCCGTTGCCTCCCAGGACCGTGACGACGGCGCCCGCCGGCACGGTCAGCGATACCCGCCGCAGCGCGTGCACAGGTCCGTATCCCGCCGTCAGGTCCGTCACCTGGAGGGCGGGTGCGGTACCTCCCATGGTTCCCCTTTCCCCGGCCGCCCTTGTTACTCGGCCGTTCAGTGGCGCTCACCCCAGCACCGCCCCGGACCGCGCGTCCACGTTCCGCGGCCGAAACGCTGCCGGTGACCAGCCGACGCGGCGACGGGCTGTGCATGCGCACAACGCTGCGCGTCAGGGCTGTGCGCGGGGGCCCGGAGCGGTGGATCCTCCCGGCATGGGACGGCGCAGACGGCGGACCGGCGACGACTGGAAGGTGCTCGCCCAGGCGTGCACGACGCTTCTGGAGCGGGTGCCGGAGCTGGTGGACGAACATCTACGGGAGCTCCACGCGTACGAGCCCGCCTACGGGCGGATCCTCCCGTACGACCAGCACTGGCAGGAGGCCCAGCAGGCGATGCGGATCGGGATCGAGATGATCTCGGCCCCCCGCGACTCGCCGCGGCGAGACCTGGAGCACGCGGACGAGATGGGCCGACGGCGGGCCGCGCAGGGCATGCCGCTGGAGCTCGTCGTCCACGCGTACCGGCACGCCGGGCACCTCGTGTGGGACGCCCTGATCGAGAGCGCGGGCGCCGACACGGCCCAGCTGGCCGCCCTGATGCAGTCCGCGACCACCGTCTGGTCGGCGGTGGACGCGCAGGCCGACACGGCGTCCGAGGCGTACCGGTCCGCCGAACTGGAACTGCGCCGCCGCACCGACGAACAGCTCCAGGCCCTCCTCGACGCGCTCCTCCAGGGCCAGCGCTCCCCCGAACTGGTCTCACGCGCCGCCGCGGGCCTCGACCTGCCGGAACAAGGACGGTACGCGGTCGTCGTCCTGCGCTACGACCGACGCGAGGAACGCGAACCGTTCCACCGGCAGGTCCAGGGCGAAGGCGTACGGTTCCTGTGGCGCATGGGCGCCGACTGCGAACTGGGCGTGGTGGCGCTCGCCGGGGACACCGGCCTCGACGCCCTCTCCGAACTCCTCGACGGCCGCTGCCCCGGACCCGGCGGCATCAGCCCCGTCGTCGTCGGCCTCACCGAACTCGGCCGCGCCCGGCGGCTCGCCGAACTGGCGCTCCGGACCTGCCCGCCCGGCAGCCGCGAGATCGTCCGCCTCGACCGCCGGATGGCGGCCGCGCTCGTCGTCTCCCAGCCCGAGATGGCCGGCCTCCTCGTCTCCGACGTCCTCGGCGGCCTCCTCGAACTCGATCCCGCCGACCGTGCCGTCCTCCTGGAGACGCTCGACGCGTGGCTCGACTGCGAGGGGTCCGCCGGGCGGGCGGCCGGCCGTCTCTACTGCCACCGCAACACGGTCTTCAACCGCCTCCGCCGCCTCGAACAGCTGACCTCCCGGTCCCTGTCCCGCCCCCGCGACCTCACCGAGATGACGCTCGCCCTCGACGCCTTCCGCCTCACGTCACCGGGATGACCCCGTCTTGGACCGCCCCCGCCCTGCACCACGCGGCCGCGCCCTGTGTGGGCCCGCGCCATGCGGCCGCGCCCCGCCCTGTGGCACCGCCGTGTGGGCCGCCGCCATGAGACCGCGCCTCCACCCCGCGGCACCCCCATGTGGGCCCGCCCCATGAGACCGCTCCCCGCCCCGTGGCACCGCCCTGTGGGCCCGCGCGCCTGCTGGCCGGGCCCTCGCCCCGTGTGGGCAATCGTCCCGCTGGGGCGGGACGGGTGGGCACACGGGACGGCGCCCTTGGCGGCGCCTCCGCCCCTTGCGCCTGGACCCGCACCGACAGCGTGACGCGCAACAGGTGCGGGTTCGGGCGCGGAAGCCTAGGCCCGGCAACGGGCACCGTTCCGTTGTGCCCACCCGTTCCGCCCCAGCGGAACAGTTGCCCACAACGTGGGGGGGGTGGCCCGGACCGGCCGCACCCGCAGCGGGGGTGGGGCCGGGGGGCCGCATTCGCGCGGCGGAGGGCCCGGCCGCGTTCGCGGGGGGCCTCGACGGGGCCCGGGCCGATCGGCGCGGCTAGGAGAGGAAGTCGTGGGCGATGGCGGCGGCGGTGGATTCGAGGAGGGGGCCGGCGTTGGCGATGCACTTGGCGGTGTCGGGCTCGAGGGCCGTGAGGGGGTAGGCGCGGCGGATGCCGGCGGCGCCGAGGGCCTCGGGCGGGAGGGCGAGGCGGCCGCAGACGGCGACGACTTCCTTGCCGGCGGCGCGCGCGGCGGCGGCGACGCCGGCGGGGGCCTTGCCGTGGAGGGTCTGCTCGTCGAGGGAGCCTTCGCCGGTGATGACGAGGGTGGCGCGTTCCAGGGCGGGGGCGAAGCCGAGGACTTCGAGCATGAGCTCGATGCCGGGTCGGAAGCTCGCGCCGAGGATGAGGGCGCCGTAGCCGATGCCGCCGGCGCCGCCGGCGCCGGGAGCGGCGGCGGCTTCGGCGGCCTTGGGGCCGATGGCCTTCTCCAGGACGGTGGCGAAGTGGGCGAGGGCCGCGTCGAGGGTGCGGACGTCGTCGGGGGTGGCGCCCTTCTGGGGGCCGTAGACGGCGGGGGCGCCCTTGGGTCCGGTGAGCGGGTTGTCGACGTCGCTCGCGAGGATGAGGTCGATGTCGGCGAGGCGGGGGTCGAGGCCGGTGAGGTCGGCGGTGGCCAGGTCGGCGAGGGGAGCGCCGCCGGGGCCGACGGGTTCGCCGGCCGCGTCGAGGAAACGGGCGCCGAGCGCGGCGAGCATGCCGGCGCCGCCGTCGGTGGTGGCGCTGCCGCCGACGCCGAAGACGACGGTGGTGGCGCCGGCGTCGAGGGCCGCGCGGAGTAGTTCGCCGGAGCCGTACGTGGTCGCGGTGAGCGGGGCGAAGACGCCGCGCGGGAGGAGCTGGAGGCCGGATGCCTCCGCCATCTCGACGACGGCGGTGGTGCCGCGCAGCGCGAACGCCGCGGTGACCTGTTCGCCGAGCGGTCCGGTCACGCGCACGTCGCGGCGGTCGAATCCGGCCGCGACGGCGGCCGCGACGGTGCCGTCGCCGCCGTCGGCGACGGGGAGCGTCTCCACGGTGAGTCCGGGGAGGACCCGTCGCAGTCCTGCTGTGACCCGCTCCGCGACCTGTACGGCCGTGAGCGAGCCCTTGAACTTGTCAGCCGCCACGAGCACGTGAGCGACCTGAGTTGCTGCTCCGTCCGTCACCTTGCATCCCTTGCTTTCGAACGTGCAGTCGCGCCGAGCCTGACCCTATCCGTACCGCCAGACGGCGTGCCACCCCCTGATGAGGCGATATTCCGCACCATAGTGGGGTCACATGAGTGCGGAACCGATCGAACGGGCCTCGCGTGAGCGGCACGATCCCGATGGCAAGGTCATCGGGATCGGGGTCGTGGCCGTGGTGGCGGTCGTCGGCTGGGCGGCGCTGGGCGAGGACTCCTTCGACGGCGCGTCGTCGGCGGCGCTGAAGTGGCTCCAGACGGCGAGGATCCTGGTGGCGCTGCCGTTCGTGGTGGTGATGCTGGTGCTGTGCTTCGCGCTGCTGAAGGAGTTGAGATGGGTCTCGCGCGTCGGGAGCTCGCGGACCGGATCCTGGGCGGCTGGACGGGCCGGATCGCGGGGAACATGCTCGGCAAGCCGGTGGAGCGGGGTGACCACTGGACCCGGGAGCACATCGACGCGTATCTGCGGCTGACGGGCGCGCTGCCGCTGACGGACTACCTGCCTCCGCCGCCGCCCGGCGCGACCGGGTTCGAGCTGCGGCCGGAGTGGCCGCGGTGTGTGCGGGGCGGGGTCGACGGCAGCTGCCGGGACGACGACGTGGACTGGTCGGTGCTCGGGCTGCACGTCCTGGAGACGCGCGGCTTCGGCTTCACGACGGAGCAGCTGGGCGAGGAGTGGCTGCTGCGGCTGCCGTACCTGCAGACGTTCACGGCCGAGCGGGTCGCCTACCGGAACCTCGCGAACGGGCTGCGGCCGCCGCTGACGGCCACGTACGAGAATCCGTACCAGGAGTGGATCGGCGCGCTGATCCGGGCCGACGTCTACGGCTGGACCTGTCCGGGCGATCCGGTCCGGGCGGCCTCGCTGGCCCGACGGGACGCGGTCCTGTCGCACACCGGGAACGGGGTGTACGGGGCGATGTGGGCGGCGGCCGTCGTCGCGGCGGCGTTCACGGCGCCGGATGTCCGGTCCGCACTGGAGGCGGGGCTCGAGCGGGTGCCGGCGAGCAGCCGGCTGGCCCGGACGGTCCGCGGGACGATCGCCCTGTACGAGTCGGGGCTGGGCTGGTCCGCCGCGCTCTCCGAGCTCGCGGAGCGCACGGCGGGGCTGGGCTGGATCCACACGGTCCCGAACGCGGCCGTGCTCACCGCCGGACTCCTCTACGGGGAGGGGGACTTCACCCGCACGATCGCCCTGACCGTACGCGGTGGCCTCGACACGGACTCGAACGGCGCCACGGCGGGTTCGGTGGCCGGGGTGATGTGCGGGGCCGCCGCGATTCCGCCGCAGTGGTCGGAGCCGCTGCGGGACCGGGTGCGCAGCGCGGTGTTCGGTTTCGACGGCGTCCGGATCAGCGAACTGGCGGAACGGACGCTGCGGTTGGCCGTGCCGGCCGTGTGACGGGCGGGGAGGCGGTCGGTTCGGCGGCGGGCTGCTTGGGATCCACCGGGTGGTGGAGGGAGGACATCGCCGCGGAGAAGAGCAGCAGGGCGCCGACGACCAGGACGAGGGACCCGACGAGTACCCAGAAGCATCCGCCGATCAGCAGGCGCGCGCGCCGGTCGGACGCCTCGGACACCGGGGTCAGCCCTGCTGGGGTTCGGGCGGGACGATCCGGCCGGTGCGGTGCGGCTCGTCCCGGCTGACGGCCCGGGCCTCGGTGCGGTGGCCGCGGGCGATGTAGTCGCGGACGACGGCCTCGACGGCGTCCTGGGGGCTGCCGATGCCTGCCAGGACCATGACTTCCACGACGAGTTCGGCGTCGAGCGCGATGTTCACCTTGGCCATGGCGGGAACCTAACACCTCGTTCAGAAAAGGGCGTCCGGTTCCGTCGCACCGGATTCGAAGGCGAGGAGACGCTGCTTGCGGTCGAGTCCGCCGCCGTAGCCGGTGAGCCCGCCGCCGGCGCCGATCACCCGGTGGCAGGGGACGATGATGCTGACGGGGTTCTTGCCGTTGGCCAGGCCGACGGCCCGGGAGGCGCCGGGGTTGCCCAGTTCCTCGGCGAGTTCGCCGTAGGTCCGGGTCTCCCCGTACGGGATGCGGAGCAGCCGGTCCCAGACCCGCAGCTGGAACGGGGTGCCGATCAGGTTCAACGGCAGCTCGAACGTGGTGAGTTCACCGGCGAAGTAGGCGTCGAGCTGGCGGACGGCCTCGTCGAAGGGGCGGGGGTCGGGCTCGCCGAAGGTGTCCTCGGGCGGGCGGTGGCGCTGGCCGGTCATGTGGACGCGGCTGAGGACGCCGTCGACGGCGACGAGCGTCAGCGGGTCGTACGGGCTGTCCACGACGGTGTGCCGGACGGTGGGGGCCATGGGGGTTCAGTGTCCTTCGCTGGGCAGGTGGTTGACGGGGTGGTCGTCGGTCGCCCAGAGGTACTGGACGGCGTAGGCACGCCACGGGCGCCAGTGCGCGGCGCGGTCGGTGAGCGCGGCGGGTGTGCCGGGCAGGCCGAGTCCCTCGGCGGCGCGGCGGACTCCGAGGTCGCCGGGGAGGAAGGCGTCGGGGTCGCCGAGGGCCCGCATGGCGATGATCTCGGTGGTCCAGGGTCCGAAGCCGGGCAGGGCCAGCAGCCGGGCGCGGGCCTCCTCCCGGTCCTCGGCGGGGCCGAGGCTGAGCGAGCCGTCGGCGAGGGCCCGGGCCAGGGTGAGGAGGGTGGTGCGGCGGCTGCGCGGCAGGGCGAGCGTCTCGGGGTCGAGGGCGGCGAGCGCCTCGGGGCCGGGGAAGAGGTGGGTGAGGCCGCCTTCGGGGTCGTCGACCGGGACCCCGTGCGCGGTGACGAGCCGGGCGGCGTGGGTGCGGGCGGCGGCGGTGGAGACCTGCTGGCCGAGGACGGCCCGTACGGCGAACTCGGCGGGGTCGACGCTGCCGGGTACCCGGCGGCCGGGCGCCGCGTCGACCAGCGGCGCGAGCAGCGGGTCGGCGCGCAGCCGCTCGTCGACGGCGACGGGGTCGGCGTCGAGGTCGAGGAGCCGTCGGCAGCGGCTGATCGCGTGGGCGAGGTCGCGGGGGTCGGTGAGGGAGAGCCGGCAGGCGATGTGGTCGGCGCGCGGGGAGAGGGCGACGATGCCGTGCCCGTACGGCAGGCTCAGCGTCCGGCGGTAGGCGCCGGCGCGCCATTCCTCGACGCCGGGGACGGCGGTCGCGGCGAGGTGGCCGAAGAGGTTGGAGGGTTCCAGCGGCGCGCGGAACGGCAGCCGGAGGCTGATCCCCCCGGGGGTGGCGGGTGAACCGGCCGGGGAGCGGCGGGCCGCCCGGGCGCGGAGTTCGCCGGGGGTGAGGGCGAAGACCTCGCGGATGGTGTCGTTGAAGGTGCGGATCGAGGAGAAGCCGGCGGCGAAGGCGGCCTCGCCCAGGGGCATGGGGGTGGTCTCGATGAGCACGCGGGCGGTCTGTGCGCGCTGGGCGCGGGCCAGGGCCAGGGGCCCGGCGCCCAGTTCCGCGAGCAGCTGGCGCTCGATCTGGCGGGTCGACCAGCCGAGGCGCCGGGCGAGCCCGGGTACGCCCTCCCGGTCGACGACGCCGTCCTGGATGAGCCGCATGGCGCGGGCGACGGCGTCGGCCCGGACGTTCCACGCGGGCGAGCCGGGGCTCGTGTCGGGCCGGCACCGCTTGCAGGCCCGGAAGCCGGCCCGCTGGCAGGAGGCCGCGCTGGGGTGGAACTCCATGTTCTCGGGCTTGGGCGGGACGACGGGGCAGCTGGGCCGGCAGTAGATCCGGGTGGTGCGGACGGCGGTGAAGAACACGCCGTCGAAGCGGGCGTCCTTCGAGTGGACGGCCCGCACGCAGCGCTCGGTGTCGGTGTGCATGGGTCCAGGATCGGGGACGGACGGCTCCCGGGCTGGCGAGAAAACGACATGGTCGTCCGCCCTCGCTCGGACCCGGGCGCCGGGGTCGGGGCGGCCGGGTCAGTTGCCGCCGACGGGGCCGACGTACGTGCCGGGGTGGGTGGCTCCGTCCTGGAGCAGCACCGAGGAGAAGTCCCAGGTCAGCGTGGTCGAGTGGGTCTCGCCGGGCGGGGTGACGACGATCCGCTTCGGGGTGAGCTCGACGCCGGAGCCCTCTTCGTACGACTGGTAGGTGAGGGTGAAGGTCGTCGTGGCCCCGGGCTTCAGGGTGACGGGTCGGGGCGTCTGGGACGTCTGGCGGGGCAGCGACCAGGTGGTGTCGCCGACGAGGTCGACGCCCGGGTAGCCCTTCAGGGTGCAGGGGGCGCCGCTCTTGTTGGTGAGCCGGACGACGACCGCGCCCTGTTCGCCGACGGCCTGGGCGCCGCTGCCGGGCGCGATCGCGAAGCCGAGTCCGGCGGTGCGGCAGGGCCGGGCCGCCGCCGGGGCGCCGGACTCGGTCGCCGTGCCGCCGGAGGCCGAACCGCCCGAGGAGGCCGAGGGGGACGAGCCGCCCGAGGAGGCCGTGCCGCCGGACGCCGTACCGCCCGAGGAGGACGAGCCGCCGGAGGCCGACGAGCCGTCCGACGACGGGCCGCCGGCGCCGTCCGAGGAGGAGGGTGCCGGGGCCGAGGTCGCGCCGGGGGTCGAGCCGCCGCTCGCCGAGCCCGAGGTCGTGCCGCCGGAGCAGCCCGTCAGGACGAGGCCGCACACGAGCGCGGCGGCGGACAGGGCGGATGTGCGAAGACGACGCCTGGACATGGTGGAACTCCCCCGTTGTGGTGCCTAGTCGGAACGGCACAGGATCACATGCCGGTACGCGGCCCGGCCCGTCGGCGCGCCGTCCTACTCGAACCGCGTGGTGTCTCCCGCCCCGCGGCGCACGATCTCGGGCTCGCCACTGGAGAAGTCGACGACAGTGGTCGGTTCGGTTCCGCATTCGCCGGAATCGAGGACGGCGTCGACCTGGTGGTCGAGCCGTTCCTTGATCTCCCAGCCCTGGGTCAGCGGCTCGGCCTCGTCGGGCAGCAGGAGGGTGCTGGACAGGAGCGGCTCGCCGAGTTCGGCGAGGAGGGCCTGGGTGACGACGTGGTCGGGGATGCGCACGCCGACCGTCTTCTTCTTCGGGTGGAGGAGCTGGCGCGGCACCTCCTTCGTCGCGGGCAGGATGAAGGTGTACGCCCCGGGGGTCGCCGCCTTGACCGCACGGAAGACGTCGTTGTCGATGTGCACGAGCTGGCCCAGCTGGGCGAAGTTCTGGCACATCAGGGTGAAGTGGTGCCGGTCGTCGAGATCGCGGATCGCCCGGATGCGGCTGATGCCGTCACGGCTGCCGAGCCGGCTGCCCAGTGCGTAGCAGGAGTCGGTGGGGTACGCGACGAGCGCCCCGTTCCGGATGCTGTCGGCCACCGCGGCGATCGTGCGGTGCTGGGGGTTGTCGGGGTGGACGTCGAAGTACTTGGCCATGGGGGCAGTCTATTTTCGCAGCCGCCGCCATACCGCCTTCGCCGCGTTGTGGCCGGACATGCCGTGGACGCCGGGGCCGGGCGGGGTGGCGGAGGAGCAGAGGAAGACCGCCGGATGCGGGGTGGCGTAGGGGCGCAGCGAGAGGGTGGGGCGCAGCAGGAGCTGGAGGCCGCGGGCGGCGCCGCAGGCGATGTCGCCGCCGACGTAGTTGGCGTTGCGGGCGGCGAGTTCGGGCGGTCCCGCGGTGGCGCGGGCCAGGACGCGGTCGCGGAAGCCGGGGGCGAAGCGCTCGATCTGGCGCTCGACCGCCTCGGTGAGGTCGCCCCGCCAGCCGTTGGGCACGTGGCCGTAGGCCCAGAAGACGTGCTTGCCCTCGGGGGCGCGCGAGGGGTCGACGAGGCTGGGCTGGGCGGTGATGAGGAAGGGGGCGTCGGGGGCGGTGCCGGAGGACGCCTCGCGCAGCGCGGTGTCGATCTCGCCGGCGGTGGGGCCGATCTGGACGGTGCCGGCCCGCCGGGGTTCCTCGGCGGTCCACGGCACGGGGCCGTCCAGGGCGTAGTCGATCTTGAAGACGCTCGCGCCGTACTTGTAGTGGTCGTAGTGGCCGCCGAAGCCGGCGATCCGGGCGAGGGCGGTGGGCGAGGTGTCGAAGACGTAGGCACGGGCCGGCGGCAGGTCGTCGAGGCGCTTGACCTCGAAGTCGGTGTGGACGGCGCCGCCGAGGTCCTTGAGGTAGGCGGTGAGGGCGTCGGAGATCGACTGCGAGCCGCCCCGGGGCATCGGCCAGCCGCCCGCGTGCGCGGCGAGCGCGAAGACGAGACCGACGGCTCCGGTGGCGAAGCCGCCGAGCGGGGCGATGACGTGGCCGACGAGTCCGGCGAAGAGCGCGCGGGCCTTCTCGTCCTGGAACCTTCGCATCAGCCAGGTGGAGGGCGGCAGTCCGGCGAGGCCGAAGCGGGCGAGGGTGACCGGGTCGCGGGGCAGCGCGGTGAGCGGCAGCTGCATGAAGTCCCGCGCCAGGGTGTCCCACTTGCCGACGAAGGGGGCGACGAGCCGGCGGTACGCCCCGGCGTCGCGCGGCCCGAAGGAGGCGGCGGTCTCGGCGACGGACCGGGCGAGGACGGCGGCGGTGCCGTCGTCCCAGGGGTGGGCCATGGGCAGTTCGGGGTGGAGCCACTCCAGGCCGTACCGGTCGAGCGGCATCGTCTTGAAGACCGGCGAGCCGGCTCCGAGGGGGTGTACGGCGGAGCAGGGGTCGTGCCGGAAGCCGGGGAGGGTCAGCTCCTCGGTCCTCGCGCCGCCGCCCACGGTCGGCTCGGCCTCGAACACGGCCACGGAGAAGCCGCGCCGGGCCAACTCCACGGCGGCGGTCAGTCCGTTGGGTCCCGCCCCCACGACGACGGCATCGAGCATCGACGTCTCGTTCGTCACCTTCGGACTCCTTCGTCAGCCGATGGCCAAGGCTCCCAGGATAGGCCGGTGGCCCGGCCGGGCTCACCGCCCCCCGAGGAGTCCGCGGATCCGCTCCGCGGTGGCCGCGTCCCGGGCCGCCGTGAACGGCAGCGCGTTGCCCCCGGTGATCCGGAACGGCTCCCCCGCGACCGTCGTGTCGGTGCCGCCGGCCTCGGTGACCAGGAGGAGCCCGGCCGCGTGGTCCCAGGCGTACTCCCAGTTGAAGGCGGTGGCGTCGAGGGCTCCGCGCGCCACGGCGAGGTACTCGAGTCCGGCCGAGCCGCAGGGGCGGGGGCGCACCCCCTCGGTACGGAGGCCGAGCAGGGCCCGCTTCTGGTCGGGGGTGGTGTAGTCGGGGTGCGAGGTGGCGACCTCCAGGACCGCGCCGGGGGCGGGCGAGCCGGAGCGCAGGGGCCGTCCACCGAGGGTGGCGCCCCGGCCGCGCACGGCGACGGCGAGCTCGTCCAGGGCGGGGGCGAAGGTCCAGGAGGCCAGTACCTCGCCGTGGTGGGCGAGCGCGACGAGGGTGCAGAAGGCGGGGTCGCCGTGGACGAACTGGCGGGTGCCGTCGACGGGGTCGACGATCCAGACCGGGGCGTCGCCGCGCAGCGCCTCGTAGACGGCGGGGTCGGCGTGGACGGCCTCCTCGCCGACGACGACGGAGCCGGGCAGGAGGGCGGTCAGGGAGGCGGTGAGATGGGCCTCGGCCTCCCGGTCCGCGACGGTGACCAGGTCGTGCGGCCCGTTCTTCTCGACGATCTCCTCGACGGCGAGCTGCCGGAAACGCGGCATGATCTCGGCGGCGGCCGCTTTGCGGACCGCCTCCTCCACCTCGCCCGTACCACCGTCGAGGACGTGCTCAAGGAAGTCTCCGATCATGTCTCCCAGCTAAGCACGCGGCGCTGACAACCGGTACGGCGCGCACGTCACCCGCCGTTCCCCCGGGGAACACCCGCCGGCCGGGTTCACCGCTCGGGGCAGAGGAACTCCAGACGGTTCTCGTGGCAGTCGGTGGTGTAGAAGCGCCGGTGGCCGGGGAAGTTGTCGTCCCAGGTCACCTTGGCCCCCAGCGCGGTCAGCCGCTCCGCCAGGCCGTCGAGGTCGGCGACCAGGATCCCGGGGTGTCCCTTGCGGGCCGGCCGGAAGTCCTCCTCGACGCCGAGGTGGATCTCCAGGGCGTCGAGGCGTACCCACAGGCCGCCGCGGGCCGCGAGCACCGGGGGCTTCTCGATCTCCGTCATGCCCAGCACGTCGACGTAGAACCGGCGGCACGCCTCCTCCTCGCCCGGCGGCAGGGAGAGCTGTACGTGGTGGAGCCCGAGCCCGAAGGCCGACGTCGCCTCCGCGGTGTCGTAGGGCAGTGCGCGCTGACGCTGACTCATGGGATCGGACCCTTTCATCCTCGGTACGGGGCCGTCGCCCGGCCCGGGTCACCGTACGTCCGCGGGGGCCGACGCCGCCCGGGGGCCCGGGTCGTCGTCAACGGTCCGTGACCCGGTACCGCCTTGATCGTTGACGACCCGATGGGCCGGGCCGGCCGCGTGGACGGGCAGAGGAAACGTCTCCGCATCCCGGACGGCCCGGGACGACGCGGTCGACGGTTCGGAGACTTCATGGGATGGGCGAGGAAGATCACGGCGGCGGTGGCGGGGGCGGTCGCGGCCGTCTGTCCGCTCGGGCCCGTGCCGGCGCACGGGATCGTGGGCGGGCAGGAGGCGCAGCCGCACCAGTACCCGTACATGGCGGGACTCGTGGACCTGGAGGAGCGGTGGGTGATGTGCGGCGGGGCGCTGATCACCGAGCGGTACGTGCTCACCGCGGCGCACTGCGTGACGGGCTCGTACAGCAGCACCACGCGCGTGGGCGTCCTCCTCGGCGACCACGACCTGACGTCGGAGGCGGACAGCCCGGACGCCGTGCTCGCGGCCCCCGCCCGCTTCTCCGTGCACCCGGGCTACGACCCCGGGACCCAGGTGAACGACATCGCGCTGATCCGGCTCGCGGAGCCGGTCGCGTACCGCCGGGCCGTGAGCCCCGTCGGGCTGCCCGTCTCCTTCCCTCCCACCGCGTTCGACCACACGCGGGTGGAGGCGCCGGGCTGGGGCACCACCTCGTTCGGCGGCCGCACCTCCGACGTCCTGCGGACCGTGGTCCTCGACACGATGAGCAACACGACGTGCGTGCACCGCGGGATGAGCCGGGTGACGTCCGCCCAGATCTGCACCTACGCCCCCGGGCGGGACACCTGTCAGTTCGACTCCGGCGGCCCGCTCGTCCACCGGGAGGGCGGCCGGCCGTACCTGGTCGCCCTGGTGTCGTACGGGAGGGGGTGCGCCACCGACGCCCCCGCGGTGAACACGCGCGTCGCGTCGTACCTCAGCTGGATCGAACGGACGGTCGGGAGGCTCCCCCACGCCTCATGAGGACGGTGTAGAGGAGGAGGGCGGCCGCGAGACCGACGGCCCAGCCGTAATCGGCGAGGGGCTTGAGGAACGGGATCAGGCCGTCCTCGGGGAACGGTCCGGTGCCGGGGGCCGAGTGGGAGCCGCCGACGGCCAGGACGCCACCGACCACGAAGGCGAGGACGGCCACCGGGTTCCAGCCGCCCCGGTACCAGTAGGGGCCGTCGGCGCGGTAGAGCCCCTCGAGGTCCAGGACCGTCCGGCGCACGAGCCAGTAGTCGGCGATGAGGATGCCGGCGACCGTGCCGAGGAGACCGCCGACCAGGCCGAGCCAGGTGAAGATGTACAGCTCGGGCGTGGCGGTGAGCTTCCACGGCATGATGACGACGCCGACGACCCCGGTGATCAGCGCGCCCGTACGGAAGTTCACCAGCTTCGGGGCCAGATGGGCGAGGTCGTACGCCGGGGACACGACGTTGGCGGCGATGTTCACCGACAGGGTGGCGACGAGGACCGTGACGAGGGCGAAGAGGAGCCCGAAGACGTTGTCGGTCTTGGCGGCGAGCGCCACCGGGTCCCAGACCGGTGCCCCGTAGACGGCCTGCGAGCCGGAGGTGACGAGCACCGAGAGCAGTGCGAACAGGGTCATGGTGGTGGGCAGGCCCAGGGTCTGCCCGAGGACCTGGGCGCGCTGCCCGGCGCCGAAGCGGGTGAAGTCGGGGATGTTCAGGCTGAGCGTGGCCCAGAAGGCGATCATGCCCATCAGCGCGGGGAAGAAGACGGGCCAGAAGTCGGCGCCCCAGCCGAGCCGGGAGGGCTGGTCGAGCAGCGGGCCGAGGCCGCCCGCCTTGACCGTGATCCAGACGAGGAGGGCGAGCGCGCCGACGATCACGAACGGCGCGGCCCAGTTCTCGAAGCGGCGCAGGGCGTCCATGCCCCGGTAGATGACGGCGAGTTCGAGGGCCCAGAAGAGGACGAAGCAGAGCCACAGGGTCCAGGGCCGGCCGCCGATCCGCGACGCCTCGGCCCAGGCGCCGCCGAAGACCTTGTCGAGCAGGACAAAGACGCCCTGGCCGCCGATCCAGGTCTGGATGCCGAACCAGGCGCAGGCGACCCCGGCGCGGACGAGGGCGGGCAGGTTGGCCCCGCGCAGTCCGAAGGAGGCGCGGGCGAGGACCGGGAAGGGGATGCCGTACTTGGGTCCCGCGTGGCCGGTGAGCAGCATCGGGAACAGGACGACGACGTTGGCGAGGGCGATGGTGAGGACGGCCTGCTTCCAGTCCATGCCGAGGGCGACCAGACCGGAGGCGAGCATCCAGGAGGGGATGTTGTGGGCCATGCCGACCCAGAGCGCCGCGAAGTTGTAGGTGGTCCAGCGGCGTTCGGCCACGGGGACGGGCAGCAGGTCGTCGTTGACGAAGCGGGGGTCGGCGGGGGTGGTGCCGGGCGCGAGCTCGGCACGGTCGTCGCGGACCTCCGCGACGTCGGGACTTCCGGAGGGTGCTGTTGCGGTCATGGACGGAACCCTTCGTTCGGGGACGGGAACGAGGCCGTGCGGGCGTGGGGTTCTTGACCGTGCGGAGTCTTGTCCCAGGGGACAGGGGCGTCAAGGGAGATGACGTCCCGTCAGCGGATCACGAGCCGTTCCCGGCGGCCGCGGTGGCGTCCGGTGCGGTGTCCGGTGCGTCCGGTGCGGTGCCCGCAGGGCCCTCAGGTGCGGCGGCGGTGGCGTCCCGGGCGGGGACCTCGCCCCCGCACGTCGTACGGCCGAAGGCGCCGGTCGCGGTGGCGCGCTGCACGTGGCGGCCGTGGACGGCGAGGGTGCAGCTCGCCGTGCCGCCCTTCTCCCCGAGAGTGACACGGACGGCAGGAGCGGCGCCGGCCGGGACGCTCACGGTCTTCCGCCACGGGAGCGGAGCGCCCGTGACCACGGCCGTCCCGTCGGCTCCGGGGCCGCGGTAGGAGATGTCGGCGGTGCCTTCGCCGAGCACCTCGTAGGTGACGTCGACGGGGGCCGCGGCGCCTGCCGGCGCGCCGTGCCGAGGCGCCGGACCGCCGTCTGGGCCGGAGGTGCCGTACGCGAGGGCGGCGGCGGCCGCGCCGCAGGCGAGCAGCAGTGCCGCCGCGACGGCGAGGCCACGGCGGCGGGGGCCGCGACGGCCCGCGGCGTCCCCGCCGGCGGCCGGGGAAATCCCTTCGCTTTCCGGCCCTTTGGGGTCTTCCGGCCCTGCCGGTTCTTCCGGTACTTCCTTCGTTGACATGGCCGCGCTTTCGGTCGACGGGAATTCGACCCGGGTTATACACCATCGGATTCCCTGAATGCCAGGCGGCCGACAAGTCCGGCATGGCATGTTCAAGCTCCGCATCCCGCCCCTTGAAATGCCCCAATTGCCGGGGCACTTGACGGGGTGTCGGTCCCGTGATGAACAATCCCCCCGCCATGATCCGCTCACCTCAGGCGAGGTCGCTTCCCACACACGGGAGGTGGCCTGTTTTGGCATGCCCCGAGGCGTTCAGGTCGAGGTCAGATCCACTGCGCCACGGAAGGAATTCGCGTGAGACTGAAATACGGGCGGGCGATAGCCTGCCTCGTGGTATCGGCTTTGGCCGGTACCGCACTGCCACAAGTCGCTTATGCGGCACCGGTTTCGGGTGAGAGTGACGAGGGTATCGTCGGCGCTCTCTCGGGCTGGTTCTCCGATGACGACGACAAGGCCGAACCGGCCACGCCGCAGGAGTGGCCGACCGGCGGGACTCCGGTCCTGCCGGACCGCGAGAAATTGCCGCCGGGCAAAGCGGCGGGGAAGGCGAAGCGCCTCGCGGAACTGACGCGCAGCCGCACGGAGAACGCCCGGTACTGGATGCTCTCCGACGGCCGGGTGCAGGCCGAGGTGTCGGCCGTGCCGACCGGCTACCGGGCGGGGACGTCCTGGAGGGACATCGACCCGACGGTCACCCGGAGCGGCGCCGAGGGCTACGCGTTCTCCAACACGACGAACGCCGCCGGCAGCTGGTTCGGCGCGGACGCCCGCCGGCTGCTCCGCTTCCAGGCCGGAACCGGGCCCGCGGTGACGCTGGGCCTGGAGGGCGCGGGCGCGCTCACCCCCGTCGCCGCGGGCAACACGGTCACCTACAAGGACGCGGTGGCCGGCGCGGACCTGTCCTACGAGGTCGGTCCGGGCCGGGTGAAGGAGAACATCGTCCTCGACCGGAAGCCCGCGGGCCCGGTCTCCTTCACCTTCACCCTGGACGCCGGCGGGCTGACGCCCCGGTCGGGCGCGGACGGCTCCGTCTCCTTCCACGGCGAGGGCGCCGATCCGGTCCTGGTGATTCCCGCGGCGTTCATGACGGACGCCCGGAAGGACGCCCGGGCCCCGTACGGTGCGGCGTACAGCGGGAACGTCCGCCAGGAGCTGACCCGGGCCGGCAAGGGCTGGAAGCTGACGGTCACGCCGGACGCGAAGTGGCTGGCCGCGCCCGAGCGGACGTACCCGGTCACGATCGACCCGACGATCTCGATCGCCCCGACGCCGACCACGGCGCAGGACGTGATGATCTCGTCGGACGGTCCGGCGACCAACTACGACGACAACTGGCGCCTGTCGGTCGGCAACACCAGCACCGGCGCGTCCCGCGCCCTGCTGCGGTTCCCGGTCGGCAGCGTCCCGGCCGGCACCAGGCTGGACTCGGCCGACCTGAAGCTGTACTTCGACCAGACGCACACCACCGGCGACACCGAGGTCCAGCTGGAGGCGCACCGCGCCACCCAGCCGTGGACCGAGGCCCAGGCCACCTGGAACAACGCCAACGCGATCACCGGTGAGCTGTCGGGCACGTCGGTCGTGGTCGACGACGGCGACGCCGGGAGGACGGCCGCGGTCGGCGCCTGGCCCGCCTCCGGGAACACCGCGTACACCCAGTACGCCGTCAACCAGGACTACCTGTACAACAAGGACGCGGCCGCCGGTGACACCTACACCTGGCAGCCGAGCCTTCCGGAGGACGGCACCTACCAGGTCGAGACGCACTACGTCCCCGCCTCGGACCGCGCCACGAACACGCCGTACACCGTCACGTACGACGGTGGGACGAAGGCGTACACGGTCGACCAGCAGGCCGGCACGGCCGGTGTCTGGAAGACCCTCGGCTCCCACCCGTTCAAGGCGGGCACCCTGGGCAAGGTCGTCCTCGGCGACGGTCCGGCGTCGACCGCGACCTCGGTGATCGCGGACGCGGTCCGGTTCACCAAGGGCGGCGTGGTCACCAAGCCGGCGGGCGAGCTGAACACCTGGCACACCTTCCCGGTGACCAGGACCGTCCAGTCCTGGATCGACGGCACCAACACCAACAACGGCTTCGTGATCAAGGCCGGCGACGAGAGCGCGAGCGGCCCCAAGGGCGGTCCGCGCTACGAGGGCAGCGAGTTCGGGTACGGCGGCGAGACGGCCAACTACCCGCGTCTGGTGCTGACCTTCGGCCGGCAGGGCGTCGACCTCGCCGCCCCGACCACGATCCACGACACGGGCGCGGAGCTGTCCTGGTCGGCCTACCAGGACCGGGACCCGATCGGCACCGGCGACGACCTCGTCGAGTACCAGGTCCACCGCTCGGTCGGCCAGACGTTCACGCCGTCGGCCGCGACGCTGGTCTCCCCCGTCGCGCCCGGCACGACGTCGTTCACGGACACCTCCGCCACGCCGACGAAGGCGGACGACCCCGACCCGTTCGGCCGCGCGTACTACTACATGGTCGCGGTCAAGACGAAGGACGGGCAGGTCGTCGCCGCCCCGACGCAGCTCGTACGGCTGCCGAAGGCGGGCCGCACGACCAAGGTGCTGACCGCGACCCAGGACACCACGCTGTCCTCGGCCCGCACGACGCTCACGCACGACACCATCGACGACGGCGGCCCGAAGAACTGGCTGAGCGTCGGCAACAACTCCGCGACCTACGGCGACACCCGCGCCCTGCTGAAGTTCCCGGCCCTCGGCATCCCCGCCACGGCCCGGGTGCTGGACGCCAACGTACGGCTGTGGAGCACGCAGACCGCCCAGGACACGACGGGCGCGGTCTACGAACTGCGGCCGCTGACCCGCGACTTCGACGAGGCCGCGGCGACCTGGGTGAAGGCCGACGCGACCGCGAACTGGACGACCCCGGGTGGCGACTTCGGCGCGGTGGCGGCCGACACCGGGGCGAAGACCAACGACCCGGCCCGTCACGACTGGAACGTGACCTCGCTCGCGCAGTCCTGGGTGACCACCCCGGCCTCCCAGCGGGGCGTGGTCCTCAGGATGGCGGACGAGGCCGCCGCGCAGGAGCGGACGCTGTTCCTGTCGTCCGAGGGCGCGGAGCCGCGGCTCCACCCGAGGATCGTCGTCTCGTACGTCGACTCCACCACCGAGTCGACCTACTACGCGCCGCAGACTCCCGCGCGCATGACCCCGAACACCGACTACACGGTCGACTTCACCCTCACCAACACCACCGCGGCCGCCTGGACATCGGCCGATCACGTCCTCACGTACAGGTGGGCCCTGCCGGACGGCACGGACGTCACCACCGGCGGCAACCAGGTGCGGACGGCGCTGCCGTCGAACGTCTCCCCCGGTGACAGCGTCTCGCTGCAGGCGCTCGTGAAGACGCCGGTCAACTCGGACAACGGCAACAAGCGCACCGACTACGTCCTGACCTGGGACGTCTACGACAAGACGGCCGGCACCTGGGCCTCGGGCACCGCGGGCATCCCCGGCCTGAAGCAGAACGTGGCGGTGGAGGACCCGACCTCCAACCAGCTCGGCATGGAGAAGTTCTACGTCTACACCGGCAAGAACACCGGTGCCGGCTCGAACGTCATGAACAACCTCGCGTCGGGCAACACCGTCTGGCAGTACAACGCGTTCACCAACCCCGGCCGCGGTGTCACCACCTTCGCCCGGTTCGCGTACAACAGCCTCGACACCTCCGACACCGTCTCCGGCCCCGGCTGGTCCTTCCAGGCCGCCGGACCGATCCGGCTCGGCGCGCCGCTGGAGTTCCACCCCAAGCCGCACCCGACCGAGATCAGGCTCCCGGACGGCGACGGCACCACGCATGTCTTCCGTGAGCAGCCCGACGGCTCCTGGAAGGCCCCGGCGGGCGTCCACTACAAGCTGTCGGCCAAGCCCGGTCTGGACTGCACCCCGCTCAAGGACCCGGTCCCCGACGCCTGGACGATGACCCGTCCCGACGGGACCCGGTTCGTCTTCGGCTGCGACGGCTACATGACGTCGATCGTCGAGAAGAACGGAAACACCCAGACGTACACCTACGAGGAACGGAAGTCGAACAACAAGCCGACCAAGTTCCTCCGGTACATCACCGACCCCGTCGGCCGCCAGTCGCTGACGGTCGACTACTACTCCAAGTCCGACGTCAACAACCCGAAGATCATCGACCACGTCAAGTCGATGACCGACATCTCGGGCCGCAAGGTCGCCTTCGAGTACTCCGACAAGGGCCTGCTCACCAAGCTCACCGACGGTGCCGGCGCCGCCCAGCCGAAGGTCTTCGGCTTCGAGTACGACGCCACCCAGGGCAACAAGAACGTCAAGCTCGTCGGGATCACCGACCCGCGAGGCAACGCCACGGCCCTGGCGTACAACTTCCCGCGGACCGGCGACGACCCGAAGTACCACTGGTGGACGAAGACGATCACCGACCGTCTCCAGGGCGCCACCGGCTTCACGTACGCGGTGGACACCGGCAACACCAAGTTCACCGACACGAAGGTCACCGACGCCGAGTCGCGTGCCGGCGACTACGTGACCGACGACTTCGGCCGCGCCGTGCAGACGACGAACGCCGTGTCGCAGACGATGAAGCTGGCGTGGGACGCCGACAACAACGTCACGTACATGGAGGAGAACAACGGCGCCAGGACCGCGTACTGCTACGACCAGAAGACGGGCAACCCGCTCTGGAAGCGCGACGCGGAGAACAACAAGGCGGGCGTGCCGGCCCAGAGCGAGTGCGCCCCGGGCGTCTACCCGGCGAACTCCACCCGGTACGCCTACCAGACCCGTGCCGACGGCTACGCGACCGACCTCTTCACCAAGACCTCGCCCGAGGGCCGGAAGTGGCAGTTCGGCTACGACACCTTCGGCAACCTGAAGACGGTCACCGACCCCAAGGGCGTCGCCACCCCGGCGGCGGGTGACTACACCACGTCGTACGAGTACGACGCCTACGGCCAGCTGACCCGGGCGACGGACGCCAACGGCAACGCGGACACGAACAGCGGCTTCGGGCCCGCGGGCTTCCCGACGACGATGACGGACGCGCTGAACAAGTCGGCGACGTTCGTCTACGACGAGCGCGGCCAGGTCACCGAGGTCACCGACACACTGGGCAAGAAGACCACGCAGACGTACGACGTCTACGGGCGCCCGCTGGTCAAGACCGAGCCCAAGGACCAGGCGACGGGCGACGTGATCACCGCCCCGGCCCCGGTGTACGACGCCAACGACAACGTCACCACGTCGACGGCACCCAACGGCGCGGTGTCCACCGCGGTGTACGACGCGGCCGACCAGACCACCTCGGCGACCGCGCCGAAGTACACCACGACGTCGGACGAGCGGCGGACGCTCTACACCTACGACAAGGTCGGCAACCTCAGGACGACGACCGAGCCGAAGGGGACGCTGACCACCGCCGACGCGACGGACTTCGTCACGACCAACAACTACAACGAGATCTACCAGCTCACCTCGGTCGTCAACGCGGACGGGAACAAGGTCAGTTACGCGTACGACGACGCCGGCAACACCACCAGGGTCGTCGACCCGAAGAAGAACGCCACCGCCGACCCCGCCGACTACAGCTCCCTGTCCGCCTACGACCTGAACCACCGGGTCACCGCGGCCACCGACGCCCTCGGCAAGACCACCCGGAAGACCTACGACAAGGACTCCCTGGTCGTCTCCACGACGGACGCCGAGAACAACACCACGCTCGTCACCTACGACGAGCGCGGCAAGCAGACCGAGGTCAGGGTCCCGCGCAGCGGCACCTCGCCGATCACCTACCGCACGACCCGGTACGAGTACGACCAGGTCGGCAACACCACCAAGGTGATCACCCCGCGTGCCGTCGAGGCGGGCACGACCACGGCGTTCACCGCCCGCACCGAGTACGACGCGCTGAACCGGCCCACCCGCCAGTACCAGCCGTACGACCCGGCGGACGCGCGCCACAACGACCCGAACGTCTACACCGAGACCGTGTACGACGCCGCGGGCCGGGTCGCGAGGACCTCGATGCCGCCCTCGGAGGGGCAGACGGTCCGCAACGACACCCGGTTCACCTATTTCGACAACGGCTGGACGAAGAGCTCCACGGACCCGTGGGACATCTCCGCCACCTACGACTACGACGACGTGGGCCGGCAGACGGCCAGGACCCTGACATCGGCGGGCGGCTCCTCCAACCGCACGATGACGTGGTCGTTCTACCCGGACGGCAAGCTCAAGGCCCGCTCCGACGACGGCGTGCCGGTCGGCAGGTCGGTGGCCCTGGTCGACAACTCCGACACCCAGCACGTCGCCGCCACGGGTACCTGGGCCACCGGGAACATCACCGGGCAGCAGGGCTACGACCACCGCACCCACGCGGCCGGTGCGGGCACCGACGCCTTCACGTGGACGCTCGACATCCCCCAGGACGGCACGTACACCGCGTACGTGCGGTACCCCAAGGTGACGGGTGCCGCCACGACCGCGAAGTACACGCTCGTCCACGGCACGACCACCGAACCGGCCGTCACCAAGGACCAGAACGCCGGCACCGGCACCTGGGTCGCTCTCGGCTCCTACGCCCTCAAGCGGGGCGAGGACACCCGGCTGAAGCTGGACCAGAACAGCGCCGGCATCGTGGTCGCGGACGGGGTCAAGCTCGTCCGTGACAACTCCGCGGAGACCGACACCGAGAAGCGGACCTTCGGCTACGCCTACGACGTCAACGGCAACATGACGTCGCTCGACGACACGTCCTCCGGGGCGAAGGTCGACGGCTACACCGTCACCTACACGGGCCTCAACCAGGTCCAGAAGGTGACCGAGTCGCTCGCCGGCGTGGAGAAGAAGGCGACGTCCTACACGTACGACGCCAACGGGCAGTCGGACACGGTCACCCACCCGAGCCAGTTCTCGCGGTACACGTACGACCTGCGGGACAAGGTCAAGACGGTGTCCGTCGGGAAGTCCGCGACGGACGGCGACCCCAAGGTCACCTCGTACACGTACACGGACCGCGCCCAGAAGCTGAGGGAGACCAAGGCCAACGGCAACACCGTCGACTACGCCTACTTCCTCGACGGCTCGCTGAAGACGACGACGGAGAAGAAGGCGGACGGCACCACGCTGGTCGCCTCCCACACCTACGCCTACGACGCCAACGGCAACAAGTCGCAGGACGTCGCGAGGAAGATGAACGCCGACAACCGCTCGGCGTACCTCGACTCCACGACCGACCTCGCGTACGACCCGGCCGACCGGCTCGTCACGTCGGTCAAGACGGGCAACGGCGCGGGCACCGAGACGTACGTCCACGACGACAACTCCAACGTCGTCAGCCAGACCGTCAAGGGTGCCTCGACCTCGTTCCAGTACGACCGGAACAGGCTGCTGACCGCGACGACGTCGGGCGTCACCGCCTCCTACACCTACGACCCGTTCGGCCGCCAGCAGTCGGTCGGTTCGGGCGGCAAGGTGATCGAGCGCAGCGTCTACGACGGCTTCGACCACATCGTGGAGTCCCAGAAGGCGGACGCCGGCGGCACGCTGAAGTCGACGACGTACGTCTTCGACCCGCTGGACCGCACCGCGTCGAAGACGGCGGACGGCAAGACGACCGACTTCGAGTACCTGGGCCTGTCCGGCGAGGTCCTCGACGAGAAGGTCGCCGGCGCGCTGACCAAGTCGTTCCAGTACAGCCCGTGGGGCGAGCGCCTGTCGCAGAGCAAGCACAACACGGACGGCTCGACCGAGGACGGCTACTACGGCTACAACAGCCACACCGACGTCGAGACCCTGACCGACAGGAACGGCGACACCAAGGCCACCTACGGCTACACCGCCTACGGCAACAACGACGCCACCGAGTTCACCGGCATCGACAAGCCCGAGGCCGGCCAGCCGGACAAGGAGGAGTACAACCCCTACCGCTTCAACGCCAAGCGCTGGGACGCCCAGTCCGGCACGTACGACATGGGCTTCCGCGACTACGACCCGGGGCTCAACCGCTTCACCACCCGGGACATGTACAACGGCGCCCTGTCCGACATGAGCCTGGGCGCGGACCCGTACACCAGCAACCGGTACGCCTTCAGCGGCGGCAACCCCACCAGCCTCGTCGAGCTGGACGGCCACTTCGTCTTCGCGATCCCGGCCATCTACTGGGCCGCCGCGGCACTCGGCGCGGCGCTGTACGCATCGACCCCGCAGGGCCAGCAGAACCTGGCGGACGCGTCGACGGCCCTCGGCAGCATGCTGATGCCGTCCGCCGACGACACGACCTCCAGCAACTCGTCCGACGAACCGCGTCCCGGTCCCACTCCCCAGCCGTCGCCGGGCCCGCAGCCCAGGCCCGCGCCGCGGACGACCGACACCAACAACCCGACGTGCAGCCCGATGCCGCTGATCGACGGCGGCCGGTACTACGGCGGGCTGGAGGAGTACACCGATCACACGGGCAGGAAGGGCTGCAGGGCGACCGGCGCCTACGCCTTCCTCACCAAGGACGACCGCAGGTCGCGCACCGGGGCGGGCGGTCTGCCCAGGTGCCCCGAATGCGAACCGTCCGTCGATCCGGAGGGAATGGAGGAAATCCGGGCAGGAGGCGGGGAGCCGCAAGCAGGCCACCTGATAGGTTACTGGGGCAAGGGCACCGGTCAGGATGTCCGAAACCTGGTCGCTTTGCACGGAAGTGCAAATAGAAGGATGGCCAGCAAGGTGGAACGCTTCGGCTGGAAGCACCTGACCGGGGACAACAAACTGTTCATGTCGGTCGTACCCATCTACGGTGACCCGCACTCGGCTGTTCCCACGATCGTCCAGGTGGGCATGACCGCGTACGGACCCGGGGGAGATGTCGTGGAGTCCTATTCGTGCACCGCGATCAATTCCCCCACCGGAATCGGCTCGACGTGCTAGAAGGGGGCCGATGATGGCAACGCTTTCCGAGATACGGGCCCTGTTGGGCGAATCCCGTTTCCATTGGTCGGATCCGGCACCGTGGATCTCACTGGAGCAGGAACTCGGTATCGAATTCCCTGCGGACTTCCGCGAGATCATCGACGCCTACGGCTCGATCGTGATCAACGGGCAGTTGTATCTGAAGCATCCCGCCGGCCACCTTCTGCACGATCTGGGGACGATGCTCAGAAGGGATCTCGACCTCTGGCGCGAAGAGGACATGGCGGAGTTCCTGCCGGGTCCGGCCGGATCGAACCCCGGCGACGTCCTGCCGGTGGCGACGGCCACGACGGGCGAGGCGGTCTTCCTCCGCGTTCCCGAGGAACCCGCGGCGCCGTGGCGCGTCGTGGTGCAGGAGATGGACAGTCCCTCGTGGACCCTCTACGAGATGACGTTCGGCGAATGGCTGCTGGCGTATCTCCGGGGCAGGGACGTGACGTTGTGCGCCCGCGACCGCGCGCCTGACGGACCGTCGTACGAGTTCCTTCCCTGAACCAGGGCCTGACCGACGGAGCCCCGCCCCTCAACGGGCGGGGCTCCTGTCGTCCGTCGTCACGAGCCGGACCCCCCGGCCGCCCGCATGCCCCTGGCGCGGGCGGTCCGCGCCGCCGTGCCGGAACCGAGCAGGGCAAGCACCTCACGCGCACGGTCCGGCCGCGCGGAGGAGGCCAGTACGCCCCCGCTGAACAGCGAATCGATCGCGGTGTCACCCGGCAGCGGGCCCACGACCACGACACCCGGCAGATCCATCAGCTCGCTGTGCTGCTGGAACGCCAGGTCGGCGCGGCCGGAGGCCAGCAGGCTGCCCGCGGGTACCCCCGGGGGCGCCTGCACGAGCCGGTCCCCGAGCACGTCGGCGAGTGCGAGACGGCCGATCAGCTCCGCGAGAGCCGTACCGCTGGGACCCGTGGAGCAGGCGATCCTGTCCGCGGCGAGCAGGGCGGCGCGCAGGTCCGACTCCGAGCCGAGCGCCGGAACCGGTACGCCCTCCGGCACGGCGGCGACGACCTGCGAGACCCACAGCGGTCGCGTCGTCCCCCCGAGGACGTGCCCTTCCCTCTCCAGCCCGGCCAGCGCGCCGGCGGCGAGGACGATCAGGTCGGCCTCGGCGCCCTCGCGCACGCGCCGCGCGATCTCGACCCCGCCGGCGGACTCGAAGCGCACGGGGAGCCCGTGGGCCAGCCGGATGTGCGCGGACAGCTCGGCCAGTACCGGCCGGGTCGCCATCGACGACAGCCCGGAGATCTCTTCTTCCACAGCGCCTCCTCGGTGTCCGGCAGATCGTACGGCGTGCGCCCGGGTGCCCCGACGCCCCTCTGCGAGACTGGCGGCGTGAGCACAACCCGGAGCACGGCCGCTGGAAAAGTCCTCGAGGTCCTCTCGGCCTTCGACCGCGAGCACTCTTCGCAGACACTGTCGGAGATCGCCCAGCGCACGGGCCTGGCCGTGAGCACCACGCACCGGGTGCTCACGGAGCTGGCGGCGTGGGGGGCCCTGGAGCGGGGCGAGGACGGGGCGTGGCACGTGGGGCTGCGGCTGTGGGAGATCGCCTCGGGCTGTCCCCGGACGCAGATCGTCCGCGACGCGGCGCTGCCGTTCATGCAGGACCTCTACGAGGTCACCCACGAGAACGTGCAGCTCGCGGTGCGGGAGGGCACCGAGCTCGTGTTCGTGGAGCGGATCGCGGGGCACCGGTCGGTGGAGCTGCTCACGATGGTCGGGAGCCGGTTCCCCCTCGTGTCCACCGGGATGGGCCGGGTGCTGCTGGCGCACGCGCCGCGGGACCTCCAGGAGGAGGTCCTGGAGTCGCCGCAGCGGGCGTGGACCCCGCACACCGTCACCGACCCGAAGACGCTGCGGACGCAGTTGGACCGCATCCGGCGCGAGCAGGTCTTCGTCAGCGACCGGCAGCTCTCGGAGAGCACGGTGGCGGTGTCCGCGCCGGTGCGGATCGGCCGGACCGGGCCGGTGAGCGCCGCGCTGGGGATCGTGCTGACGGCCCAGGGCGCGAGCCGGGCGCACGCGCTGCGCGAGCCGCTGCTGCGGGCGGCGTACGGAATCTCCGACGAGCTCGGCAGGCGCACCCGCACGGGGTGAGATCCGGACCCGTTTCCGCCTGACGGAAACGCCGCAGACCGGCCGCCGGACAGGCTGTCAACGTTCGAGCAGTTCGAAACGTTCACAGCTGCTTGGGAGATGCCATGGCCGACGCCCCCGTCGACTCCGTCGCCTCGGTCCCGGTCGCGGTCGTGGGTGCCGGGCCGGCGGGACTGATGCTGGCGCACCTGCTCGGCCGCGCCGGCGTCGAGACGGTCGTCGTCGACACCCGTACCCGGCACGAGATCGAGACGACCCAGCGGGCCGGCATCCTGGAGGCCGACAACGCCCGGGACCTGGTCGAGACCGGGGTCTCGGACCGGATCCTGCGCGAGGGGTACGAGCACGAGGGCGTCGAGCTGCGGTCGGCCGGGCGGCCGTACCGCGTCGACTTCAAGGAGCTCGTCGGCGCGTCCGTGTGGCTCTACCCGCAGACCGACGTCTTCACCGACCTCGCCGACGCCCGCGAACGCGACGGCGGTACGGTCCACTTCGGCATCCGCGACACCGAGGTCCTCGACGTCACGACCACCGCCCCCCGGGTCCGCTACACCGCGCCCGACGGGTCCCGCCACGAGATCCGGGCGCGGTACGTCGTCGGCGCCGACGGGTCCCGGAGCATGTGCCGCGACCTGGTGCCGGAGGACCGGCGGGTGCGGTACGGCAAGGAGTACCCCTTCGCGTGGTTCGGCATCCTCGCCGAGGCGCCGATGAGCGCGCCCGAGCTGGTCTACGCCCACTCCGCGCACGGATTCGCGCTGATCAGCCAGCGCACCGAGGCCGTGCAGCGCATGTACTTCCAGTGCTCCCCCGACGAGTCCGCCGACGCCTGGTCCGACGAACGCGTCTGGGAGACCCTCCAGGCGCGGGTGGCCGGCGAGGACGGCTTCCGGCTGACGGAGGGGCCGATCACCGAGAAGGCGGTGCTGCGGTTCCGCTCCTTCGTGCAGGAGCCGATGCGCTGGGGCTCGCTGGTCCTGGTCGGCGACGCCGCGCACACGGTGCCGCCGACCGGGGCCCGCGGACTGAACCTGGCGCTGCACGACGTGAAGGTCCTCGCCGACGTGCTGCCGAGGGCCCTCGGCGCCGAGGGCGACACCGCCCTGGACGACTACCAGCCGCGGGCCCTCCGGCGGATCTGGCGGGCGCAGCACTTCTCGTCCTGGATGACCCGACTGCTCCACACCGCGCCCGGCGCCTCGGCGTTCGATCTGCGGCGCCAGCTCGGCGAGCTCGACAACGTGGTGGGCACCCGCGCCGGACGCGCCTACCTGGCGGAGCAGTACACCGGCTGGCCCACCCGCGGCCACGACCACTGACCCGGACGATTGCGAGACCTTCCCATGATCATCGATTGTCACGGTCACTTCACCACCGCCCCGCCGCAGCTGGCCGCCTGGCGCGACCGGCAGATCGCGGCGGCCGCCGGCCGCGGCCCCGTCCCCGACCCCGACGAGCTGGTCATCGGCGACGACGACCTGCGTGCGGCGATCGAGTCCAACCAGCTGCGTCTGATGGACGAGCGCGGCAGCGACCTCACGATCTTCTCGCCGCGCGCCAGCTTCATGGCCCACCACATCGGCGACTTCGCCGTCTCCTCGGTGTGGGCCCGGATCTGCAACGACCTGGTCCACCGGGTCGCCACCCTCTACCCCGACCGGTTCGCGGTGGGCGCGATGCTGCCGCAATCCCCCGGCGTCGACCCCGCGACCTGCGTGCCCGAGCTGCGCCGCGCGGTCGAGGAGCTGGGCGCGGTCACGGTCAACCTCAACCCCGACCCGTCGGGCGGACGGTGGACCGCGCCGCCGCTGACCGACCGCGGCTGGTACCCGCTCTACGAGGCGATGGTCGCGTACGACATCCCCGCGATGATCCACGTCAGCACCTCGTGCAACCCGGCCTTCCACACCACCGGCGCGCACTACCTGAACGCCGACACCACGGCGTTCATGCAGCTCCTCCAGGGCGACCTGTTCACCGACTTCCCGACGCTGCGGTTCGTGATCCCGCACGGCGGCGGGGCCGTGCCGTACCACTGGGGCCGGTTCCGCGGTCTGGCGATGGCGCTGGGCGGGCCCGACCCGGAGACGCTGCTGGACAACGTCTTCTTCGACACCTGCGTCTACCACCAGCCCGGCGTCGACCTGCTGACCCGGGTGGTCCCCAGCCGGTCCGTCCTGTTCGCCAGCGAGATGATCGGCGCGGTCCGGGACGTGGACCCGCGCACCGGTCACCACTTCGACGACACGAAGCGGTACGTGGACGCCACCCCGCACCTGTCGGACGAGGAGCGTGCCGCCGTGTTCTCCGGCAACGCCCTGCGCGTCTACCCCCGACTCGCCGCCCGCCTCGCCGCGGCCGGCCGCTGACCCCAGGAGAAGTACGCATGGAACACACCGAGATCGGCGTCGTCCACACCAAGGTCGACCGGGCCGACCCCGAGGCCGTCGCCGCGCTGTCGGCGTACGGCGTCGCCACGATCCACGAGGCCATGGGACGGGTCGGGCTGATGCGCCCCTATCTGCGCCCGGTCTATCCGACGGCCCGGATGTGCGGCACGGCCGTGACCGTGCTGCTCCAGCCCGGCGACAACTGGATGCTCCATGTCGCGGCCGAGCAGGTCCGGGAGGGGGACGTCGTCGTCGCGGCCTGCACGACCGAGAGCGAGGACGGCTTCTTCGGCGAGCTGCTCGCCACCTCGCTGCGCGCCCGGGGCTGCACGGGGCTGGTCATCGACGGCGGTGTCCGTGACGTCGTCGACCTGGAGCGGATGGACTTCCCCGTCTTCTCCCGCGCGGTCAACGCCAAGGGCACGGTCAAGGCCACTCTCGGCTCCGTCAACGTGCCCGTGGTCTGCGGCAACGCCCTCGTGCGGCCCGGCGACGTGGTCGTCGCCGACGCCGACGGCATCGTCGTGGTGCCGCGCGAGCGGGCCGCCGAGGTGGCCGCCGCCTCGGCGGCGCGGGAGGCGAACGAGGAGGGCAAGCGGGCGCAGTTCCGGGCGGGCACGCTCGGCCTCGACCTCTACGGCATGCGCGGCCCGCTGGCCGAGCTCGGGCTGCGGTACGAGGACTGACGATGACGACGAGCTTCGAGAAGACCCCCGGCTGGCTGGACTGGTACGCCGAGCCGAGCCGGCCGCGGCTGCGGCTCCCCGCCGGCGCCGTCGACGCGCACTGCCACGTCTTCGGCCCGGGCGCCGAGTTCCCGTACGCGCCCGAGCGCAAGTACACGCCGTGCGACGCGTCCAAGGAGCGGCTCTTCGCCCTCCGCGACCACCTCGGCTTCGCCCGAAGCGTCGTGGTGCAGGCGACCTGTCACGGCGCCGACAACACCGCCATGGTGGACGCCCTGCGGGCCTCCGGCGGGCTGGCCCGGGGCGTGGCGACTTTGCGGCCCGACGTCACGGACGCGCAGGTGCGGGAGCTGCACGAGGCGGGCGTCCGCGGGGTGCGGTTCAACTTCGTCAGACGGCTGGTGGACGCGGCGCCTCGGCGGGACCTGTGGGACGTCGTCGAGCGGATCGCGCCGTACGGCTGGCACGTCGTCGTCTACTTCGAAGCGGCGGACCTCCCCGGCCTGCGGGACTTCCTCCTGTCGATCCCGGTCCCGCTGGTCGTCGACCACATGGGCCGGCCGGACGTCTCCGCGGACCCGGAGGGCCCCGCGTTCGAGGCGTTCCTGGACTTCCTGCGGGCCCGGCCCGACATCTGGTGCAAGGTGACGTGCCCGGAACGGCTGTCGGCCGGCGGTCCGCCGGCGCTCGACGGGGAACGGGCGGCCTACCGCGACGTCGTCCCCTTCGCGCGGCGCGTGGTCGAGGAGTTCCCCGACCGGGTGCTGTGGGGCACCGACTGGCCGCACCCCAATCTCACCGACCACATGCCCGACGACGGGCTGCTCGTCGACTTCGTGCCGCACATCGCGCCGACGCCGGAGCTCCGGCGCAAGCTGCTCGTCGACAACCCGATGCGCCTCTACTGGCCCGACGCCTCCTGACCCGCACCCGATTCCCGACCCGCCCTCGATGGGAGCCTCAGCATGTCGCTGGACAAGACCTACAAGCTGGTTCCGGGGACGACCGTCTTCGACTCGGAGCAGTCGGCCAAGGGATACCACCTCAACCAGTTCTGCATGTCGCTGATGACGGCGGAGAACCGCGCGAGCTACCTCGCCGACGAGCGCTCCTACCTGGACGCGTGGCCGCTGCGGGAGGAGCAGAGGCAGGCGCTGCTCGACCGCGACCTCAACGCGGCGATGCGCGAGGGCGGCAACATCTACTTCCTCGCCAAGTGGGGTGCCACGCTGGGGCTTTCGTTCCAGCAGATGGCGGGCTCGATGACCGGCATGACCGAGCAGGAGTACCGCGACATGATGGTCCGCGGCGGCCGCTCGGTCGAGGGGAACCGGATCGACCACGCCGTCCTCCAAGCGGCCCACGCCCCGGCGGCCCCGGCCCGGCACGCCGAGATCACCGGCGCGGTCTTCACCTCGCACGTGCCCGCGATCGGCGCGGCGCTGGACCACGGAAAGACCGAGGAGCCCTACTGGCGGCCGGTCTTCGAGGGATACGAGTACTCCAGGGAGTGGGAGCGGGAGAACGTCCCCGATGTGATCTTCCTGGTCTACAACGATCACGCCAGCGCCTTCGACCAGTCGATGGTCCCCACCTTCGTGCTCGGCACCGGCGCCTCCTACCCCACCGCCGACGAGGGGTACGGGCCCCGCCCCGTGCCCGGCATCGAGGGCGATCCCGACCTGGCCGCCCACATCGCGCACGCGCTGATCCGGGACGACTTCGACCTCACCCTCGTGAACGAGATGGCCGTCGACCACGGTCTGACGGTCCCGCTGTCGCTGATGTTCGGCGACGTCGGGAAGTGGCCGTGCAAGGTCATCCCGTTCCATGTCAACGTGGTGCAGTACCCGGTCCCCTCGGGCGCCCGCTGCTTCGCCCTCGGCCGGGCCCTGCGCAGGGCGATCGAGTCGTACGACCGGCCGCTCAAGGTGCAGGTGTGGGGCACCGGCGGCATGAGCCACCAGCTCCAGGGCCCGCGTGCCGGCCTGATCAACCGGGAGTGGGACAACGCCTTCCTGGACAGGCTGGTCGAGGACCCGGCCGGCCTCGCCGGGGTGCCGCACCTGGAGTACGTCGAGGAGGCCGGCTCGGAGGGCATCGAGCTGGTCATGTGGCTGATCGCCCGCGGCGCGATGAGCGACGTCGACGGCTCCGGCGAGGTCGAGGTCAAGCACCGCTTCTACCATGTGCCGGCGTCCAACACCGCCGTCGGCCACCTGATCCTGGAAAACCGCCCGCGGGTCGACGCACCCGCCGTGAAGGAGTGACATGACTGACGACCGGACCCTGCGGATCGCCCTGGTCGGCGGCGGCGCCTTCGGCGCCAAGCACGCGGCCGCGCTGAAGCGCATCGACGGCGTCGAGGTGACCGCCGTGGTGAGCAGCAGCCTCGAGAGCGCGCGGAAGTTCGCCGCGGAGCAGGGCGTGGGCCGCGCCGTCGCCTCCCTGGACGAGGTGCTGGCGATGGACGACGTCGACGCGGTCGTCCTCGCCACGCCCACCCCGATGCACGCGGCGCAGACGCTGGCCTGCCTCGAAGCGGGCAAGCACGTGCAGGTCGAGATCCCGCTCGCCGCCTCCCTGGAGGACGCCGAGGCGTGCCTGGCCGCGCAGGAGCGCACCGGGCTCGTCGCGATGGTCGGCCACACCCGCCGCTTCAACCCCAGCCACCAGTGGGTGCGGCAGCGGATCGCGGCCGGCGAGTTCGGCATCCAGCAGATGGACGTCCAGACGTACTTCTTCCGCCGGAAGAACCTCAACGCGCTGGGCCAGGCCCGCTCCTGGACCGACCACCTGCTGTGGCACCACGCCGCGCACACCGTCGACCTGTTCGCCTACCAGACGGGTTCGCCGATCGTGCAGGCCAACGCCCTGCAGGGCCCCATCCACCCCGAGCTCGGCATCGCGATGGACATGTCCGTCCAGCTGCGGGCGGCGAACGGCGCCCTCTGCACCCTGTCGCTGTCGTTCAACAACGACGGGCCGCTCGGCACGTTCTTCCGCTACATCGGCGACACCGGCACCTACATCGCCCGGTACGACGACCTGTTCACCGGGAAGGACGAGCCGATCGACGTGAGCGGGGTCGACGTGTCGATGGACGGCATCGAGCTCCAGGACCGCGAGTTCGTCGCCGCGATCCGCGAGGGCCGCGAGCCGAACTCCTCCATCGCCCAGGTACTGGCCTGCTACCGCACGCTGGCGTCCCTGGAGGAGCAGCTGAACGCCGTCGCGGGGCCGTGACCGGGGCGCGGGGCGGGTGCCCCGCGCCGGTCGGCCGGTATCAGGAGGCGACGACCGGGATGATGTCGCTGCCGTAGGCGTCGATGGTGCCTTCGCGGTTGTCGTGCATGTTGTAGACGGCGAACTGGTCGACGCCCAGCTCCTTGAGATGGCGGAGCTTGGCGATGTGGGCCTCGGCGGGGCCGAGGAGGCAGAAGCGGTCGACGATCTCGTCGGGGACGAAGTCGGTGGACGGGTTGTCGGCGCGGCCGTGGTGGCTGTAGTCGTAGCCGTGCCGGTCCTTGATGTACGCGGTGAGCTCCTCCGGGACCATCTCGGAGTGCTCGCCGTACTTGGCGACCAGGTCGGCGACGTGGTTGCCGACCATGCCGCCGAACCAGCGGCACTGCTCGCGGGCGTGGGCCAGGGCTTCGGGCGAGTCGTCGGCGGTGACGTAGGCGGGGGCGGCGACGCAGACGGTGAGGGCGTCGGGGTCCCGGCCGGCGTCGGTGGCGGCCTGCCGGACCGCCTTGACCATCCACTCGGTGAGGAACGGGTCGGCGAGCTGGAGGATGAAGCCGTCGGCCTTCTGTCCGGCGAGGGCGAGCGCCTTGGGACCGTACGCGGCCATCCACACGGGCAGTTTCCCGTCCTTCACCCACGGGAGGCGGATCGGGCTGCCGTCCACGTCGGCCTCGCGGCCCTCGGCGAGGTCGCGGATGACGTCGATGGCCTCACCGAGCCGGGCGAGGGTGTTGGGCCGGCGGCCGGCGACGCGCATGGCGGAGTCGCCGCGGCCGATGCCGCAGACGGTCCGGTTGCCGAACATGTCGTTGAGGGTCGCGAAGGTCGAGGCCGTCACCTCCCACGTCCGCGTTCCCGGGTTGGTCACCATCGGACCGACGTGGAGCTTGGTGGTGTGTTCGAGGATCCGGCTGTAGATGACGAAGGGTTCCTGCCAGAGCACGGCCGAGTCGAAGGTCCAGCCGTAGCGGAAGCCGTTGCGCTCCGCCCGGCGCATGAGCCCGACAACCTCCGAGGCGGGCGGGTCGGTCTGCAGGACGAGTCCGAAGTCCAACGTCGATCTCCTAGTTCAGGTACTGACAGGTGGAGCGGGGGGTGAAGGCGCCGTGTCCGGCGCGGCCGGTGAACTTCCGCTGGTCGATGACGAGTTCGCCGCGCGAGAGGACCGTCTCGACCTGGCCGGTGATCGTCTTCCCCTCGTACGCGGAGTAGTCGACGTTCATGTGGTGGGTGGCCGCGGAGATCGTCTGGCGGGCGTGCGGGTCGTAGATGACGATGTCCGCGTCGGCGCCGGGCGCGATCGTCCCCTTCTGCGGGTAGAGGCCGAACATCCGGGCCGGGGTGGCGCAGGCGATCTCGATCCAGCGGCGCCGGGAGATGTGCCCGTCCACGACGGCCTGGTGGAGGAGGTCCATGCGGTTCTCCACCCCGGGCAGGCCGTTGGGGATCTTGGAGAAGTCGCCGCGGCCGAGGTCCTTCTGGCCGGTGAAGCAGAAGGGGCAGTGGTCGGTGGAGACCACCTGGAGGTCGTTGGTGCGCAGTCCGCGCCAGAGTGCCGCCTGGTGCTCCTTCGGCCGCAGGGGCGTCGAGCAGACGTACTTGGCCCCCTCGAAGCCCGGCTCCGCGAGGTTGTCGGTGGAGAGGAAGAGGTACTGCGGGCAGGTCTCGCCGAAGACCGGGAGCCCCTTGTCGCGGGCGGCGGCGATCTCGGCGACGGCCTCCTCGGCGGAGACGTGGACGACGTAGAGCGGCGATCCGGCGACCCGGGAGAGCTGGATGGCCCGGTGGGTGGCCTCGGCCTCCAGGAGCGCCTTGCGGACCTCTCCGTGGTAGCGGGGGTCGGTCTCGCCGCGGGCGAGGGCCTGTTCGACGAGGACGTCGATCGCGATGCCGTTCTCGGCGTGCATCATGATCAGCCCGCCGTTGTCGGCGGAGCGCTGCATGGCGCGCAGGATCTGCCCGTCGTCGCTGTAGAAGACGCCCGGGTAGGCCATGAACAGCTTGAAGGAGGAGATGCCCTCCTGGACGAGCCGGTCCATCTCCTTGAGCGTGTGCTCGTTGACGTCGGAGAGGATCATGTGGAAGGCGTAGTCGATCGCGCAGTTGCCGTCGGCCTTGGCGTACCAGGTGTCGAGGCCCTCGCGCAGGCTCCGGCCGACGCTCTGGACGGCGAAGTCGACGATGGTGGTGGTGCCGCCCCAGGCGGCGGCGCGGGTGCCGGTCTCGAAGGTGTCGGAGGCGGAGGTGCCGCCGAAGGGCAGCTCCATGTGGGTGTGGGCGTCGACGCCGCCGGGCAGCACGTAGCGGTCGGTGGCGTCGACGGTCCGGTCGGCGGTCCAGCCGGCCGCCACGTCCGAGCCGTGGGCCGCGAGGGCGACGACGCGGCCGTCCTCGATCAGCACGTCGGCGTGGACCTCGTCGGCGGCGGTGACGACGAGACCGCCCCGGATCAGGGTTCGGGTGCTCACGGGACTCTCCCTGCTTGAGGGGGCGGTTACAGGGTTCCGAGCGCCTGTTCGAGGAGGGCGGCGCCCTCCTCGGCCTCGGAGACGGTGAGCGAGAGCGGCGGGGCGATGCGGAGGGTGCTGGTGTTGTGGCCGCCTCCCTTGCCGAGGAGCAGCCCGTTCTCCCGGGCGGCCTCCAGGACGGCGGCGGCCGCGTCCGGGTTCGCCCGCTCGGTGCCCGGCTCGGTGAGCTCGATGCCGATCATCAGGCCGCGGCCGCGGACCTCCCGGACCTCGGGCACCTTGGCGCAGGCGGCCCGGACGCGTTCGATGAGGAGACCGCCGACGCGCCGCGCGTTGCCCTGGAGGTCGTGTTCCAGGAGGTACGAGAGGTTGGCGAGCCCCGCGGCCATGGTGATCGGGGAACCGCCGAAGGTGGAGATGGAGTTGGCGTCGAGACAGTTCATGATCTCGGCGCGGGCGACGACTCCGCCGACGGACATGCCGTTGCCGATGCCCTTGGCGAAGGTGAGGATGTCGGGCGGCCCGGCCTGGCCGTGGGCCTGCCAGCCCCAGAAGTGCTCGCCGGTGCGGCCCCAGCCGGTCTGCACCTCGTCGGCGATCCAGAGGATGCCGTGCCGGTCGAGGACGCGGCGGAAGGCGGCGTACAGACCGTCGGGCGGGGAGGTGAAGCCGCCGACGCCCTGGATCGGTTCGGCGATGAGGGCGGCGACCTCGCGGGTGTGGCCGAGGAGGTCCTCGAGGTCGGCGACGCACGCCTCGATGAACCGGTCGTCGGTGAACTGGGCGTACGGCCCGCGGGTGCGGACGCCGCCGTGCACGTAGAGCGTCTGGAGCGGGGAGAGTCCGGTGGGCGACCAGGCGCGGTTGCCGGTGATGCCGACGGTCGAGAAGGACCGGCCGTGGTAGCTGTTCCGCATGGCCAGGATCTGGTTCGAACGGCGGTACACGGTGGCCAGCAGGAGGGCCGTGTCGTTGGCCTCGGTGCCGGAGGTGGTGAAGAAGACGCGGGCGTCGGGGATGCCGGAGAGGCCGGCGATCCGCTCGGCGAGTTCCACCATCGGACGGTTGAGGTAGAGCGTCGAGGAGTGGATGATGCGCCCGGCCTGCTCGGCGACGGCCTTGGTGACCTCGGGCAGCGCGTGGGCGGTCATGGTCGTGAGGATGCCGCCGAAGAAGTCGAGGTACCGGCGTCCGTCGGCGTCGAAGACGTGGCGGCCCTCGCCGTGGGTGATCTCGATGGGGTCGCGGTAGTAGAGCGCGACCCAGTCGGGGATGACGGCCTTGTGCCGGTCGAAGAGACTGCTCACGGCCGCACCAGCCCGTCGTACGCGTCGGGGCGGCGGTCCCGGTAGAAGGCCCACTGCTGGCGCACCTGCTCGATGAGTCCGAAGTCGAGGTCGCGGACGACGAGTTCCTCGCTCTTGTCGGAGGCCACGTCGCCGACGAACCGGCCGCGCGGGTCGACGAAGTAGCTGGTGCCGTAGAAGTCGTTGTCGCCGTACTCCTCGACGCCGACGCGGTTGATCGCGGCGACGAAGTACTCGTTGGCGACGGCCGCGGCGGGCTGCTCCAGCTGCCAGAGGTGGGAGGAGAGGCCGCGGTGGGTGGCCGAGGGGTTGTAGACCAACTGCGCCCCGTTGAGACCGAGTTGTCGCCAGCCTTCCGGGAAGTGGCGGTCGTAGCAGATGTACACCCCGACCTTCCCGACGGCGGTGTCGAAGACCGGCCAGCCGGCGTTGCCCGGGCGGAAGTAGTACTTCTCCCAGAAGCCCTTGACCTGCGGGATGTGGTGCTTGCGGTACTTGCCGAGGTAGGTGCCGTCGGCGTCGATGACGGCGGCGGTGTTGTAGTAGAAGCCCTCGCTCTCGACCTCGAAGACGGGGACCACGATCACCATCCCGGTCTCGCGGGCGAGGTCCCGCATCCGGGAGACGGTGGGGCCGTCGGGGACGGGCTCGGCCCAGCGATAGTGCTCGGGCTCCTGGACCTGGCAGAAGTAGGGGGCGTTGAACACCTCCTGGAAGCCGATCACCTTGGCACCCTGCCGGGCCGCCTCCCGGGCGTGTTCCTCGTGTTTGGCGATCATGGATTCGGTGTCGCCGGTCCAGGTCGCCTGGACGAGTGCGGCGCGTACGACGTCGGTCATGAGCTGCTCCTTCGGCACGGCGTCAGAGAGCCTCTACGCACGTAGACGCGGTGCGTAGGAGGAGAACGTAAGCCCCGTCACACCCCGGAGCAAGACCACCGCCGCGAAGCGGCCGGGTCGATCATGTTTCATACCCGAGTGGTCCACGTCGGACACGTACCGACACGTACGGACCCGTCCCGACCCGCGCGGAGACGCAGGACAGAAGGCCCCCCCACCAGGGCACGGCAGCCCCTTGTCGTACGTGTCCCCGGCGGCGAGCACCTCGCCGACGATCCGCCCGGGATACCGGAGGGCGCCCGCCGAGAACAGCCGGCCAGGCCCCGGGCCCGCGCCGGGCCCGGGGCGTCAGACCCCCGCGAGACCCGCCACCCGGAGGGCGTGCAGCAGGTCGCGCTCGCGGGCGGCGGACACGGCGCGGGCCGCGTCCAGCAGCTGGGGAACGAGGCCGCGGGGGTCGGCGCCCGCGAGACGCGCGGCGTCCTCGGGCGAACGGACGCGGACGAAGGCGGTGAGCAGGGCGTGCGCCTCACGGTGGTGGCCCTCGGCGCGCAGTGCGGCGCACGCCCCGGCGAGCTCCTCCACCGGCCGGGCCACGCCCTGCCGCAGGAGCTCCTCGCAGTCGGCCGCCCGGCCCGCGTCGGCCAGCGCGCCCGCGACGGCGGCGAGCCGGCCGGGCGGCAGCGAGGCCGCCTCCCAGAGCAGGGTGCTCCAGTCGGCGCCGAGACCGGCCCGGTGCAGCTCCGCCGCGAGGGCGGGGAGCCGGGCGGGCGGTCCGCCGAGGGCCTCGCACAGCAGGGCGTGCGCCTCGCCGCTGCGGCCCTGCGCGCGCAACCGCCGCAGCGCGTAGACCGCGTTGCCCGCCGCCCGCACGGCCCCGGGCGGATCCGCCGCGATCACCGGGGCCGCGCCGCCCGTCCCCTCGGCCGGTCCGGCGCCGCCGAACCGGGCCCCGCGCGGCGCCGCGCCCCCCGCAGGGAGCACGACGGCCGCCTGCTCCTCCTGCCCCTCGGTACTCTCCTCCAGCCAGGCGTACCGGGCCCCTCGGGGACGCCGCTTACCCCTGGGAGCGGGTGCGGGTGCGGGTGCCGGCCCAGGTGCGGGCGCGGGCCCGGCTCCCGACACGGGTGCGGCCGACCCGCCGTCCGGCCGCGTCCCCGGCTCGCGTCCCGGCTCGCGTCGCGGCTCTCCCAGGCGGGCGAGCCTGACCGTCAGCTCCCGGACGCGGGCCGCCGCCCGGGCGTGGTCGTCGCGGGTCCAGGCCAGGTCGTGCTCCAGGCGTGCGGTCTCGTCGGGTCCCGGCGCCGGGGCGGCACGGAGGCGTCCGCCGAGTTCACGCGCGCGGGATTCGGCGTACCGGCGTTCGCGTTCCATCACCTCCCGGCGTTCGGTGAGCGCGACCGCCCCGCCGGGCCGGCGGTCGTGGGCGGCGGCGGCCGTCGCGTACAGGGTGCGGCCCCGGGCGGCGAACGTGCCGTCGGCGGCTTCGCCGGCGTCCTGGAGGAGGGACTCGACGACGTCCCGGGGCAGGATCTCCGTACCGTCGAAGCAGGCGCGCATCCCCTCCGGGTCGCGGTCGGCGAAGACGCCGTACCAGCCGACGCCCGGCCGGAGGCGGGTGGCGAGTTCCGTCAGCCACCCCGTGAAGGAGCTGACTCCCACCGGGAGTTGATACACCGTCATGCGCTAAGCACCTGCCCCGCGGTCGACTGGAACCTTCCGGTCCGCGGGTATTGGACCGCAGTCGTGTTACGGGACGACTACGGACCGTTTTCGGTTGGGTGCGCGAGCGTCAGAACGTGACGACGATTCCGGTGTGCGGCCGCTTCCCGCGCCGGGCGATCATGGCGGGCACGTCGGTCAGCCAGAACTGCCAGGTGTACTTGCGCGAGAGCAGCCCCCGGATCCGGCGCAGCTCCTCCCCCGTCACGAGCCGCCCCTCGCCGTGCACGCGCTCGGCCCCCTCGCGGACGTTCCCCCGCACGTCGCAGACGGCGACGACCACCCGGGGGTCGTTCCGCAGCCGCTTGACCTTCCAGGAGTCGGTGCGGGTCCAGGCGTACAGCTCGGAGCCCTCCACCGCGTACCAGACGGGGGTGGCGACGGCGGTGCCGTCCTTCCGGAAGGTGGTCAGGCTGACATAGCGGCCGCGCCGCAGCTCTTCGGAGATCACGCCCGGATCCTAGGGCCTGTCGTCACCTTCCCGTCGTCGCCCGAAGGGCGGCCCGGCGGCGTCCGGTGCGTGCTCTCGGCGTGACTCAGAGGGGTACCGGGGCGCAGAGCGCCACGAGCTCGTCCATGGAGAGTTCGAGGACACCGGCGAGGGCGGCGACGGTGAAGAAGGCCGGGGTCGGGGCCCGGCCCGTCTCGATCTTGCGGAGGGTCTCGGCGGACAGTCCGGCGGCGGCGGCGATCTCGGCCATGGACCGCTCGCCGCGCGCCGCGCGCAGGAGGATGCCGAGGCGCTCGCCGCGCTCGCGCTCTTCTGGGGTCAGGGGTGTGCGCACCATGCCACCATTCTAATACCGGTATAGTAATTGGCATGGTGGAGATCAAGACGAACGCATCACTGGACGCCATGCGCGAGGCGGGACGGGTGGTCGCACGCGCCCTCGCGGCCGCGCGGGAGGCGGCGGCGCCGGGCGTCGCCCTGGCCGAGCTCGACCGGGCCGCGCGCGAGGTCCTGGCCGAGGCGGGGGCCGGTTCGCCCTTCCTCGGCTACCGCCCGGAGTGGGCTCCGGTGCCCTTCCCCGCGGTCGTGTGCCTCTCGGTCAACGACGCGATCGTGCACGGGATCCCGGGCTCGGCCCGGCTGGCCGACGGCGACCTCGTGTCCGTGGACTGCGGCGCGACGCTGAACGGCTGGGTCGGCGACGCGGCGGTCAGCTTCACGGTCGGCCGCGCCCGGCCGGAGGACACCCGCCTGATCGCCACGGCGGAGCGGGCCCTGGAGGCCGGCATCGCCGCGGCCGTCGTCGGCAACCGCATCGGCGACATCGCGCACGCCGTCGGCCGGGTCTGCCGCGACGCGGGGTACGGCATTCCCGACGGCTTCGGCGGCCACGGCATCGGCCGCACCATGCACGAGGACCCGGGCGTGCCCAACGAGGGACGCCCGGGCCGCGGCATGCGGCTCCGGCACGGCATGGCACTCGCGATCGAGCCGATGCTCATCGGCGGCGGCACCGACGACCACTACACGGCGGGCGACGGCTGGACGATCCGCACCCTGGACGGCTCACGTGCCGCCCACGCCGAGCACACGGTCGCGATCACGGACGCCGGGCCGCGGGTGCTGACCGCCCTGTAGCCCGCCGTCCACCCGGCCGGCCCAGGGCGCCCACCCGCTCCGGACGCCCTTCCGCTCCCGTCCGCCCGGCGCCCCGGTTACTCCCCGCCGCCCGCCGGCCGGACCACCATCGCCGAGCCGCCGCCCCGGCGGACCGTCTCCGCCGCGGCCAGCCAGCGGCCGTCCGGGAGGCGCTGGACGCCGGTCGCGGCGCCGATCTCCGGGTTCTGCCGGAATCCGTGGCCGATGCCCTCCAGCTCCGCCCGCAACGGGCTGTTCCACAGCGCGGGTTCGAGTTCGGTCGTCGTCTGGTTGCGCTGGCTCGCCCGGGGTGCGGCGATCGCGTCGACGAGCGGGAGGCCCCGGTCGACGACGCCGGTCAGCGTCTGGAGGACGGTGGTGATGATGGTCGCACCGCCCGGGGAGCCGAGGGCGAGGACGGGCCGGTCGTGACGGTCGAGGACGATCGTCGGGGAGATCGAGGAGCGCGGCCGCTTGCCCGGGCCGGGCAGGTTCGGGTCGTGCACGGCCGGGTTCGCCGGGGCGAAGGAGAAGTCGGTCAGCTCGTTGTTGAGCAGGAAGCCCCGGCCCGGCACGGTGATCCCGCTGCCGCCGGTGGACTCGATGGTCAGGGTGTAGGCGACGGTGTTGCCCCACTTGTCGGCCACGGTCAGATGGGTCGTGTTCTCGCCCTCGTACGTGGTCGGGGCGGCCGTCCCGCCGCTCGCGCACGGCACCGGGCTCGCGGGGTCGCCGGGCGGGAGCGGGCTGGTCAGGACGGCGTCGTCACGGATCAGGCAGGCGCGGGAGTCGGCGTACCGCTGGGAGAGCAGTCCGCGCGTGGGCACGGACTCGAAGGCCGGGTCGCCGACCCAGCGGCCCCGGTCGGCGAAGGCGATCCGGCTGGCCTCGATGTACCGGTGCAGGTATCCGGCGGGCGAGGCGGCGGCGAGGTCGGTGCCCTCCAGGATGTTGAGCGCCTCGCCGACGCTCGTACCGCCGGAGGAGGAGGGGGCCATGCCGTACACGTCGAGCCCCCGGTACGAGACCTTGGTGGGCTTGCGGAACTCCGTGCGGTACGCGGCGAGGTCACGCTCCGTCAGGTCGCCGGGGCGGACGGTCCGGGTGGCGCCGTCGCGGACCGGGGGCGTACGGACGGTGTTCACGATGTCCCGGGCCAGCGGCCCCCGGTAGAGGGCGCCGACGCCCTCGCGGCCGAGCTTTTCGTACGTGCGGGCGAGGTCGGGGTTCTTGAACGTGCTTCCGACCACGGGCAGTTGCCCGCCGGGCAGGAAGAGCGCGGAGGTCGCCGGGAAGTCACGGAAGCGGGCCTCGTTGGCCGCCGTCTGGGCGCGGAAGGTGCTGTCGACGGTGAAGCCGCCGCGGGCCAGGCGCTCGGCGGGCTCCAGGAGGGTGCCGAGCCGCTTGCTGCCCCAGGCGTCGAGCGCGGACTGCCAGGTCGCCGGGGTGCCGGGGGTGCCGACGCCGAGCCCGCTGGTCTGGCCCTCCTCGAACGGGATCGGCTTGCCGTTCTCCGTGAAGAGGCCCGCGTCGGCGGAGCGGGGCGCCGTCTCGCGTCCGTCGATGGTGTGCACGGTACGGCTCTTCGCGTCGTAGTACACGAAGTAGCCGCCGCCCCCGATGCCCGCCGAGTACGGCTCGGTGACGCCGAGCGCGGCCGCGACGGCGACGGCGGCGTCCACCGCGTTGCCGCCCTTGCGGAGCACCTCGACACCGGCCGCCGAGGCGTCGGCGTCGACGCTGGCGACGGCCCCGCCGTATCCGACGGCGACGGGTTCCTTGACGGGTGGCGGCGGCGCGCTCGGCGGGGACGGGGCCGGGGCGGCGGCACCCATCGAGAGCACCGTCGCCGCGACGGCGAGTGCGGAGACCTTCCCAGCGGCGGAGCGACGCATTCCTACCTCCAGTCAACAGCCGTCCGCGCAGCGTAACTTCCTCCGGCCCCTTCCGTCAGGACCGCCTCGAACAAGAGGCCGGTCGGCCGCTACCATGCCCGCCCATGAACGAAGACGTGCGGAACATCGTGCTCGGAGTCCTGGCGACCGGGGTCAGCGCCTCCTTGGGCTGGCTGTCCCGCACCTACCTGTGGCGCCGTCGGCTCCGCCGCAAGCGGGCGTTCTTCGGCCTGCCCGGCGGCTCGGAGTGCCTGCTGGTGGTGAACCGGGAGGCGGGCGGCGACAACGTCGTGCACCGCTTCGACGTGTTCGCGATGCTCGAACTGTCCGCCCTCATCAAGGACTGCGGGGCGCAGGCCCGCATCCTCGCGCACGACGCGTCCCACCAGGGCTTCGGCGACCGCACCGAGTTCTGTGTCGGCGGGCCGTACTCGAACCGCCGGATGGCCGCCCATCTGTCCACCCTGCTGCCCGGCGTGACCATGAACGTGGACGTCCAGCCGTCCGAGGACCGGGGGTCGATCACGGTCGGCACCGAGCGCTACCCGATGGACAAGGGAATCACCGAGTACGTGATCCTCGCCCGGCTCACCGCCGGCGAGGGGGGCCGGCCGGTCTTCCTCTTCTGCGGGCAGCGGGCCATCACCAACCAGGCGGCGACCCGCTACCTGGCGCGCCACCACGAGTCGCTGGCCCGCGCCCATCGCTCGGGCTCGTTCGTGCTGCTGCTCAAGGTGGTCAACACCCAGGCGTACGGCCCCGACGTGGTGGAACTCGTGGCCGACGTGACGCGGCTCGCCCTCACCGCTCCCGCGGCCGCACCGGCAGCGACTTGATCCCGTTGATGAAGTTCGAGACGAGACGCCGGGGCGGCCCGGCGAGTTCCAGCCCGCCGCACACTCCGCGCACCTCCTCGTGGAGGACGCGGAGCTGAAGCCGGGCGAAGTGGGCGCCGAGGCAGACGTGCGGGCCGTCGCCGAACGACACGTGCGGGTTCGGCGTCCGCCCCAGGTCGAGGCGGTGCGGGTCGACGAACACCCGCTCGTCGTGGTTGGCCGAGGCGTGGAACACCACGACCTTCTCCCCCGCTCGGATCTCCGTGCCCGCCAGCTCCGTGTCGCGGGACGCCGTGCGCCGGAAGGACAGCACGGGCGGGTGCACCCGGAGCAGTTCGTCGACCGCCGTGTCCACGCGGACCTCGCCGTCCCACAGCCTCCGCTGTTCGTCGGGGTGTTCGGCCAGCGCGAGGAGACCGCCGGGGGCGGCGCTGCGGACGGTGTCGTTTCCCGCGACGGTCAAAAGGAAGAAGAACATCTCCAGTTCCGCGTCGGCGAGTTCGGAGGTGGCGAGCGAGGTCATGACGTCGTCGGCCGGATGCGCGCGCTTGTACGCCGCGAGTTCCTGGGCGTACCCGAACATCTCGGCGAGCATGGCCGGCGAGCGGGGGTTCACCGGCCGGCCCTCCGCGTCGAGCACGGGCGGCTCGTCGGGGTCCTGGTAGGCGATGACCCGCTCGGTCCAGACGTGCAGCAGCCCCCGGTCGCTCGCCGGCACCCCGAGCAGGTCGGTGAGGTTGAGGAGCGCGTAGTCGTCGGTGACGGTCCGCACGAGGTCCACCTCGCCACCGTCCGCGAACGCGGCGCGCAGCAGCTCGCGGGCCCGGCCGCGCGCGGTGACGGTGAAGCGTTCGATCCGTCCGGGGGTGAAGGCCCGGCTGACCAGGCGTCGCAACCTCCCGTGCTCCGGCGGATCCTGATTGAGCATCATCCGCCGGATGAAGGGCAGGTCGGCGGGGTCGGGGTCGCGGATCTGGGTGGCGCCGAGGTGCGAGGAGTACGTCCCCGAGTCCTTGAGCACGCGCACGACGTCGGCGTGCCGGGTGACGGCGAGGAAGCCGGGCCCGGCCGGCCAGCCCAGGATCTCCGGCTCCTCCTGGCGGGCGACGGGGGCGCGGTCGCGGAGTTCGCGGAAGCGGTCGTGCGGGATCCCGGCCGCGTAGAGCCGGGGGTCGAAGACGTCCGGTGCGCCGCTCGCGTCCCCCACCGTGCCTCCCGCCAGAAGTCCCCAGGGGTCAAGACGTCACCATCATGACAGGTCAGGGGCGGTTTTCGTAGGACTGATCACACACTTGGGAAGCCTGGTCCGGCGCCTTGCCCGCCCCTCAGAATCTCCGTCATGAATCACTCCGAGAACGTCGATCACGATGCGGTGCTGCGGGCGCGGACGATGCTGCTCGGATCCGACCGGCCGAGCCTGGCGCAGGAGGTCGAGGCGTACCGGGTGCTGGCGCGGGTGAGCCCGGCGGCCTATCTCCCGAAGCTGGCCGCCGCTTTGGCCTCGTACGGTCATCAGGTGGGGCGCGCGGGCCACTCCGGGCGGGAGCTGGAACTGGGGGCCGAGGCGGTGGAGACCGCCCGGCTGATCGACGCCGACGAACCGAACAGGGCGTACGCGCTCTGCGATGCGCTGCGGTCCTACCAGCGCGCGCTGTTCACCGCCGGACGGCGGGCCGAGGGGCTGGCGGCGTGCGAGGAGATGGCCGAGGCCGGACGAATCGCCGTCGAACGCGGGCACGTGCGCTATCCCTTGTCCGGGCAGGGACGCCTGGCGAACATGCTCGCGGAGGAGGGCCGCCACGGGGAGGCGGCGGAGATCCTCGGGCGCGGCGCCGCCGCGGGGCGGCCTCCGGTCTCCTTCGATGACACGATCCAGTGGGCGGCGGAGCTGGCGGCGGCCGGGCGGCACGGGGAGGCGGCGGCCGCGCTGACGGGCCCCCTGGACCACACGCGGAGCGGAATCGAGGACGGATCCTGCACCGCGGCCCAGTTGGTGTGGGAGCTGACGCACCGCTCCGGGACGCTGGACGCCGCCGGACGCCCGGAGGAGGCCGAGGCCGACCGGCGGGAGGCCCTCGGGGTGCTCGGGCGCCTCGTGGAGTCGGGCGAGATCACGACCCGCAGCGCCGGCTCCTCCTGGGTGACCCTGCTCGCCCTGTCGTGCCGGGCGGTGGAGCCCGCGGCGTCCCGGGACGCGCCGCTGCCGCCCTTCGGCGCCGACTACCACCAGTGGTCGCCCGACACCCGGGGCGCCTACGTCGCCGGGATCCCCGCCCTGCGGGCGGAGGCGACGCGGCTCGCCGAGGCCGGTCGGCCGCGGGAGGCCCTGTCCGCACACCGCCGCCTGACCGCGCGGTCCTCCGTGCACTGGGATTCCGGGCCCCGCCACCCGGGGCTGGAGAAGGCGCTCGGCCCCCTCTTCGACGAGGGCGTCGCCCTCGCCCGTCGTCCGACCGCCGACCCGGGGGCCCTCGTCCGGGCCCTGACCGACCGGTCGATGTTCCTCGTCGCCGCCAGGCGGTACGAGGAAGCCCATGCGGATCTGACGGAGGCGAGGGTTCTCCTCGCCCCGAATCCAATCGTTACCCGTGCGTAACATACCGACCGGTTACCACGGGTAAGCCTGGCCGGTTACCGTCGGGTCACTTTCACTGCCCCCCATCAGTGCCCCAGTGAGGAGTGACCCGTGCGTACATCCCTGGTCCTCGCCGTCTCGGCCGCCCTCGTGGCCGGGACGGCGCTCGGGCTCGCGCCCGCCGCGCAGGCCGCGGAGGCGGAAGCCACCGCGCAGGGCGGAATCCGCTTCGTCGACATCGCCGGGGAGGGCGGCACCGTCCTGAAGGCGAACGTCGTCACCCCCGCCGGGAGCGGCGCCCATCCCCTGATCGTGCTCCCCACCAGCTGGGCGATGCCCCAGATCGAGTACCTGGCGCAGGCCAAGCAGCTCGCCGACTCCGGCTACGTCGTGGTGAGTTACAACTCGCGCGGCTTCTGGCAGTCCGGCGGCGAGATCGAGACCGCGGGGCCGAAGGACATCGCGGACGCGTCGAAGGTGATCGACTGGGCCCTGGCGAACACCCCCGCCGACCCCGCGCACATCGGCATGGCGGGGGTCAGCTACGGCGCCGGCATCAGCCTGCTCGCCGCCGCACACGACCCGCGGATCAAGGCCGTCGCCGCACTCAGCGGCTGGGCGGACCTGATCGAGTCCATCTACAGCGGACGCACCCAGCACCTCCAGGCCGCCGGGCTGCTCGGCGGCGCCGGCTTCCTCACCGGCCGCCCCGGGCCCGAACTCCAGGAGATCCTGGGCGACTTCCTCTCGTCGAACCTCGACAAGGAGGACGAGATGATCGCCTGGGGCCGGACCCGGTCCCCCGCCACCCACCTGGACCGGATCAACGCCAACGGCGCCGCGATCATGCTCGGCAACGCCTGGGGCGACACGATCTTCCCGCCCAACCAGTACGCGAGCTTCTACGAGAAGCTCACCGGCCCCAAGCGGCTGGAGTTCCGCCCCGGCGATCACGCCACCGCCGAGGCCACCGGCCTGTTCGGGCTGCCCAACGACACCTGGACCAGCGCCCACCGCTGGTTCGACCACTACCTCAAGGGCGCCGACAACGGCATCGACCGCGAGCAGCCCGTCCAGCTCAAGTCCCGCTCCACCGGCGGCTACGAAGGCTACGCCGACTGGAAGTCGGTGAACGCGAACCAGCGGAAGTTCGGCCTCGGCGGTACGCAGCGGGTCTGGGCGAACGTCGACTCCGGCGCCAACGGCGGCATCACCCTGCTCACCAACGCCCTGGACCAGTTCCTCCGCACCCCGCCCGTCGTCTCCGTCCCGCTGCTCCCCCGCGCCTTCGCCGGCGTCTGGCAGTCCGAGCGGTACGACACCCCGCAGCGGGTGCGCGGCACCGCGAAGGTGCACACGACGGTGACGTCCACCAAGGAGAGCGGCACCCTCGTCGCGTACCTCTACGACGTGGGTCCGCTCGGACTCGGCAAGCTCGTGAGCAACGCCCCGTACACCTTCCACGACCGGACCCCTGGGCAGCCGTTCGCCGTCGATCTGGAGCTGTTCTCCACGGCGTACGACGTACCGGCCGGACACCGGCTGGCCCTGGTGGTCGACACCGTCGACCCGCTCTACATCGAGCACAACCCGACCGGCGCGCAGCTGACCTTCACGTCCCCTGCGGCCGACCCGTCGTACGTATCGGTTCCGACGCGGCAGGAGTGATCGCCGGCAGCATCGCGCGGACGGCCTGCGGCACCAGGACGTAGGCCATGACCTGTGCCTTGCGCATGCCGTCACCAGGACGGGCATGGCACGGAAGAACTCGACGATCACCGTCGAGATCCACCGGCGGTGCGGGGTCCCGCGTCAGAACTCGGCGGCCTCGGCGTACACCTGGGAGAGCTCCGGCGAGCCCGTCATGGCCCAGTCCAGACCGGCCTCGACGACCTGGATCTCCCGGCCCGAGGCGAGCTGCACCACCGGGCCGCCGCCCGGCCACACCTGCCACCGCGCGCCCGGCACGTTCCGGACGATGACGGTGCCGAGGTACAGCCCGGCGTCGTTGCCGATCCAGGGCAGCTCCTCCGGATCGTTCCGCCAGCGCGGCGGCAGCTGGTCGAGCTCCTCAAGGGAGCGCGGGGTGTCGTCGAGCGCCACCCCGGCCGTCCCGACACGGGCACGCAGCAGCTCGCACTCGGAGAGCAGCTCGGCCACTCCCTCCGGGTCGCGGTCGAAGGCCGCGGCCAGGGGGGAGTCGGCCGGCTCGGGTTCATGTCGCTTGCGCCAGTTGTCCAGAAACGGGATGTTCATCCGAACAGCCTCGCACCGCCGCCTCCCGGTCGACCACCCGGCGCGCGGAAATGATCTCCACCGCCGGCCGGGAAACCGGTCAGACGTCGAGGTCGACGACGACCGGCGCGTGGTCCGAAGCGCCCTTGCCCTTGCGCTCCTCGCGGTCCACATAGCTGTCCGAGACCGCCTCGGCGAAGGACTTGTTGCCGTAGACCAGGTCGATGCGCATGCCCTTGTTCTTCGGGAAGCAGAGCTGGCGGTAGTCCCAGTACGTGAAGGGGTGGTCGTACTTGAGGGGGCGCGGGACCACATCGGTCAGGCCGGTCTCGCGCAGGCCCGCCAGCGCGGCCCGCTCGGGCTCCGTGACGTGCGTGGCGCCCTCGAAGAGCGACCGGTCCCAGACGTCGTCGTCCGTCGGGGCGATGTTGTAGTCGCCGAGGACGGCGAAGGGACGCCCGCCGGCCGCGTCGTCCGCGACGGCGCTCTTGAGCGCGTCGAGCCAGCGCAGCTTGTACGCGTAGTGATCGTGCTCCACCTCGCGGCCGTTCGGCACGTACACCGACCAGAGGCGGACCGGGCCGCAGGTCGCGGAGATCGCCCGGGGCTCCTCGGCCCCGTCGTACTCCGGACCGCCGGGCAGTCCGGTGACGACGTCGGCGAGGCCGACCCGGGAGACCAGGGCCACGCCGTTCCACCGGCCGGTGGCGTTGACCGCCGACTCGTACCCCAGGGCGCGGAGCTCCTCGGTGGGGAACTGCTCGGCGGAGCACTTGGTCTCCTGGATGCACAGCACGTCCGTGCCGGTGCTCTCCAGCCAGGCCAGGAGCCGGGGCAGCCGGGCGGTGATCGAATTGACGTTCCACGTGGCGATGCGCATGCCCGCAAGCCTACTGGCGGGGTGTGACAGTCGGCCGGTGCGGCGCCCTGGGCCCGCACCCCCGGGCCGTGCTCAGAGGTCCGCGTAGCCGCCCGGGGCAAGACGGAGGTGGTCGGTGCCGCCGAGCGCGCCGATCTGGCGGTCGTAGATGGGCCGGGCGAGGTCGGTGAGCAGCGCGTCGTGGATGTCGTACGCCCGGCGCGGCTTGACCTCGCGGACGTAGTCGATGACCTCGGAGATCTTGTTCCAGGGGGCCATGACGGGCAGCAGCAGCGTGTCCACGGGGTGGTCGGGCACGGTGAGCGCGTCGCCGGGGTGGAAGACGGAGCCGTCGACGAGGAATCCCACGTTCGTGATGCGCGGGATGTCCGGGTGGATCACCGCGTGCAGCTCGCCGTGCACCTGGACGTCGAACCCGGCCGCCGTGAAGGTGTCGCCGTGGCCGACGGTGTGGACGCGCCCCGGGAAGGCCGCCGAGAGTCGCTCGGCGACACTGCGGAGCGTCCAGATCTCGACGGCCGGATCCGCCTCCAGCGCGGCCCGCAGCCGGTCCTCGTCGAAGTGGTCCGGATGCTCGTGGGTGACGAGCAGGGCGTCCGCGCCGCGAACCGCGTCCTGCTCGGTGAACACTCCCGGGTCGAGGACGAGCGTCCGCCCGTCCTTCTCCAGCCGTACGCACGCGTGGGACTTCTTCGTCAGCTTCACGCCGCCAGGCTACGCCGGGGGCGTCGTCTCCTCCTCGATGACGCGGGTGACCACACGCAGCGCGGTCTCGGCGGCCGGCATTCCGCAGTACACGCCCGCGTGAAGGACGATCTCGCGGATCTCCCCGGCCGACAGACCGTTCCGGAGAGCGGCCCGCGTGTGATCGGCGAGCGCCTCCCGGTGCCCCCCTGCGAGGAGCGCGGTCAGGGTGACCACGCTGCGGGTCCGCCGGTCGAGCCCCTCCCTGCCCCACACCTCGCCCCAGGCATAGCGCGTGACGAGCTCCTGGAACGCGCCGTCGGGGTCCGCCGCGAGCGCCTGGTCCACATGGGCGTCGCCGAGGATCTCCCGGCGCAGCCCGAGCCCCTTCTCGTACGGGTCGGGCCGCCCGCCCGCCGCGGGCTCGGCCGCCGGCGCCGCCGGAACCGCCTCGGCCGCGGGCACCGGAACCGCGGGCATCGGCGGCACGGCCAGCGTCCCGCTCGCCTCCTGCGCCGTCCCCGCGAAGTGCTCCGCCAGCAGGTCCGTCACGGCCGCCGGCTGCTCGACGGGCGCCAGATGCGAAGCACCCGGCACCACCGCGAGACGCGCGTCGGCGATGCCCGCCACCAGGGTCCGCGCCTCGGCCGGACCGGTCACCTGGTCCTCGGATCCGACCAGCACCAGCGCCGGAACGCCGATGCTGCCCAGAGCCTCGCGCACGTCGAAGACGGCGAGCGCCTCGCACGCGGCGATGTAGCAGGCCGGATCCGTCGTCCGCACCATCTGCACGGCCCAGTCCACGATCGCCGGCTGCGCACCGGCGAACAACGGCGTGAACCACTGCTCGGGCGCCGCCCTGGCCATCGGCTCCAGACCGTTCGCCCGCACGATCACCCCACGCTGCCGGAACTCGTCCGCGGTCCCGAACCGCGGCGACGTCGCGACCAGCGCCAACGACGCCACCCGATGCGGTGCCCTCAACGCCAGGTCGAGACCGACCGCCCCACCCAGCGAACACCCCGCGTACCCGAACCGCTGCACCCCCAGCTCGTCCAGCGTCGCCAGCAGCCGGTCCCCCAGCTCCGCGACCGAGGTGAACGGCTGCGCCGGAGCCCCCCCGTGCCCCGGCAGATCGAACCGGACCACTCTCCACTCACGGGTCAGTTCGGGTATCTGCCGGTCCCACATATGCCACGTCGTCCCCAGCGAGGGCCCGATGACCAGGACCGGGGCATCGTCCCGCCCGTCAACGCGGTACTGCAGGGTGTTCGTCGGTGTCTCGCTCACCCGCAAGACCCTCTCATCTCTCACGGAGGCCCCCATAGCCGGGGCCCGGAGGAAGGCCGACCGCGCCGACCGTCACGTCCTCCACCGGACACCCCCTAGTCACGGGAATCCGGAAACTGCTCTTGATCTGCCGGGGCTTCCTCCTCCAGGGCGACGGCCTGTTCGGTCCGCCCCACCTCCCTGTAGGTGGAGGCGAGATTGGCCCGGGCGATGACGGTGTCGGGGTGCTCCGGACCCAGGACGCGCTCACTGTCGGCGAGGACTCGTTCGTGCAGGGCTACGGCCTCTTCGGCCCGCCCCACCTCCCTGTAGGAGAAGGCGAGGTTGACACGAGCGGTCACGGTATTGGGATGCTCGGGACCGAGGCGCCGCTCGCGGTCGGCAAGAACATGCTCCTCCAAGGGAACGGCCTCATCTACCCGCCCCGCCCGGTAGAAGGAAAAGGCAAGGGCGGCACGGGCGGCCACCGTGTCGGCGTGCTCCGGACCCAGCACCCGCTCGCAGTCGGCGAGGACGTGTTCCTCCAGGGCGATGGCATCGTCATCCCGCCCCACCGCCCCGTAGGAGAAGGCGAGGTCGGCGCGGGCCGCGAGGGTGTCGGGGTGCTCAGGGCCGAGAACCCGCGCGGAGTCGGCCAGCACCCGCTCCTCCAGGGCGATGGCCTCGTCAAGCCGCCCCGCCTGCCTGAAGGAAACGGCGAGGTCGCTACGAGCGGTCAGAACGTCGGGATGCTCCGGACCCTGGATGCGCTCGGAGTCGACCAGCACGCGCTCCTGCAGAGCGATGGCCTCGTCGAACCGCCTCACCTTCCCGTAGGACAAGGCGAGCGTGATCCGGGCGGTGAAGGTGTCCGCGTGCTCCGGACCCAGGACTCGCTCACGGTCGGCAAGCACGCGCTCTTCCAAGGCGATGGCCTCATCAAGCCGCCCCATCTGGTAGAGGGAGAAGGCGAGTGTGGCCCCGACGGCAAGGGTGTCGGGGTGTTCCCGGCCCAGCACCCGCTCGCGGGCCGCGAGAACCTGCTCCTGGAGAGCGATGGCCTCTTCGGTCCGCCCCGCCTGCCTGACGGAGAGGGCGAGGTCGGCACGAGCCTGGAGGGTGGCGGCGTGATCCGCACCCAGAACCCGCTCACGGTCGGCAAGAACACGCTCCTCCAAGGCGATGGCCTCATCGACCCGCTCCACTTGCCTGAAGGAGAAAGCAAGATCGGCACGACTGGCCAGCGTGTCGGGATGGTCCGGCCCCAGAACCAGCTCACGGTCGACGAGCACGCGCTCCTGAAGAGCGATCGCCTCATCGAAGCGCCCCGCCCTTCTGAAGGAAAGTGCAAGGCTGGCGCAGGCGGAGAAGGTGTCGGGATGGTCCGGTCCCAGCACCCGCTCGGAGTCGGCCAGGACCCGCTCCTCCAGGGCGATGGCCTCGTCGATCCGCTCCGCCTGGTAGAGGGAGAGGGCGAGGTCGGCACGACTCGTCAGGGTGTCGGGATGGTCCGGACCCAGAACCCGCTCGCGGTCGGCGAGCACGCGCTCCTGCAGAGCGAGCGCCTCATCAAGCCGCCCCGCCCGCCGGAGGGAAAAGGCGAGGTTGGTACGCGCGGAGAGGGTGTCATCGTGATCCCCTCCCAAGATCCGCTCACGGTCGACGAGGACCCGCTCCTCCAAGGCGATGGCCTCGTCGGTCCGCCCCGCCGTCCCGCAGGAGAAAGCGAAGTCGGCACGGGCCGTCAGAGTGTCGGGGTGCTCAGGGCCGAGAACCCGCTCGGAGTCGACGAGTACGCGCTCCTGCAGAGCGAGCGCCTCCTCAAGCCGCCCCGCCCGCTTGAGGAAGAAGGCGAGGTTGGTACGAGCGGAGCGGGTGTCGTCGTGATCCCCTCCCAAGACCCGCTCACGGTCGACGATCACTCGCTCCAGCAGCGCGATCGCCTCCTCAAGCCGCCCCACCTGCCTGAGGGAAAGGGCAAGGTCGGCACGAGCGGAGAGGGTGTCGGCATGCTCCGGACCCAAGACCCGCTCACGGTCGACGCTCACTCGCTCCAGCAGGGCGATCGTCTCGTCGAACCGCCCCGCCAACCCGTACGAGTAGGCGAGGGCGGCACGGGCTGCGACGGTGTCGGGGTGCTCCGGCCCCAGGGTCCGCTCACGGTCGGCGAGAACCTGCTCCTCCGGGAGGATGCCTTCGTCGCTTCGGCCCGCGTGCCCAGGGGCGACGGCCGGGGCCTCGGAGCGCTCAAGGTCCGGAATCCGTGTCTCGGACGGATCCGAGTCGGGAGCGGCCGACATGGGGGGAGTGATGGGATGCGTCGCCGGTTCGTGCGGATCCCGCTCCTCGACCGGGCGCCCCGGGTCCGGGGCGCCCTGGGGAACCGCGCCCTGGTCGGCCAGAGCGGCTCGGCGCAGGTCCAGTAGCTCTTCGTGCCGGAGTCCGAGTACGTCGGCCAGTGCTGCCAGCGTCCGAGGCGACGGCAGCGGCCCGTCGGGCTGAAATGCCGCGGCCACCGTCGTACGGCCCAGCCCTGCCCGGCGGGCGAGCTGGTCCTTGCTGAGCCGGGCGCGGGCGAGGCCGCTCTGGAGTCTTCCGCGCAGCTCGGCGAGGGGCTCGGCGTCGCGCTTGTCTCCGTCGGGGCCGGTGCGTTCGGAAAGGTGGCGGTCGTGGTGGGGGGCCTCCCACCGGTCCGCCGAGGGCGGGATGCCGAGCCGGGTGAGCAGTTGTGTCCGGATCCAGCCGAAGGAGCGTCCGGTGTCGTGGACGAAGGAGACGCCGTCCGGATGCCCGACCCAGGCGGGGAAGACGGAGGCTCGTCCCATGGCGGATTCGATGCGGCGCGTGACGGCCTCGGCGGTGTGCAGCAGTTCTGTCGGGGGGACCGCGCTCAGCAGGGCGCGCCGGGCGTCCGCGTCGAAGTCGAACCGGCGGAGGTGGGGCAGGCGTTCCGGCCCGTCGGGGTCGACCTCGTGCATGAGGCCGCCGAGGAAGACCTCTGTGAGGTGCCCTGGGTCCGTCGGGGGACCGAGGGCGGCCTGGACAAGGCGCATCACGGGGGGTGTGAGGGGGGCGACGGCGGCGACGTGGGCCGCGAGGCGGTATGCCTCGGTGGACGCGGCCTCCTTGAAGCGGAGGACCGACTCGGCGCCGGTTCCCCGGTGGTCGCCGTCGGGCCGCGCCGGACCGGAGCGCGTGGGGTCCGCCGGGCCGGCGGGGGTCCGCTCGTGGTCCCACAGCGGCAGGATCGCGGTGCCGCCGGGCGCGGCGATGAGCCGGGCCCAGTCGCCGACGGCCGCGGGGGTCGGTGCGAGGACGGGGACGGGGACGGAGTCGAAGGTGACGAGTTCCGGTGGCAGGTCGGGATCGGTGACGTGCCAGGCGCGTGTCGGCCCGCCGCGGGAGCGGGTGGTGACCTGCCAGGGCCGCGCCGTGATCCCGGTGCCGGCCCAGAGTCGGGCCGGCAGTGCGTGGACGATGGCGGTGGGTCCGGATCGGGCCCACCCGTCCATGACCCGCCGCATCCCGCCGTCCCGCCAGCCTTGGCCCACGCCGTCGCTGACGACGAGGACCAGGGTGTTGCCCGTCGGGTCGCAGAGGGCCTTCGGGGACTCGGGGCGGCTGCGTCGGCTGTACGGGCTGCTGCGCAGGGACGGTGTGCCGCCGCGGGTGTCCAGCCCGTACACCCGGACGTCCCGGAAGGATCCGGCGCGTTCCATCAGGGCTCGGATGTCCGCTGCGAGACGCTGCCACAGGACCATGGAGATGCCGTCGTCGACGACGAGGGCGAGGGTGAGCCAGCGGGTGCGCAGCGGGCGGGTGACGGTCTCGGGTACCCCCGTCTCGGCCATGGCGGTGACGGTGCGCGGCACGTCGAGGGCGTGGCGGCGCCGGTCGGGGAAGCGCTGTCTGAGCGGCCTGAGGGACTTCTCCAGCCGGAGTCGGCCGGGGCCGAGGGAGTGGTGGTCGGGGACACCGACCGGGTGGGCCGGGGACGGGACCACGGCCCCGTCACCGGCGGCGTGGCGCCCCTGGGCGGAGGCCAGCAGCGGGTGTTCCGACCGGGGCGGTCGTCGGGGTTCGGCGGACGGGGAGTCCGGGTCCGCCGTGTCCGGTTTCCCGGGGTGCGGCAGCGGCGCGTCGGGGCGGGCGGCCTCGCTCCGCTCCGCGGCTCGTGCCAGTGAACCGGCGCCCCGGGGCAGCCTTCCGGCCAGCCACAGGGCGTCGAGGAGCTCCTCGTGGGAGAGTTCCGCCCCGCTTTCGGCGAGGAGCTTCGTCACGCGTGAGATCACGGCGTCACACGGCTCCGCCGAGCCGGTGCAGGACGGCCCGGAGCAGGGGGCCCGCGTCGAGGTTGACGCCGCCCTTGCGGAGGAAGACGGCGTTGAGCAGCTGGTCGGTGGCGAGCTCGCCGGCGGCGCGGCGTTCGAGGAAGGTCTCCAGGAGCTCGTCCATCTGTTCCAGGGCCGCGTCCCCGAGATGGGCGGCGACGATCTCGCGGAGCCGTCGCTCGTCGGGTTCGGGGAGGTCAAGGCGGATGCAACGGCGCAGGAAGGCGGGCGGGAACTCGCGTTCGCCGTTGCTGGTGATGATCACGACGGGGAACTCGGCACAGCGGACATGGCCCCGCTCGACGGGGGCGGGCTTGTCGGGGTGGTCGGTCTGGACGTGCACGGGTGCGTGGTTCCTGGGAAGCCGGGCGAGCTCGGGGATGACGAACTCGCCCTCCTCGAAGACGGTCAGCAGGTCGTTGGGGAGGTCGACGTCGCCCTTGTCGAGTTCGTCGATGAGGAGGACGCGCGGGCGTTCCCGGTGTACGAGGGCGTTGCCGAGGGGGCCGAGCTGGATGTACTGGCCGATGTCGGGTTCCGCGCCGTCGGTGTCGCGCGGCAGGGTGGCCTCGCGCAGTCGGCCGACGGCGTCGTACTGGTAGAGGGCGTCCTGCAGGGTGGAGCGGCTGTTCACCGGCCACTGGAGGACGCGGCCGAGCCCGAGTTCGTGGGCGACGGCATGGGCCAGGGAGGACTTGCCGGTGCCGGGCTGCCCGGTCACGAGCAGCGGTCGGCGCAGGTGCAGCGCGGCGTTCACCACGTCGGCCTCGTCGGGGCCGATGAGGTAGGGCCGGGGGTAGGGGACCTTGGCGCCGGTCCTGGACTCGGGCCGGTCGAAGCGGCGCCACGGGGGTGCCTCGGGGAAGGCGACGTCGCGACGCTCGCCGTCCCCGCGGAAGAGGCGCCAGGCGTCTCCGTCGGGGGACGGCTCCTGGGAGCTCGTTCCGGTCGGATGCTCGAAGGTGGTCATGACGCGTGGTGTCCTCTCCAGGGGTCCCTCAGGTGGAGCAGCTCGGTCCTCGGACAGGAGCCCTCGGGTTCCCAGACGAGCGAGGGGCGGGCCCGTTGTTCCTCCGGGTGGGCGGCGGTGTGGCTCCGGAAGACGCGTACCCGCTCGGCGAGTCCGTCGAGCTCTCCGGAGGGCGCCAGCTCCCCGAGCCCGTCGGCGTCGTCGTAGCCGGCGGCGTCGCGGTCCCACAGCACGACCGGGACACCGAGGGCGAGGCAGACCTGGAGCCAGGATTGGCGCTGGTCCGCGGGTCCGTTGAGGACGACCCGGGCGGTGTCGCGGTGCTCGGTCCGGAGCAGGTGCATCAGTTTCCGCGTGTCGCCGCAGGCCGGGCCGGTGACGACCACGGCCGTCCGGCCCTTCTTCCACCGGCGTTCCTGGTCCTGGACCCGGTCGGCGGCGATCCGGTCGAACTCCGGGCAGCTGAGGGAGACCTGGTAGTCCGCTCCGATCGGCGAGGAGGGGAGGACGTCCTCGGGTGCTGCTGGCTCCCATTCGTCGACGGCCAGGTGGAGGCCGTGCCGGTCGACCTCGACGGTCACCCAGGGCACATGGTCGTGCTGGCCGGGTTCCTGCCGTGCGGCGCTGACCGCCTCGGCGAGGGCGCGCGCCGCCTCCTGCGGGGTCTTCGGCTCGGATGCCGGGCTCTTGAGGACCCGGTGGGAGCCGTCGGCGCGGACGAACAGGATCCGGCAGCTGTACCGGTCGCCTTCGGCGGCACTGTCGTGCTCCAGTTTCATGACGACCCGGGACACGAGCGCGTTCCGGCGATGCTCCGCCCACTGGGCGGCGTCCCTGCGCCGCTCCCCCAGGGCGTCGCCGTGGATGCCGATCCGTTCGGCTGTCCGCTTCGACCAGGCGCTGAGGCGGTGCTGTCGCTCGGCCGCCACGGAGGCCGCCACGTACTCCACGAGGCGGAGCAGTGCCGGGACGGGCGGGCAGCCCTCAGGGACGCTCTCTCCGTCCGGCAGTTCCTCCAGGGCCTCGATCGTCGGGCCGAGCTCGTCCTCCTCGATCCGGGGGCGGGCGAGGCCGTCGGGCAGCACGGCGTACGGCAGCGCGTCGCGGGCGGCTCCGTGCAGGAGTGCCGGTTGCTCCTGGCTGATCTCTCGCAGCAGGTCGAGGAGTTCGTCGAATTCGTCCGGCGAGAGGAGGGGGCCGCAGCCGAGCATCCTCGACCGGGCGAGGAAGGCGGTGAGGCGGGGACGGAGCTCCGTTCCCGCGGCGTGCGGGGCGAGGGCCTCGCCGAGTGCGGCGTGCGCGCGGGGATGCGCCCGGAGGAGGGCCACGAGATCGGCGGTGGTGGGCGTGTAGTCGTCGGTCGTGTAGCCGAGTTCGCCCGCCAGTTCCCGCGCGTGGGCGGCGCGGGCGGCCGGGTCCGCGAAGAGCGGGACGAGGAGCTTCTCCAGTTCACGTTCGGCGGGTGTGCGCTCGGCGCCGGGTTCGGCCCTCGGTGCCGGCACGCCGAGCGGGACGAGTGGGGAGGAGGCGCACCCGTGCTCGGCGAGGTGGTGACGGAAGCCGGCGTCCTGGACGAAGGCGTGCGCGGGGACGGCGAGCAGCCTCCTGGCGCCGTAGGCCGCGGGCTCCTGGACGACGACCCCGACGAGCGCGTCGCCGCAGAAGACGGCGGCGCCGGAGGCCCCGCCCCAGGCGTTCGTTCCGTCCGCACCGGGAACGGGGGCGGGCCCCTGGTCGAGGACGTAGTAGCGGCCGGAACCGGACAGGGGAGCCAGCGTCCCCGACAGGGTCTCGACCTCGCGTACGTCGACGACGGCGGCCTTCGGATAGCCGAGACCCTGGTACGGCAGCGGTACCCGTCCGGCGGGCCGGCCCCAGGTGATGCCGCCGGGCGTGTCCATGGGGTGGTCGATGCGCAGGAGTGCGACGTCGAGGTCCGGCGGGGTCCACAACAGCTCGGCGGCGGCGGTCTGCGTCGGGCCGTGCGCGAAGTGGCCGATCCTTGTCGAGATCCTCGGCCATGGATCGCCGGTCTCCCGGTTCACCAGGACATGACGGGCGGTCAGTACGAGCCGGGGGCCGATCAGATAGCCGGAGCCGGTGCTTAGAGGTCCGTCCTGGGTACCGCCGCGGATCAGTGCCAGTCTGGCCGGATCCACGTCACTCCCCGTCGTCCCACGATCCGGTCGGCCGCTCGTCGTTGACCTCGGGGCGGGCGCCGCCGGCGGCCTTGTCCGAGACGGACAGCCGGATCTTCAGCTTGTGGGTGCGGACGGTGGCCTGTTCGCCGCCGCCACCGACGGTGACGACGCCGAAGGAGAGTTTGCCGTCCCCCTTCAGGGACTGGCGCAGCTCCATGTGGAGTTCCAGCTCCGCCTCTTCCACGCCGAAGGCGAACTGCTGGCCGACGCCGTTCCTCTGGGCCTCGTAGAGCTCCTGCCGCAACTCCTCGATGGCCGCGGCCAGACCGATCGTCGACATCCCCGACAGCTCCCCCGCCTCGACCCTCGGACCATCCCGAGAACAGTAAGTCAGCGGTACGTTACAGCGATCGCAGGACGGCTCACACCTGTCCGGAGACAATCGGCCAACGGGAGCGGAAGGACGCCGCGCGCGGGCCGAGGGCGCCGTGATCGGAACCAGGCGCGGCACTTGGCCGCTCCTCCACCGAGCGTAGGCTTCGGCAGGCGTGACACGACGGGGGGACGGTGCACATGGCGGACGGGTCGGAGCAGCGGTGGGAGTCCGTGCTGGATTCGGTGGTGGTGTACGCGCGGGGGGCGCTGTGCCGCCGGTTGGCGCGGGGCGTGGTGCCGCCGGGTGGGCGGGTGCGGGTGCCGGGGCTGCCGCGGTCGCTGGATCCGGGTTCGCTGCGGGCGCGGGTGGTGGGCCCGGCCGGGGTGCGGGTCACCGAGGCGCGGGTCGAGGTCGAGGCGGAGCCGGTCGTCACGGGGGCGCCGGAGGGGCTCGCGCGTGAGGTCGAGCGGCTGCGGGACGCGTACGCGGCGGCGGAGGGCCGGCGGGACCGGCAACTGGGCCTCGTCAAGGAGGTCGAGGCGCTGCATCCGGTGGCGCCGGGCCGGAAGCGGGACGACCCGCACCGCCGGACGCCGGTCGACGCGTGGCTGGAACTCGCCGACTTCGTGGACGAGCGGCTGACGGGGCTGCACGCGCGCCTCGCCGGGCTGGAGGAGGCGCTGCGCGAGGCCGAGCACGCCCTGTCGGTCGCCGCCGACCGTCTCGACCGTGCCTCGACCGCCGCGCCGGCGGCGCATGTGCGGACCGAGGTCTGCGCGGCCCTGACCCTCGACGGCGCCGGTGACACGGCGGCGGAGGTGGAGGTCGAGCTGGAGTACGGGGTGCCCGGCGCCGTCTGGGTGCCGACCTACCGGCTGTCGCACCGCCAGGGCGACGGCAGCGGCCGGCTGCTGCTGCGGGCCTCGGTCGCCCAGCGGACCGACGAGGACTGGACCGGGGTGCGCATCGCCCTGTCCACCGCTGATCTCCGGCGCCGCACCGACCTGCCGCGGCTCCGTTCGATCCGGCTCGGACGCCGGCAGGCCGCCCCCGCGCCGTCCGGCTGGCGCGAGCCCCCGGCCGGGCTCGCGGACCTGTTCTCCGGGTACGACGCGGCGGGCCCCCGCCCGTTCAGGGCCTTCGCGCCGGGCGCCGCGGCCGGGGCCGCGGCCGACGTCGCCTACGTGGGCGCGCCCGGTCCCGTTCCGGCGCCGATGCCCCCGCCGGCGCCCGCCGTCCGTGCCCGGCGGGCCGCCCCGCCCGCGCCGCAGGCGCCCGGCGGCGCGTACGGCGCTCCGCCGGCGTTCGCGGGGCCGCCCCTGGCCGGACTCGCGCCCGGGGCTCCCGGCGCTGCCGTACCGCCGCCTCCGCCTCCGCCGCCGGGGCCGCCGCAGCCGAGCGGCGACGAGCTCGACTACGCGTCGCTGGTCCTCCGGGGCCCCGACGAGCAGGGCGGTCGCCGCGGCCGGCTGTTCCCCGACGCGCCCTCGGACCTGGTGGCGGCCGAGTACCGCCGCCGCGCCGAGGCGGTGGCCGACCTGCCGCTGCCCGGACAGGCCGTACGGCCCCGCGAGTCGGCGGGCTCCTTCGACCACCGCTTCGACGCCGTCGCGCGCGCCGACGTCCCCTCGGACGGCACCTGGCACACCGTCACCGTCGGCGAGATCGCGGTCGGCCTGCGCACCGAGTACCTCTGTGTCCCGTCCGTCGAGCAGACGGTGTACGCGACGCTGGTCCTCTCCAACGCCACCGACCAGGCGCTGCTCGCCGGACCGGTGGACGTCACCGTCGACGACGACTTCCTGCTGACGGCCGCGCTGCCCACGCTCGCCCCGGGCGGTGTCCGCCGGGTAGGGCTCGGGCCTGCCGAGGGCGTCCGGGTCACGCGCCGTACACACCTGAACGAGTCGACCGCCGGCCTGCGCAACAACACCACCGTGCTCGACCACCGCGTCCACGTGGAGCTGGCCAACCGCCTCGCGCGGCCCGTCACCGTCGAGGTCCACGAGCGGGTGCCGGTCACCTCGGAACCGGACGTCCGCATCGAGGAGCGGGCCGACTGGACGACACCCGAGGAAGGCCCGGGCCCCGACCGCCACGCGCCGGGCACCCGCGTCTGGCGGCTCGACCTGCCCGCCGGCGCCACCTCCGCCCTCGACGGCGGCTACGAGATCCGCATCCCGACCGGCAAGGCCCTGGTCGGCGGCAACCGCAGGAGCTGACACCGCCATGACCACGACACCCGAGCCGATCGCCCTCCCCGTCACCGCCGTGACCTGCCTGGAGGACCGCGCCCACATCGAGCGGACCACCGTCCTCGACCTGCCCGCCGGAGTCCGGCGGCTGCGTCTCGGCCCGGTCAGCGCGCTGGCCGTCGACCGGACCCTCCACGCCGAGCTGACCGCCGAGCACCCGGCGACCGTGCTCGACCTACGGATCGTCCGCGCCTGGACACCGCGCGCCCCGCGGCCGTCCACCACCGAGGACTCCGCCCTGAGCCTGCGCGTACACGCCCTCGAAGAGGAGCAGACGGAGCTGGGCCGGCAGGCCGACCGGCTGCGGGCCCGCCTCGGCCTGCTCGGCCGGCTCGCCGCCGATCTGCTGCGGGAGATCGGGGAGGGCACCGGCCACGGGGAGAGCGAGCGGCTCCGCTGGGCCGGCGAACTGGACCGGGTGGACGCCGAACGCGACACGTACGGCGAGCGGCTGCGCACCGTGCAGGCCCGGCTGTCCGCGCTGGAGACCGAACTCCTGGAGACCCAGGAGGCCCGCTACCTGTCCGAGGACGAACCCGCCGAGCTGGTCGGCCACGTCGAGCTGACCGTGGAGACCGCGGCGGCCGGGCCGGTGGGGCTGCGGGTGAGCCACCTCACCCCGTGCGCGCTGTGGCGGCCCGCCTACCGGGCCGTGCTCGACGGCGACTCGCTCACCGTGGAGACCGACGCGATGGTCTGGCAGCGCACGGGCGAGGACTGGTCGGACGCACGGCTGACCCTCTCGACGGCCCGCTCGGCGCTGGCGACCGATCCGCCGCACCTCGCCGAGGACCGGCTGACGCTGAAGGACCGCTCGGCGGCGGAACGCCGCACGGTCGACGTCGAGCTGCGCGAGGAGGACGTCGAAACCCTCGGTCCGGCCGCCGTACTCGGCCTCCCCGGCGTCGACGACGGCGGCGAGGCACGGGTCCTGAACGCCCCCGCGCCGGTCTCCGTGCCCGGCGACGGCCGCGCCCACCGGGTGCCGCTCTCCTCGTTCACCACGCCCGCGCGCGGCGAGTACGCCTGCTCCCCCGAGCTGTCCCCGCTGGTCACGCAGGTGGTCCGGTTCGACAACCTGTCCGGCCACGTCCTGCTCGCCGGGCCCGTCGACCTCGTCCGCGGCAGTGGCTTCACCGGGCGCGGCACGCTCGACTTCACCGCCGTCGGCGCCGCGGCCGAGCTGGCGTTCGGCAGCCGCGACGACTACCGCGTGGTCCGGCGGACCGAGGAGTCCCGCGACTCCGTCGGCCTCACCCAGCGCACCGTGGTCACCCGCACGGTCCGGCTCCACGTGTCCCGCTTCTCCGCCCCCGGGGAGGTCGGCGAACGCACGGTCGTCCTCCGCGAGCGGATCCCCGTCTCCGAGGTCTCCGCCGTGGAGGTGCGCCTCCACAAGGACGCCTGCTCCCCCACCCCCGACGCCGTCGACGCCGACGGCATCGCCCGCTGGGAGATCCCCCTCCCGCCCGGCGGCCGCCGCACGGTCACCCTCGTCTACGAACTCTCGGCCGGCTCCAAGGTCACCGGCCTCTGACCCCGGACCGGGCCCGTTCACGGGCCCGGCTGCCGGCCCGTGAACCTCACGACGTCCCGGGACGTCGCCTTCCGCACGAGGTGACGGGTGTCAGGGGCTCGTGGCGGAGACCGCGTAGACGCGGGGGAAGGCCGGGTCGGTGAGGTCGACGGTGATGTCGGTGTCGGGACGGGGTTCCTCGCGGGGGACGGTGGTGCCGGCCCAGGTGGTGCCGCCGGAGGTGCCGGCGGTGGTGCCGTCGGTCGCGCCGTCGGCGAAGGTCCAGCCGGCGATGTCGGCGTCGCGCTCGCCGACGGTGATGCGGCCCGAGGTGAGGCGCGAGCGGCTGGTCCCGGACTCGGCGAGGAAGGTGTCGAGGCCGGTGGCGGTCGTCGTGAACTGGACGTAGAGCCGGCTCGTCTTCCAGTTGCTGGTCTCGTAGTAGGCGACGTCCCAGGCCCCGCCGGGGATCGGCACCTCGAAGACCCGGCGCTTCATCAGCGAGGGCCAGTTGGCCTGGAGACCCGCCGCCGAGGACTCGCGCTCCTTGTCGCGGCCGCTGTCCCGGCTCTGGCCGGCGGAGATGACGAGGTAGCCGGCCGGGATGCCGACGAGCAGCACGATGGTGACGGCCGTCAGCCAGCGGCGGCGGATCATGTGCCGGCGGTCCTCGGGCAGCTTGGCCCGCGGGTCGCGCGGCGGGGTGGACTGGTGGGGCACGGTCATGAAGAGGGGTCCTCGGGGGTACGGGCGGCCCGGCCCGAGGTCCCGTTGCGCAGGACCTGGGCGTAGCGCTCGTACCGTTCGTACCGCTCGACGCGGCGCCGGTTGGCGCGGCGGAAGCGGCGGGCGACGAGCCGGGCGAGGTCGGCGGCCCCGACCATGCCCGCCTCGGGGCCGAGCTGGGCGCGGGTGATGCGGGCCTCGGGGCGGTAGCCGCGGCCGGTGAGGTGGCGGCGGAAGGATTCCCGGGCGGGGCCGATCAGGAGGTCGTCGGCGGCGGAGACGCCTCCGCCGATGACGAAGCAGGAGGGGTCGAGGGCGGCGGCGAGGTTGGCGATGCCGACGCCGAGCCACTGGCCGATGTCCTGGAGCAGTTCGACGCACATGGCGTCGCCCTCGCGGGCGAGCTCGGTGATGAGCGGCCCGCTGATCTCCGGGATGTTGCCCTTGACCCGGTCGATGATCTCGTACGCGACCGGGGAGTCGGCGGCGGCCAGCTCGCGGGCCTCGCGGACGAGCGCGTTGCCGGAGCTGTACTGCTCCCAGCAGCCGCGGTTGCCGCAGGGGCAGCGGTGTCCGCCGGGGACGACCTGCATATGGCCGAACTCGCCGGCGACACCGTACTTGCCCCGCTTGACCTGGCCGTCCTCCAGGATCGCGCCGCCGATGCCGGTGCCGAGGGTGATCATGACGAGGTGGTCCTCGCCGCGCCCGGCGCCGAAGCGCCACTCGGCCCAGGCGGCGGTGTTGGCGTCGTTGTCGACCATGACGGGGACGGCGAGGCGGCCCTGGAGGGCGTCGCGGAGGGGTTCGTTGCGCCAGGCGAGGTGGGGGGCGAAGAGGACCCTGGCCCGGTCGGCGTCGACCCAGCCGGCCGCGCCGATGCCGACGGCGTGCACGTCGTGCCGGTCGGACAGGTCGAGGACCAGTTCGACGATGGTGTCCTCGACGACCTTGGGGCTCTTGGACTTGTCCGGGGTCTCCGTGCGGAGCTTCTCCAGGATGTTGCCGTCGGCGTCGACGACCCCGGCCATCACCTTCGTACCGCCGATGTCGATGCCGACGGTCGGCACCCGGGGCGCGGTCAGGTGGGAGCGCCGCTCACGGGTCCCGACGGTCCGCAGGACGGTGCCCCGGGCCGAGCCCCGGTGGGTGAGGTCGCGGTAGGTACTCATCGGCTCCGATTCTGCCAGGTGGAGGGTGAGGGGGCCGTGAGGTCGGCCGCGGCGGCCGTCACGTCGCGGAGGGCCGCTCCAGTTCGTGGCGGAGGTCCTCCAGCTCGGTGCCGCCGGCCATCTGGCGGGTCAACTCGTCGAGTGTCACGGACGCCTTGGTGTGGCTGCCGGCCATGACGCCGCGCTTGAGGAGGACGAAGCGGTCGCCGACGAGGTAGGCGTGGTGCGGGTTGTGCGTGATGAGGACCACGCCGAGGCCCTGGTCACGGGCGGCGGCGACGTACTTCAGGACGACGCCGGACTGCTTGACGCCGAGCGCGGCGGTCGGCTCGTCGAGGACGAGGACCTTGGCGCCGAAGTGGACGGCGCGGGCGATGGCCACGCACTGGCGCTCGCCGCCGGAGAGGGTGCCGATGGGCTGGTCGACATCGCGCAGGTCGATGCCCATGCGGAGCAGCGCCTCGCGGGTGGTGCTCCGCATCAGGCCGACGTCGAGCCGCTTGAAGGGGCCGGAGCCCCTGGTGGGCTCGGAGCCGAGGAAGAAGTTCCGCCAGACGGGCATCAGGGGGACCACGGCGAGGTCCTGGTAGACGGTGGCGATGCCCCGGTCGAGGGCGTCGCGGGGGTTGGCGAGGGCGACCTCCTCGCCCTCGATGCGGAAGGTGCCGGCGTCGTGCCGGTGGAGGCCCGCGACGATCTTGATGAGGGTGGACTTGCCGGCGCCGTTGTCGCCGAGGACGCAGGTGATCTCGCCCGAGCGGACCTCCAGGGAGACCCCTTCGAGGGCGCGGATGTTGCCGTAGTACTTGCTGACGTCGGTCAGCTCGACGAGCGGAGCGGCGTCCGGGGCGGTGTGCGCCGTGGCGTCGGTCGTCACTTGGTGGCCTCCACGCGCTTGCGGATCCAGGCGTTCAGCAGGGTCGCCAGGAGGAGCATCGCTCCCAGGAAGAACTTGAACCAGTCCGGGTTCCACTCGGCGTACACGATGCCCTTGCTGGTCATGCCGAAGATGAGGGCGCCGACCGCCGAGCCGATGGCGGAGCCGTATCCGCCGGTGATCAGGCAGCCGCCGATGACGGCCGCGATGATGTAGATCAGCTCGTTGCCGACGCCTTCGCCGGACTGGACGACGTCGAAGGAGAAGAGCAGGTGCTGGCCGGAGATCCAGGCGCAGAAGGCCACGCCCATGTAGAGGCCGATCTTCGTGCGGTAGACGGGGACGCCGACCGCTCGGGCCGCGTCGGAGCCGCCGCCGACGGCGAAGATCCAGTTGCCGAAGCGGGTGCGGAGCAGGATCCAGGTGGCGAGGGCGACGAGGCCGAACCACCACAGGATGGTGACCTTGAACTCGACGCCGCCGATGGTCAGCTGCGAGGCGAAGAGCTTCCGGGCGGAGGAGAAGCCCTCCATGTCGGCGATGGTCTTGGTGGAGACGGTGCCGCTGATCAGCTTGGTGAGGCCCAGGTTCAGGCCGGTCAGCATGAGGAAGGTGCCGAGCGTGATGATGAAGCTGGGCAGCTTGGTACGGGTCAGCATGAAGCCGTTGAAGAGGCCGATCGCCAGGGTGGCGACCAGCGAGACGCCGACGCCGACCCAGACGTTCGCGGTCATCTGGTAGCTGAACATCGACGAGATCAGCGCCGAGCTGGTCACCATCACGCCGGCGGAGAGGTCGAACTCGCCGCCGATCATCAGCAGGGCGACGGGGACCGCCATGATGCCGATGGTGGAGGCGGCGTAGAGGACGGTGCCGAGGCTGGCGGGGCGCAGGAAGCTGTCGGCGACGACCGAGAAGAACACGAAGACGGCGATCGCGCCGACGACCGAGCCCAGCTCGGGGCGGGCGAGCAGCTTCTTCAGCGGGGTGGTGCGCAGGAGCCGTTCGTCGACGTGGTCGACACCGTCCGACGGCGGGGCGGTGGAGCTCATCGGGTGCCCCGCTCCGCGTAGCCGACGAGTGCGGCGGCGTCGTCCTCGGTGATGATCTGGGGGCCGGTGAGGACCGGCTTGCCGCCGCCGAGGACGTCGGCGTTGTAGCGGTGGAGCCAGAGCAGGTCGACGGCCTCGTAGCCCTGGAGGTAGGGCTGCTGGTCGACGGCGAAGCCGAGGGTGCCGGCCTGGAGCGCGGTCGCGACCTTGGCGTTCAGGTCGAAGGTGTCGACCTCCGCCGTACTCCCGGCGCTCTTCGCGGCCTGGACGGCGGCGTCGGCGAAGGGGGCGCCGAGGGTGACGACCGCGTCGATGTCCTTGTCGGACTGGAGCTTGGCCTCGATGGACGCCTTGACGTCGGGCATGTTGGTGCCGTCGACGTAGAGGTTGACGAGCTCGCCGCCGAAGGTCTTCTTCGCTCCGCCGCAGCGCTGCTCGTGGCCGACGTTGCCCTGCTCGTGCAGGATGCAGAGGGCCTTCTTCTTCCCGCGCCGGTCGAGCTCCTCGCCGACGGCCTCGCCGGCGACGGTCTCGTCCTGGCCGATGTGGGTGAGCGCGCCGTACGCCTTGGACTGCTCGGCTCCCGAGTTCACGGTGATCACCGGGATGCCGGCCTTGACGGCCTTCTCGACGGCGGCCTTCATGGCGTCGGGCTTGGCGAGCGTCACGATGAGACCGTCGACGCCCTTGGCGACGTACGAGTCGATCAGCTGCGCCTGCTCCTTGCCCTCGTCGCTGTGGGCGTAGAGGAAGTTGATGTTGTCCTTGACGGCGGCCTGCTTGGCGCCGTTCTGGACGATGTCCCAGAAGGTGTCGCCGTCGCCGGAGTGGGTCACCATGGCGAAGGTCCAGCGGGGGGTGTCGACGGCCGCCCGGCCCTGGGCCGCGGCGGCCTTGCGGGCGTCCTCCGCCCGCTTTCCGCCGGTGCTGCTGCACCCCGCGAGCGCCCCTGTGAGTGTGAGCGCGAGCACGGCGCCGATGACGGCGCGTACCCCTCCGGTCCGAAGCCTGGTCACGAGGCCGTGCCCTCCTTTGTGTCCTTCTGCGTGCATTGCAGTATCGGTCATGCGGGTAGCGGCGCTCGTCGGGGGGCCTGCCCGGGACTACGGACGGACCATCAGCTGGAACTCGAAGGAGTAGCGGGCGGCCCGGTAGAGGTGGGAGCCGTACTCGACGGCGCGGCCGGTGTCGTCGAAGGTGGTGCGCTCCATCGTGAGCAGCGGGGCCCCTTCCGGTTCGTCGAGGAGCGCGGCCTCGGCGGCGGTCGCGGCGCGGGCGCCGATCGACTGCCGGGCGCTGTGCAGGGTCACTGCGGCGGTCCGGAGCGTGCGGTAGAGGCCGGTGGTCTCCAGGAGCGCGGTGTCGACGGTGACGAGCCCGGCGGGGAGGTGGTTGCGCAGGTACGCCATGGGTTCGCCGTGTGCGGTGCGGAGCCGTTCCAGGTAGCGGACCTCGCTGCCGGCGGGGATGCCGAGGGCGGCGGCGACCGGTCCGGCGGCGGGTTCGAGCCGGTCGACGAGGACCCGGGTGGCGGGGCGCCGGCCGGCGGCGTCGAGGTCGTCGTAGAGGCTGCTGAGTTCCAGCGGCCGCCGGACCCTGCTGTGCAGGACCTGGGTGCCGACGCCGCGGCGGCGGACGAGGAGGCCCTTGTCGACGAGGGTCTGGATGGCCTGGCGGACGGTGGGGCGGGAGAGGCCGAGGCGGGTGGCGAGGTCGATCTCGTTGCCGAGGAGGGTGCCCGGGGTCAGCGTCCCGTTCTCCACGGCGCTCTCCAGCTGCTGGGCGAGCTGGAAGTAGAGCGGGACCGGGCTGGTGCGGTCCACGGAGAGCGGGGGCAGGGGGGATCCGGACTGCTTGGACACGGGGGGAGCGTAGCCCCGGTGTGCTGGTGACAGGAAGCGGATGACGGGAAGTCGTGACGTCCGGATGTCCTGACAAATCCTTGACAGCGGGGTCGGTCGCCTCCACGGTGGGGCCATGCGCATCGGACTCATCGGTACGGGACGAATCGGGAGCTTCCACGCGGGTGTGCTGGCGCGCCATCCGGAGGTCGGGGCGCTGGTCGTGGCGGACGCGGACGCGGCGCGGGCGGCCGGGGTGGCGGGCGCGCTCGGCGCGGAGGCGGCGCCGGACGTGGAGGCGCTGCTCGGGCATGCCCTGGACGCGGTGGTGATCGCGTCGGCGACGGCGGCGCACGCGGAGCTGATCGCCCGCGCCGCCGGGGCGGGTCTGCCGGTGTTCTGCGAGAAGCCGATCGCCCTGGACGTGCCGGGGACGGCGACGGCGCTCGCGGCGGTGGCCGCGGCGGGTACGGAGCTCCAGCTGGGCTTCATGCGCCGCTTCGACGCGGGGTACCGGGCGGCGCGCGAGGCGGTGCGGTCGGGGCGGCTCGGCCGGCTGCACACCGTGCGGGCGGTGACCTCCGACCCGGCGCCGCCGCCCGCCGCGTACCTGCCGCTCTCCGGCGGGCTCTTCCGGGACTGTCTGGTGCACGACTTCGACATCGTCCGCTGGGTGACCGGCCGGGAGGTCGTCGAGGTGTACGCGACGGGCTCGGACGCGGGCCCCGCGATGTTCCGCGAGGCGGGTGACGTGGACACGGCCGCGGCTCTCCTCACCCTGGACGACGGCACGCCCGTCACCGTGACCGGGACCCGCTGCAACGGCGCCGGGTACGACGTGCGGCTGGAGCTGGCGGGCGAGCGGGACCAGGTCGTCGTGGGCCTGGACGACCGCGCACCGCTCACCTCGGTGGAACCGCACGGCCCGGCCGCACCGGAGAAGCCCTGGCCGGGGTTCCTGGAGCGGTTCGGCCCCGCCTACGAGGCCGAACTCGACGCCTTCGTACGGCTGGTGCGCGGCGAGGCCGCCAACCCGTGCGACGGCCGGGAGGCCCTGGCGGCCCTCCGGATCGCCGAGGCGTGCGAGCGCTCCCGCCGGGAGCGGCGTCCGGTGCGGGTGGACACCCCCTGAGAGATGTCCTGCCCGGCCGACGGCGACGACATCGGCGACGCCGTCGGCCGGGAGGTGTGCGGGTGGCTCACCACCGGACCGGGAGGCCGCGGACGCCGCGCAGGAGGAGGCCGGGGAGCCACTCCCAGGGCGCGCCCTCGGGGTCGAGTGCGAGCCGGGGGAAGCGGTCCAGGAGGGTGCGGAGCGCGATCCTGCCCTCCAGGCGGGCGAGCGGGGCTCCCAGGCAGTAGTGGATGCCGTGGCCGAAGGCGAGGTGGCCCCGGGTGTCCCGGCGGATGTCGAAGCGGTCGGGGTCGGGGAACCGGGCGGGGTCGCGGTCGAGCGCGCCGATCCCGACGAGGACGCTCTCGCCGGCCGGGATCACCCTGCCGCCGATGGCGAACTCCTCCCGGGTGAAGCGGAAGGTGCCGGTCTCCACGGGCCCGTCGTAGCGCAGGGATTCCTCGATCGTGCCGTCGAGGAGGTCCGGGTCGGCGCGCAGGGCGGCGAGCTGCTCGGGGTGGGTGAGCAGGTTGCGGACGGTGTTCGAGATGAGGTTGACGGTGGTCTCGTGACCGGCGATGAGCAACAGGTAGGCCATGGCGCGGAGTTCGGGTCCGGAGAGCCGGTCGCCGTCCTCGGCGCGGGCGGTGATCAGGCCGGAGAGCAGGTCGTCGGCGGGCCCTGCGGCCCGCTTGTCCTCGATGAGTTCGTCGAGGTAGCCGCCGAAGCCCTCCAGGGCCGCCTGGATGCCTTCCTCGCCGGTCGGCACGACGAGTTCGTTCGACCAGTGGCGGAAGGTGTCGCGGTCCTCGGCGGGGACTCCGAGGAGTTCGCAGATGACGGTGATCGGCAGCGGGAACGCGTAGGCGTCGACGAGGTCGGCGCGGCCCGCCGGTTCCATCGCGTCGGCGAGTTCGTGGGTGAGCCGCTCGATGCGCGGCCGCAGACTCTCCACCCGGCGGCCGGTGAACTCCGCCGTGACCAGGCGGCGCAGCCGGGTGTGGTCGGGCGCGTCCGCCGCCAGGAGGTGGACGCCGATGATGTCCGCCTCCGGCGGCTTCACGCCGATGACGGACGGGGACTTGGCGAGACGCGGGTCGGCCAGTGCCGCGCGTCCCTCCTCGTGGCCGACGACCAGCCAGAACTGGAAGCCGTCCGGCATCCTCACCTCGTGGACGGGACCGGCTTCGCGGAGCTTCGCGTATAAGGGGTACGGGTTCGCGGTGAAGTCCGCGCCGCACTCACCCAGTTCGATGACGGACATCGACGAAGACTAGCCGACTAGGGCGCGTATCGAGCCGTGATCAATTTGCGGGATGTGCCTTCGCGGCACGGTCCGGTCCGATGGACGGTCTTACGTGACGCTAGTGCAACTGACCGATCCGGATGGGGAGTTCATCGAGCCGTACCTGCCGATCGGCGAGTACGGCCCGTACCCCGAGCGACTGCGGCAGCAGTTCGAGGGCGTGATCCGGCGGTTCAGGACGGGCGGGCAGTGGCGGGAGATGCCGACGGAGTTCGGCGCCTGGTCGACCGAAAGTGATCCCGCGCTGGAAGAACGACGACGCATCCGGCGTCGGCGGAAACTCCGGCTGAAGGCCGCCCTCCTCGGACGTTCCAGAGGCGGGCAGACCAGCAAGGTCCACTTCGCCGCCGACCGCAAGTGCCGCCCGCTGGCGTTCATCCTGACCACAGGTCAGGCAGCGGACAGCCCGCAGTTCATCCCCGTCCTGAAGAAGGTACGGGTACGCGGGCCCGTCGGCCGACCCCGCATCCGGCCGGACGCGGTCGCCGGGGACAAGGCGCACTCGTCCCGCGGAAACCGCGCCCACCTGCGCAAACGCCGTATCGAGGCGGTCATCCCGGAGAAGAAAGGGCGGGTAGGAGTTGAGTCAACGGTCAACCAGCCGTGGACGCGGGGCCTCACCCGTGGAATCCGCGTCGGTGTCGTCGGTGCCGACCGGGCCGCGGGGAAGCAGCCGGTCCAGCCACTTCGGCAGCCACCAGTTGGTCCGGCCGAGGAGCGTCATGGTCGCCGGTACCAGCACCATGCGTACGACCGTGGCGTCGATGAAGATCGCGGTGGCCAGGCCGAGCCCGAACATCTTGGTGGAGGGGTCCTCGGCGACGGCGAAGGACAGGAAGACCGCCACCATGATGAGGGCGGCCGAGGTGATGATCCGGGCGGTGCGCGAGACGCCCTCGACGATCGCCGTGCCGTTGTCGCCGGTGCGCAGGTACTCCTCGCGTACGCGGGAGAGGAGGAACACCTCGTAGTCCATCGACAGGCCGAACAGGATGGCGAAGAGGAACATCGGGATGAACGACACGATCGGAACCGTCGCCTCCAGCCCGATGAGTGCGCCTCCCCAGCCCCACTGGAAGACCGCGACCATGATGCCGTAGGCCGCGCCGATGCTCAGCAGGTTCAGCAGCACCGCCTTGAGCGGTACGAGTACCGAGCGGAAGACCAGCATCAGCAGCAGGAACGACATCGCCAGCACGGCGGCGACGAACACCGGCAGGCGTTCGCTGGTGCGTCGGCCCACATCGGACAGGCTCGCGGCGGCCCCGCCGACGTGCGCCCTGGCCGGGCCTTGTCCGATCGCCGCGGGCAGCACCTCGGCGCGCAGCCGGGCGAGGGTGTCGGCCGTGGCCTCGTCCTGAGGGCTGGAGGTCGGGAACACCACGAGGGTCGCGACGCCGGTGGCCCGGTCGATGCGCGCCGGTGCGACGGACGCGATCCCCGGATCCGCCGCGACCCCCGCGACGAGACGGTCCACCACTCCCGGATCACCGGCGGGGTCCGCGGCGATGACGAGGGGACCGTTGGTGCCCGGGCCGAACCCCTCGGCGACGAGGTCGTAGGCACGGCGCTCGGTACGGCTCTGCGGCAGTGAGCCGTCGTCGGGCAGGCCGACGCGCAGGCCGAGCACGGGCAGCGCCGCCGTCAGCAGCAGCGCCGCGGCGCCGACCGCGTACGGCACCGGGTGCCGGCCGACGTGCCCGAGCCAGCGCCGCCACCCGACGGCGGGGACGGCGCCCGCCGCCGCGTCCCGCCGTCGGCCGAGGCGGCCCGACCGCCCGGCCCGAAGTGCCCGGCCGATCCGGCCGGCCCGGCCCAGCCGCGGGCCCGCCGCGCCGAGGAAGGCCGGCAGCAGCGTCACCGACGCGAGCACCATCGTCAGGACGACGATCGAGACGGCAACCCCGCCCACCGTCATGAACGGCACGTTCGCGACCGCCAGGCCGAGGATCGACACGACGACGGTGCCGCCGGCGAAGACCACCGGCCGCCCCGCCGTTGCCACCGCTCGTCCGGCCGCCGCCTGCGGATCGAGCCCGCGCGCGAGGTACTCCCGGTGCCTGGCGAGCACGAACAGCGCGTAGTCGATGCCCACTCCGAGCCCGACCATGCTGCCCAGGACCGGTGCGAAGGTGGGGACCTCTGTCACCCCTGCCACTACCGTCATCGTGGCGACCCCGACGGTCAGTCCGAAGACCGCCATGCCGATCGGCAGCGCGGCGGCGACGAGCGAACCGAACGCCAGGAACAGGATCGCGGCCGCGGCGAGGAGGCCGATCAGCTCGCTCGCGCCGCCGTCGGGGTCGGAGAAGGCGTAGAAGAGGTTCCCGCCCATCTCGATGCGCAGGGGCAGCTCGGCGCGCAGCCGGTCGCCGAGATCGACGAGGGCGTCGAGGTCTTCGGCCGACAGTCGGCTCTGGTCGGGGTACTGCACCCGGACGACCGCGATCCGCCCGTCGGCCGAAACGAGGCCGCCGCGCACGGCGGTGTCCCCGCCCGCGTCGAGCGCCCCCGCCGGGTCGCTCGTGCCGAGCACGTGCGGCAGCCGCTTCACCTCGGTCTGCAGTCGCGTGAGAGCGGTGCGCGCGCCGTCGTCGTCGAAGAACGTCGCGCCGTCGTCGAGGGGGGTGACGACCACTTGGGCGGTCATCCCCTCCTGGCCGGTGCCGGCCCGCTCGATCAGTTGCGCGGCCCGTTGGGAGTCCAGTCCCGGAGCGGTCATCGAGTCCGCGGTCCGCCCGCCGAAGGCGACGGCAGCGAGGACGGCGAGCGTGGCGGCGATCAGCCATGCCGCGATCACCCGCCAGGGATGGCGGGCGGCGCTTGCGCCCAGGCGCAACAGGGCTTTCGAGAGCATCGGGTCCTCCAACCACCTCGTCGGCCGTCCTTGTACGGCCGCCGATGCCGAGGCTCGTCGCCACGGCGCTCCGCGGCATCGGCCCGCGGGCCGCGGATCCGTCGGCCCCGGGGCGGAGTGACGACCCGTCCTTTCGGCCGATGCGCGGCGCGCTGCGGTCCCTAGGCTGAGAACCGTGCTCCGAGACGACCTGCGAACCCTGTGGACCGAACCCCGGCCGCCCGACGCGCCCGCCCGGGTGTGGCGGGACTGGGCGCTGCTCACCGCGGGCCTTGCCGGTGTGGTGCTGGAGGCCACCCTGCGCGAGAACGTCGTGTGGCGGCCGGTGGCGTTGGTGTTCGCCGTATGGCTGTGCCTGCTGCCCCTGTGGCGCCGGACCCGCCCACTGGCGATGGTCACGCTGGCGTTCGGCTCGGTGATCGTGCTCCAGCTGGCCTCGCTCGTCGCCGCACCGCGCGAGCCCGTCGGCCTGAACACCGGCGCGGTCGTGCTCGTGCTGGTGTACGCGCTCCTCCGGTGGGGATCGGGACGCGAGATCGTGCTGGGCGGCGCGGTGATCCTCGCGGCCAGCACGCTGTGTTCCGTCACGGACGAGACCCCGGTCGTCGAGAACGTCGTGGGCTTCGCCTTCCTGCTGCTGCCCGGCGTGGTCGGGGCTGCCGTGCGGTTCCGGGTGACCGCTCGCGAGCGGCAGTTGGAGCAGGTGCGCTCCCGCGAGCGCGAGCAGCTCGCCCGGGAACTGCACGACACGGTGGCCCACCACGTGTCGGCCATGGTGATCATCGCCCAGGCGGGCCGGGTGCTCGCGGGCACCGACCCGTCCGCCGCCGTCGAGGCGCTGGAGGGGGTCGAGGAGGAAGGGGCGCGCACGCTGGAGGAAATGCGCGCCATGGTCGCCGCGCTGCGCGACCGCGGGGTCGGCGCCGAGCTGGCGCCCCCTGCCGGAGTCGCGGATCTGGAGCGCCTGGTGCGCACCCCGGGTGGTCGCCTCAGGGTCGACCTGGGGCTCGACGGCGAACTGGACGCGCTGCCCCCGGCCGTGGACGCGGCCGTCTACCGGATCGTGCAGGAGTCGGTGACCAACACGCTGCGCCATGCGGTCGACGCGACCGAGCTCGTCGTTCGGGTCGCCGCGGAACGGCACACGGTACGGGTGAGCGTGCGCGACAACGGCCGGCGCACCGGCCGGGGTCGCGACGGATACGGACTTACCGGACTGCGCGAGCGCGCGACCCTGCTCGGCGGCACACTACGAGTCGGCCCGGGTACCGACCGGGGCTGGCATGTCGAAGCCGAACTGCCGAGAGCGAGGAGCGAGAGCGGTGTCCATTCGCGTCCTCGTCGCTGACGACCAGACGATCATCCGCACCGGATTGCGGATCATGCTGAACGCCCAGCCCGGCATCGAGGTGGTCGGCGAGGCCGCCGACGGGCGGGAAGCGGTACGTCTGGCCCGCGAACTGCGCCCCGACGTCTGCCTGTTCGACATCCGCATGCCCGTACTCGACGGGCTCGAGGCCACCCGGTTGGTCGCCGGCCCGGGCGTCGCCGACCCGCTGGCCGTGGTCGTCATCACCACGTTCGACCTCGACGAGTACGTCTACGGCGCACTGCGTGCCGGCGCCCGCGGATTCCTCCTCAAGGACACGGGACCGGACCTTCTGGCCCAGGCCGTACGGTCGGCGTCCGGCGGTGAGGCGCTCATCGCGCCCAGCGTCACCGTCCGTCTGCTCCAGGCATTCGCGGACCTGCCCGCCGGCCGGCCCGTGGCCCAGCCGGTCTCCCCCGTCACCGCCCGCGAGGAGCAGGTGCTCCTCGCCGTCGCTCGCGGGCTGACCAACACCGAGATCGCCGACGCACTGCACATCAGCCTCAGCACGGTGAAAACGCATCTGGCCAGCCTGATGGCCAAACTCGGCGCCCGCAACCGGGTCGAGATCGCGATGTGGGCCTACGAAACGCGCCGTATCCTCCCCGGAACCTGAGCCGGGTGCCGGGCCATGTCCCATGAGTCCCCGCCCGGACATCAGTGCACCGGTCGGCTCACGTCGGCTCCACGTGCCTCACCCGCCCCAGAGCGTGACGTACCAGGAGGCCGGAACCGGGACGGTGAGACACCCGATACGACAAGACTCCCGACAGCTACCTCGCCGGTCTCCACCTGCACGCCTCGATGATCTGGATCAAGGACCTCACCAGGACCACCCGATGATCACGACTCGATACGCGCCCTAGTCCCCGTCGGCCCCGTCCAGAAGGCCCGCGTCGTGGACGAGGAGGGCGATCTGGACGCGGTTGTTGAGGTCGAGTTTGGCGAGGATGCGGGAGACGTGGGCCTTGACCGTCGGGACGCTCATGTACAGCTCGGCGGCGATCTCGGCGTTCGAGCGGCCGTGGCCGACGGCGACGGCCACCTCCCGTTCGCGCTCGGCGAGCCGGGTCAGGCGGTCGGCGGCGGTGGCGCTCCTGGGCTGTGCCGGGTGGCCGGCGACGTGGGTCATGAGCTGACGGGTGACGGCCGGGGAGAGGACGGGGTCGCCGGCGGCGACCCGGCGGACGGCGGCGACGATCTCGGCGGGCGGGGTGTCCTTGAGGACGAATCCGGCGGCGCCGGCCCGCAGGGCGCGCAGCACCTGTTCGTCGGCGTGGAAGGTGGTGAGGACGACGACCTCGGGGGCGCCGGGGTGGGCGCGGAGGCGCTCGGTGGCGGTGAGTCCGTCGACGTGGGGCATGCGGATGTCCATGAGGACGACGTCGGGGGCGAGCCGGGCGACGAGTCCGGGGACGTCGCCGCCGTCGGCGCCCTCGCCGACGATCTCCAGGCCGTCGGCGCCGCCGAGCATCAGGGTGAGGCCCGCGCGGACCAGGGGGTCGTCGTCGACGATGAGCAGCCGGATGGTCATGGGGGCCACGGTAGCCAGGCGTGCAGGGCGAACCCGCCGTCGGGGGCCGGGCCGTGGTCCATCCGGCCGCCGGCCAGGGTGGCGCGTTCGGTGAGGCCGATGAGGCCCTGGCCGGAACCGGGGACGTGCGGGACCGGTCCGGCCGGGGCGGGGTTGTGGATGTCGACGGTGAGGCCCTCGCCGGGCCGGCCGCGGACGGTGACCGTGACCACGGTCCCGGGCGCGTGCTTGCGGGCGTTGGTGAGGCCCTCCTGCGCGATGCGGTAGACCGTACGGCCGGTGGCGGCGGGCACGGCGGAGGGGTCGTCGACGGTGGTGTCGAGGACGACCTCGGCTCCGGCCTCGCGGGATTCGGCGACGAGCGCGTCGAGGGTGGCGAGGGTGGGCTGGGGCCGGTCGCCTTCGCCGTTCTCGCCGGGGGCGCGCAGGACGCCGATGATCTCGCGGAGGTCCTGGAGGGCCTCGTGGGCGCTGTCGCGGATGACTCCGGCGGCGCGGGCGACCTGCTCGGGCGGGGCGTCGGGCCGGAACTCCAGGGCCCCGGCGTGGACGCTGAGCAGGGTGAGCCGGTGGGCGAGGACGTCGTGCATCTCGCGCGCGATGGCCTCGCGGGCCAGCCGCTGGGCCTGGGCGGCCCGCAGTTCGGCCTCGGCCTCGGCACGGCGGGCGCGTTCCCTGAGGGCCTCGACGAGCTGACGCCGGGAGCGGACGAGCATGCCCCAGGCGGTGACGAGGAGGATGAGGACCGCGCCGAGGGCGATGGAGAGCCCGGCGTTGGTGGTGGGGTCGGGGCGGACGAAGACCTGGACGACGGAGGTGGCGACGGCGAGCGCGCCGATCCAGGCCACCTCGCGGAACGGACGGCGTACGGCGACGCTGAACAGGCTCGCGAGCAGGGCGCCGGCCGCGACCGGGGCCACGATGTTCACCAGTACGAGGGCGACGGCGAGCCCGACGGGCCACCTCCGGCGCCCCCACAGGGCGCAGCAGGCGGCGGCGCCGGCGAGCTGGTCGAGGAGGGTGACCGGTTCGCTGGTGTACTGCGCGCTGGCGTCGGCGGCGAGGAGGCCGACGAACGCGGCGAGGAGGAACAGCGAGGTGTCCACGACCCAGTCGCGGGCGGTTCGGCGGGGCCGCGCCGCCCCGCTCCCGCCCGGTTCGACCAGGTGGGAGGGGAGCAGCCAGCGCTGCCGGTCCGTACGAGTCATAGGGGAAATGTACGCAGCGGACGGGCGCGCACCGGGCATGAGCGGCCGGGTCGCTACCGAAGTCGCGCGGGTCGATACTTCGGTAGCGGTGGCCGTGGACCGGAGGCGGACGCGACCCCTCGCCCGCACCGGCCATGATCACGGCATGAAGAGATTCCTTGAGGTCGGCGGCTTCCTGCTCACGCTGTTCGGTGTCTGCGGGGTGATCCGGGAGCTCACGGACGGCTGGTTCCGGCTGCTGGGCCTGACCCGGTTCCTGACGGAGAACGTGTGGTTCCTGGAGGGCCGGGAGCTGTTCGCCGACATCGTGATCGCGGTGCTCGGCCTGGTCCTCATGATCGCGTCGGACCGGGTGCCGAAGTCCTGAACCGGGCCTCGCAACCGGGCCTGGCAACCGGGCCCCGGCAGCGGGACCCGGAGGGCGTACGGCTCAGCCGCTCACCGTGTCCTGCCGGGGCGCCTCGGCGAGGTGCTCGGCCATCCGGTGGGAGACGGAGCCGCTCGTGAAGAGGACGGCGCCGATGACGGCGAGCGGGACGGAGGCGCCGATGACGCCGACCAGTTCGGGCCAGTCGCGCGCCTCCTCGCACGCCTTGTCGTGCAGGTACTCACTGGTGAGGAGCGTGGGGCAGGTGTTGCTGCCGTCCGCGGGCTCGTAGGGGGTGAGGAGGAGGACGCCGAACCAGACCCAGAGCAGTCCGGCGACGGCGAGCAGGCCGACTCCCCAGCCCTGGGTGCGCCGGGCGCGGGCGCGGAACTCGTTGTCGAGAGCAAGTGAACGCATGATCGAAGAACTTACCCGCCGGCGGCTCGTCGGCCCCAACTGGTGCCCGCCAGAACGAGGATCGCGCCCACGAGACCGAGGACACCGGGGCGGTCGCCGGCGACGGCGATGCCCGCGGCGGCGGCCCAGAGGGGCTCCGTCCCGAGGAGGAGGCTGACCCGGGACGGAGAGGTGCGGCGGACCGCCCACATCTGCACGAAGAACGCGAAGAGCGTGCAGAAGACGGAGAGGAAGACGAGTCCGGCCCACTCGCGCGGCCCGAAGTCGAGGGCGACGGCCCACGGCGAGGCGCCGGTGCCCGGGAAGGCGGCGATGACGGCGAACACGGCGACCGCGGAGCCCAGTTGGACGGTGGTCAGGGAGAGCGAGTCGGCCGAACGGACCGCCTTGATCCGGGACATGGCCAGCACGTGGACCGTGCGGGCGAGGGCGGCGAGCAGCATCAGCAGGTCGCCGAGCGAGGGCGCGGTGAAGCCGCCGCCCTGGGTCAGCAGGACGACGCCGGCGACGGAGAGCCCGGCGGCGGCGAGGAAGCCGCGGGGCATGGGGGTCCCCGCGGCCCCGGCGGAGCCGGCGGAGACCCGGGTGACGGCCGCCTCGGCGATCGGGGTGAAGATCATGGTGAGGCTGATGATCAGGCCCGCGTTGGTGGCCGAGGTGTGCACGACACCGTACGTCTCCAGGAGGAAGATCCCGCTGAGGATCAGCCCGAGGGCCGCGGCGCCCCGCCACTGGGCCGCGGTGAGCGCCCGGAGCCTGCGCCACCCGGCGGCCACCAGGACGGGCAGGACCACCGCGAACCGCAGGACGAGCACCGCGACGACGGTGTGGGGGGTGGTGATGCCCTTGGCCGCGAGATAGCTGGCACCCCAGACGACGGCGACGAGCAGGACGGGCAGATCGGTGAGCCAGGCCCGGCGCGGGGCGCCGAGGGACACGGGGGCGGCGATCGAGGACATGGGGGCCGCTTCTCCAACTCTTGAGACCGGGGTGGAGACTTCGGCGGCTCACACGCGGAGCGATCACCGTACCGGGACGGGCCGGTGGCGGCTACACCTTTCCTTCCGCCGCGATCAGTAGCTGCCGTACGCGGGGCGGCCGGCCAGCTCGTACGTGTGGAGGGCGACGCCCGCGCCGGTGGTACGCGCTTCGGTGAGGCGGAAGGCGGTGGGGCGGACGCCGTCGGAGAAGAGCCGGCGGCCGGAGCCCAGGACCACGGGGAACACGTGCAGGTGGAGGGTGTCGATGAGGTCGTGGCCGAGGAGGGTCCGGGCGAGGCCCGCGCTGCCGTGCATCTGGATCTCGCCGTCGGTGCGCTCCTTGAGGGCGGCGACCTCCGCGACGACGTCACCGCGGAGCAGGGTGGTGCCCTCCCAGTCCGCGGAGGTGAGCGTGGTCGTGGCGACGTACTTGGGGAGGGCGTTGAGCTTGGAGGCGACGGGGTCGGCGGGGTCGGTCTGCCGGGGCCAGTAACCCGCGAAGATGTCGTACGTGCGGCGGCCGAGGAGGAAGGCGGTCGGTCGGGCGAAGATCTCGGTGATGCGCTGCCCGAAGTCCTCGTCGCCGAACGGCACGGACCAGCCGCCGTGCTCGAAACCGCCGCTGGGGTCCTCTCCGGGGCCTCCGGGTGCCTGGGTGACGCCGTCGAGGGTGAGGAACTGGGTGAGGCTGAGGGTGGCCATGGCGGATGCCCTTTCTGTTCTCCGGACCATCGTGTCTCACCTCTTCCGACTCCACCGCCCGGCAGAAGTCATCGGTGGCCGCGTCGGGGTCCGATTCCCGCCAGCGTCCGGCCGCCCCGCCGACTTTCATTGAACCCGCAACCACTTACTCGGCTCACGGAGGTTTCGGGATGTCCACGATGAACGGCACGGCGGTCCTGGTGACGGGCGGCAGCCGCGGGATCGGCGCGGCCACGGCCGTACGGCTCGCCCGGGAGGGCGCCGACGTGGCCTTCACCTACGTCCAGGACGAGGCACGGGCCAAGGAGGTCGCCGCACGGATCGAGGCGGCCGGCCGCAAGGCGTTCCCGCTGCGCGCCGACGCCGCCGACGCCGGCGACGCGGCCGGCGCGGTGGAATGGGCGGCGGACGCCCTGGGCCGGCTCGACGTCCTGGTGAACAACGTGGGCGCCGGCGTCCTCGGCCCGTTGGAGTCGCTGACCCTCGCGGACGTGGACCGGGTCCTCGCGGTCAACGTCCGGGCGGCCTTCCTCGCCTCGCAGTCGGCGGCCGCACGCATGCCGGAGGGCGGGAGGATCGTCACGATCGGCACCTGCATGACGCAGCGCGTGCCGGGCCCCGGCGGGACGCTGTACACGACGAGCAAGGCGGCCCTCGTCGGCCTCACCAAGGCGCTCGCCCGGGAGCTGGGCGCGCGCGGCATCACGGCCAACATCGTCCACCCCGGCCCCGTCGACACCGACATGAACCCGGCGGACGGACCGTACGCACCGGGCCAGGCTGCCATGACGGCCCTGGGCCGCTTCGGCACCCCTGACGAGGTGGCCGCGATGGTCGCCTTCCTCGCGGGGCCGGACGGGCGGTACGTGACCGGCGCCGAGTTCTCGGTGGACGGCGGGCACGCCGCGTGACCCCGCTGCGCGGCGAGTGAGCCGCCCAGGAGGGACGCGAGGGCGCGCCGGTGCTGTCGGGCCGGTGCGCCCTCGCGGGCCGGGCGGGGTGTCGTACCCGCCCGGTTCGGGGGAGCCTTGGGGTCTGCCGTCACATTCCCGTCGTCGCCCGTGGGGCAGACGGGAAGGTGACTACAGGCCCTGGCCGCCCAGCTCCTGGTGGCGGGCGGTCAGCCGCGCCGCGCCGGCCGCGGTGAGGGAGCCGAAGAGGCGGAGGCGGGAGATGCCGCCGTCCGGGTAGATGTCGATCCGGACGCGGGAGCCGACCGCCGGGGTGTCCAGGACGAAGCGGTGGTTGGTGTCGGGCTGGAGGCGGGTCCGGGGCAGGATCTCGGTCCAGTCCTCGGAGCCCTCGGCCGCGACCGAGAGCGCGGCCCAGCCGGCGCTGTTGCCCTTGAGGTACGCGGTGTCGATCTCGACCGCGCGGATCTCGGACTCGGCGACCAGCCGGTAGCGGATCCAGTCGTTGCCCTTGTCGCGGCGGCGGCGGGTCTCCCAGCCGTCGTCCATCTTGCGGGACCGGCCCGGCTGGATGGTGTTGGTGGCCGGCGAATAGAAGCGGTCGGAGGCGTCCTCGACCTGGCCGCCGTTCTCCAGGGCCGCGAGGTCGAAGGTGCCGAGCACGCCGAGCCACGCCGGGTCGGGGGCGACCTCGCCGTGGACGCGGAGCCGGGCGATGCCGCCGTCGGGGTGCTGGTTGACGCGCAGGTGGGTGAAGCGCTGCTCGACGTCGACCGCGAAGCCGTTGGCGGCGTGACCGCCGACGGCGGTGCGCGGGACGAGCGTCGTCCACTTCACGTCGTCGGCGAGGAGCTCCTCGGGCGAGGGCGAGCCGGCGACCGAGGCGGCCTCGACGGAGACGGCCTGCGGATAGTTGCCGCGGAAGTGGGCGGTGTCGACCACGATGCCGCGGACGACGCCGGGCGCGCCGAGCCGTACGAGGGCCCAGTCGTGGTCGTCCTCGGTGGGGTGCGGCTGCCGGGCCGAGATCCCTCGGCGGCGGCGGGTCTCCCAGCCGTCCATGATCTTGCCCTTGTGGCCGAAGTGCTCGGGGTCGAACTCGGCGGCCTCGGGCTTGAGCAGGTTCTCCCGCTCGGCGAAGAACTCGTCGTTGGCGGCGACGACACCCGCGCCCAGGCGGCGGTCGGCGAGGTCCGCGTACTGGGTGAAGGGGAAGTCGGCGGTGCGGTAGTCGGCGTACGGGTCGCCACCTCCGAAGGGGCTGGCGTCGCCGGTGAAGGAGGGTATGCCGGTGCTCACGGGTCAGTTGTTCCTTTCGAGGAGGCGGCCGGAGGGCTCGGCCAGGGTGCCGTGGTCGGCGATCCGCTCTCCGCGCAGCCAGGTGGCGGTGACGACGCCGCTGAGGGTCTTGCCCGCGTAGGCCGTGATCCGGTTGCGGTGCTGGAGATCGGCCGGGTCGACGGTGAAGGTGGCGTCGGGGGCGAGGACGGCGAAGTCGGCGTCGCGGCCGGCCTCGATCGCGCCCTTGCGGGTGAGCCCGGCGAGCCGGGCCGGGCCCTCGGACATCCAGCGGACGACGTCCTCCAGGGTGTGTCCGCGGCGGCGGGCCTCGGTCCAGATGGCGGGCAGGCCGAGCTGGAGGGAGGAGATGCCGCCCCAGGCGGAGGCGAAGTCCGGGGTCTTGAGGTCCGCGGTGGACGGGGAGTGGTCGGAGACGATGCAGTCGATCGTGCCGTCCGCGAGCCCCTGCCACAGCGCGTCCTGGTTCGACGCCTCGCGGATGGGCGGACAGCACTTGAACTCGGTGGCGCCGTCCGGGATCTCCTCGGCGGTGAGGGTGAGGAAGTGCGGGCAGGACTCCACGGTGATCTTGACGCCCTCGGCCTTGGCGGCGGCGATGAGCGGCAGCGCGTCGGAGGAGGAGAGGTGCAGGACGTGGACGCGGGCGTTCAGCCTGCGGGCCTGGTTGACCAGGTTCTCGATGGCCGTGTTCTCGGCGTCCCGGGGGCGCGAGGCGAGGAAGTCGGCGTACGCGCCGCCGGAGCGCTGGGGCGCGGCGGCGAGGTGGTGCGGGTCCTCGGCGTGCACGATCATCAGGCCGTCGAAGCCGGAGATCTCGGCGAGCGAGGTCGCCAGCTGCTCCTGGTCGAGCGACGGGAACTCGTCCACGCCGGAGGGCGACAGGAAGCACTTGAAGCCGAAGACGCCGGCGTCGTGGAGGGGGCGCAGGTCCTTGACGTTGTCGGGCAGCGCGCCGCCCCAGAAGCCGACGTCGATGTGGGCCTTGCGCCGGGCGACCTCCTGCTTGACCCGGAGGTTGTCCACGGTGGTGGTCGGGGGCAGCGAGTTCAGCGGCATGTCGAGCAGCGTGGTGATGCCGCCGGCGGCGGCCGCGCGGGTGGCGGTCCAGAAGCCCTCCCACTCGGTGCGGCCGGGGTCGTTCACGTGCACGTGGGTGTCGACGAGTCCGGGCAGGACGACGTCGTCGCCGACGTCCTCCAGCCGGGCCCCCGCGGGTACCTCGGCGTCGTACGGCAGCACGGCCGCGATCGTCCCTCCGGAGACGGCGATCGACGCCGGGCGCGTCCCCTCGGGGGTGATGACGCGTGTCGAGCGCAGGACCAGGTTGACGTCCACCCGTACCCCTTCTTCAAGTGCCTCGGCGAGAAATTCAACGAACTGTTGAAGGAGTCTTCACTTCCGGACGACATGTCGTCAAGGGCACACTTCCAGCATCGGCCGTCGGCGAACCCGCCTTGGACGTTTCCACAAAGTGGAATGGAAATTCCGTACAGTAGAACGTAGCTCCGCACATGCGGGGCGGACCCGGACCCCGCCGGGCCCTCGCCGACACCGGACAAACACCCCCTGACCGGCCCGTACACCGGCACCGAGACCAGGTGCCCCGGCCGGTGGCCCGGTAGGCTGCTGCCTTGCCCGCCTGCCTCGAAAGGACCGTTGACGTGCCGACGTCCAGCGCCAGCACCACCGACGCCGCCAAGCCCTCCGCCGCGAGCGGTGGCGTCCAGTCCCTTGAGCGTGCCTTCGACCTCCTGGAGCGGATGGCCGACGCCGGGGGCGAGGTCGGGCTGAGCGAGCTCTCCGCCAGCAGCGGACTGCCCCTCCCCACCATCCACCGCCTGATGCGCACCCTGGTCGCCTGCGGGTACGTACGCCAGCAGCCCAACCGGCGGTACGCACTCGGCCCCCGCCTCATCCGGCTCGGCGAGTCCTCCGCGCGCCTCCTCGGCACCTGGGCCCGCCCCTACCTCGCGCGGCTCGTCGAGGAGACCGGCGAGACCGCCAACATGGCACTGCTCGACGGCGACGAGATCGTGTACGTGGCGCAGGTGCCGTCCAAACACTCCATGCGCATGTTCACCGAGGTCGGCCGCCGGGTCCTCCCCCACTCCACCGGCGTCGGCAAGGCGCTCCTCGCGCACACCCCGGCGGACGAGGTGCGCGCCCTGCTCGCCCGTACCGGCATGCCGGCCGCCACCGAGAAGACGATCACCACCCCCGACGGCTTCCTCGACGCCCTCGTCGCGGTCCGCGAGAGCGGGTACGCCGTCGACGACAACGAGCAGGAGATAGGAGTCCGCTGCCTCGCGGTCTCCGTCCCCGACTCCCCCACCGCGGCGGCCATCTCCATCTCCGGCCCCGCCGGCCGGGTCACCGAGGCCGCCACGGAGAAGATCGTCCCGATCCTCCAGGAAGTCGCCCGCGAACTCTCGGCCGCCCTCGCCAACACCGCGGGCAACGGCCAGGGCTGAGCGCGCGCACCCCACGGCGGCGAGCACCACTACGCTCGTCGCCATGGGGGCGGACATCGACGGTGTGATCGAGGTACGCGAGCCCGGTCGCCCCTGGCGGATCGCGCTCGGCCTCCCGCAGTGCGCCCTCGCGCGCGACCGGCACGCCTGGGAGTGCCTCTTCGGCCACCCCGGCGGCCTCGACCTGGACCGGTCCCTGTTCGAACGGCGCGGAGCCCCGGACGACGCCTCGGACGGAGTCCCACGCGCCTGCGGGGAACTCCACCACGGCCACGCCTACGCCACCTGGGCCGAGATCGCGGCCGCCGACTGGGACCGGCCCCTGCGCGACGGCCCCGACGGGAACCGCGTCGGCGTCTGGCGCCCCGGCCCGGACGGCGCACTCGTCCTGACGGACGCGCCCTGGACGCCCGTCGAGGTCCTCGACCTCGCCGAGGAGATCTTCGGCGAGGACCTCATGCCACCGGAGTGGCCCGAGGGCGGCGAAGTCCACTGGAACGGCGCCGTCCACCGCCCCGTGACCCTCACCGCCCGCGTGTTCGCCCCGCCGGACGGCACCTGGGCCCCCGTATGGGCGGCGATGCGCGGCCTCGCGGCCGGCCACGGGGACGAGAACGTCCGCGTGACCGTCTGGTTCGGCTGACGACCCGCGTCAGGGCCCGGGGGTGCGCGGTGACACGAGGCCGGACTCGTAGGCGAGGACGACCAGTTGGGCGCGGTCGCGGGCGCGGAGTTTGGCCATGGCCCGGTTGACGTGGGTCTTCGCGGTCATCGGGCTGATCACCATGCGGTCGGCGATCTCGTCGTTGGACAGACCCCGCGCGACCAGGGCCACGGCCTCGCGCTCACGGTTGGTCAGCTCCTCCAGACCGGTGGCGGCGCCCGTCCCCGACGGCTCCGAGACGTACCGGTCGATGAGCCTGCGCGTGATCGACGGCGCGAGCAGGGCGTCGCCCCGCGCCGCGACCCGCACCGCGTGCAGGAAGTCCTCCGGCACGATGTCCTTGACCAGGAACCCGGCGGCGCCCGCGCGCAGCGCGTCGAAGACGTACTCGTCCAGGCCGTAGTTGGTCAGGACGACCACGTGCACCCCGGCCAGGGCCGGATCGGCGGCGACGCGGCGGGTCATCTCGACGCCGTCCATGACCGGCATCCTGATGTCGACCAGCACGATGTCGGGCAGATGCTCCCCGGCCAGCGCCAGGCCCGCCAGGCCGTCGCCGGCCTCCCCCACCACCTCGATGTCGTCCTCCAGATCGAGGAGCGCGCGGAATCCGCTGCGGATGAGCGACTGGTCGTCGACCAGCACGACCCGGATCACGTCCGCTCCAGCGGAAGACGGGCCCGGACGCTGAAGCCGCCCCCCTCGGTACGGGGCGCCGCGCTCAGCCGTCCGCCGAGGGCGGTGACCCGCTCGCGCATCCCGAGCAGCCCCGTGCCGGGCGTCGGCGCGGTGTCCGGCACGGCCGTCCCGTCGTCGTCGACCCGCACGGTCAGGGCGTCGGGACGGCATTCGATCCGCACCGAGGCCGTGGCCGCCTCCGCGTGCCGGGCGATGTTGGTGAGCGACTCCTGGACGATCCGGTAGACGGTCCGGTCCACCGCGACCGGCACGTCGTCCCGGCGGCCGTCGATCGTCAGCGTGGCGTCCAGACCGGTCAGCCGGGCCCGTGCCACCAGGCCCGGGACGTCGTCCAGGCCGCGGGGCGGGGCCGTGTCGTCGTCGCGCAGCGCCTCCAGGGTCGCCCGCAGCTCCCGGGTCGCCTCCCGCCCGGCCTCCTGGATCGCGAGCAGGGCCTCCGGCACCCGCTCGCCCCGCCGCCGGGCCACGTGGACCGCGACCTCCGACTGCACCTTGATGATCGAGATCTGGTGGGTGAGCGAGTCGTGCAGCTCGCGCGCGATGCGCAGCCGCTCCTCGTCCGCACGGCGTCGCGCCGTCTCCTCCCGGGTGCGCTCGGCATCCTCCGCCCGCCGCTCGGCCTGCCGCAGCGCCTCCCCCGCGGCGCCGGCCGCGACCAGCCAGGCCAGCTCCAGCGCGCCCCGCGCCCGCGCGAACGCCTCCCCCGTGTCGTGCAGTCCCGACGCCAGCGCCGCCGCCGGCAGGGCGGCCAGCACGGTCACGCTCACCAGGACCGTGACGGTGCGGTGTCCGGCCCGTACGGCCGCGTACACCGCGAACAGGTACGCCACGGCGGGTACGTCGAAACCGGCCGCCTGATACCCCGCCGCGCACACCCCCGTGACCACCAGCACGGGGACCGGGGCGCGGCGGCGGCCGGCCAGCGCCAGACCGCCGGCCGCGAGCAGCGCGTACCCCAGCAGACCGAACCCCGTGCCGGGGTGCCCCTCGGAGGCGCCGGTGAGCAGCAGTGCCCCCGCCACGCCGACGGCGATCACCCCGTCCACGACACAGGCCGGCACACCGAACCTTCCTCTGCTCATGCGCGCACCCTAGCCGCGGGCCGTCCACGGCCGGATCCCGCCAGGGGAGGAGCCCACCACTACCGCGGACGCGGTAGTGGGCCCGCTTCTGCCGCGTCCGCGGCAGCCGGGTGCGGCAGCGGCGGCAGCCGGAAATGACCGCGTCCGCCGGACGACGGGGGACGGTCCGGGAGGACAGGCTCGGTCCACGTCCCGTCGCAGAAGGAGCACCCCATGCCGATCCGGCACCTGATCGCCGCACCCGCGACCGCGCACCTCGCGGTCCAGCCGTTCGCCGCCGGAGTCCTCACCCTGAGCGCAGGGCGGCTCGGAGCCTCCCTCGGCACGCTCGTGGGGCTCGCCGGAGCCGTCGTCGGCGTGCGCGCCCTGCGCGCCGCCCGCCGGACCGGAACGGGCCCCGGCCCGGGCCGCACGCGGATCCGGGCCGTCGCGGCGCTCGTGGCGGGTGTTCTCGCCCTGGCCCTCGGCGGTCTGGTGGTCGCCACCTCCGACAGTGGCATCGGCACCGGCAACGGACGCGGGGGAGCCTATGTCGCCCTGCTGGTGGGCCTGATCAGCACGGTCCTCGGTGGACTCGCCGCGGCGCGCTCGCGGACCGGGGCGGCACGCCGGACCGCGTGACGGGCCGCGCCGACCGCGCCGGGCCTTCGCCTGGCGGGTCGGCGGGTCGGCGGGTCGGGGCGGCCCGGTTGCGGGGGTCAGGCGTCCACCGGCTCCGTCAGCCTGCCGTCCTGGACGGTCACCGTCTGATGCGTACGGGCCAGGTGTGTGCGGTCGTGGGTGACCAGGACGGTCGCGGTGCCCCGCTCGGCCGTCAGCGTGGCGAGCAGGTCCATGACGGCCGCCCCGCGCTCGTGGTCGAGGGCGCTGGTCGGCTCGTCGACCAGCAGGACGGACGGCTCGTTCATCAGCGCCCGGGCGATGTTCACCCGCTGGCGCTGGCCGCCGGAGAGCTGGTGGGGCCGCCGGTGGGCCTGGTCCGCGAGGCCCACCGCGTCGAGCAGGTCCCGGGCGCGGCCCCGTACCGTCTTCGGCGGAAGGCCCGACAGATGGGCCATCACCTGGAGCTGCTCCACGGCGCTCAGCGAGGGCAGCAGGTTGGGCTGCTGGAAGACGATCCCGATGTGCTCGCGCCGCAGCCGCGCCTTGGCGGCGGGAGTGAGGGCACCGGTGTCCGTACCGGCGACCACGACCCGGCCCTCGTCCGGGGTCACCAGCGTGGCCGCGACCGCGAGCAGGCTGGACTTGCCGGAGCCGGACGGGCCGACGACGGCCGTGAGCGTACCGGCGGGGACGGTGAGGGAGACGGCGTCGAGGGCGGTGAGCCGGCCGTCGCCGTCCGGGTAGGTGAGGGTGACGGCGTCGAGGACGAGGCTCATCGGGCGCTCCCGAGGGCGGTGAGGGGGTCGACGGCGGTGATCCGCCGGATGGAGAGGGCCGCGCCGAGGACGCCGAGGACGATGATCACGGCGGCCGGGCCGAGGACGGTGAGGGGTTCCAGGACGAACGGCACGTTCCCGCCGCTGACCAGGGCGCCGATGCCGACCGCGAGCACCGTGCCGAGCAGCGTGCCGGCGGTGAGCATGAGGACGGCCTGGCCGAGGGCGTCCTTGAGGAGGTACGGGGTGGACGCGCCGAGCGCCTTGAGCACGGCCACGTCGCCGCTGCGCTGGATGGTCCAGACGGTGAAGAACGCTCCTATGACGAGCGCGGAGATGGCGAACAGGAAGCCGCGCATCAGCTGGAGCGAGCCGTTCTCGGCCTGGTAGGACCCTATGGCGGTGAGGGCGCCGTCGATCGTCCGCGCCTCCGTCCCCGCGGCCTTGTCGCCGGCCGCCCAGTCCGTACCGCCGTCACCGGTCAGCGCGATGACGGTGGCCTGCTCCTGCGGGGTGGTCCCGCTGTGGCCGAACTTCTGCCAGTCGTCGAGCGAGGTCCACACCACCGGGGTGTGGCTGTAGGAGGCGTCGCCGGAGACCGCCGTGACGGTGACCTCCAGCGGGCCGAGGCGGACCGCGTCGCCGGCGTCCACGCCCAGCTCCTCCGCGGCCGACTCGGACAGGACCGCCTTCCCCGGGCCGACCGGCGCGGGGGCGAGCCCGGAGCCCGCCTCCGTGCCGAAGGCGGAGACCGCGGCGGTGCGGTCCCCGGCGGCGGCGTTGAGGGTACGGATGCCGAGGGGTTCGGCCTCCGTCACCCCGGGCCGCTCCGACCACCGGCTCCACTGCTCCTCCGTCACCGTCGAATTGGTGAAGGAGACCGACTGCCCCGACGGCGGCGCCGCGAAGGCCAGCCGGTCGGCGGGCAGGCCGGTGATCGCCGAGACGTTCTCTCGCGCGAGCCCGGCGGTCAGCCCGGACAGCAGCCCTACGAGCAGGGTGATCAGCACGATCACCGTGCCCATCAGGGTGAACCGCCCCTTGGCGAATCTCAGGTCTCTCCATGCCACGAACATGCTCACCAGAGTGGTCGGCCGGGTACCCCTCGGGCATCGCGCCACGGATGGCTCTGCAATCAAACTTTCGGTTGAGTCCGGATTGTCTCCCGCTGTCTACCCTGGAGGGATCATGGATCCCCGCTCCTCCCTCCACCCGGCCCGGTGGCCCCTCACCCCCGCCCTTCGCGCCCTGCGCCTCTGCCTGCACCTCCTCATGGCGGGCCTGCTCGTCCTGGCGGCGGTACGCGCGCACTCGGCCGCCGGCACGGCGATGGCGCTGGTCATGGGCGCGGTCTACGCCTCCGGCTCCTACCTGCCGTCCGTGCGGAGCTCACAGCGGGCCGCCGCCGTGTGGCTCGGAGCCCTGGGCCTGTCCTGGCTGGCGCTGCTCTGCCTCACCCCGGAAGCGCTCTGGCTGGCCTTCCCGCTCTACTTCCTCCAGCTGCACCTGCTGTCCGTGCGCTGGTCGCTGCCGGCCGTGGCGCTGACCGCCGTCGCGGCGATCCTCTCGTACGTGGGGCACGGCGCCGCGCTCAACCCGGGCGTCTTCATCGGCCCCCTGCTCGGCGCGGCCGTGGCCGTGGCGACCGTCCTCGGCTACCAGGCCCTGTACCGCGAGAGCGAGCGGCGCCGCCGGCTCATCGAGGAGCTGATCGCGACACGCGCCGAGCTCGCCGCGGCGGAACGGCACGCCGGCACCCTCGCCGAGCGGGAGCGGCTGGCCCGCGAGATCCACGACACCCTCGCGCAGGGCCTCTCCTCGATCCAGCTGCTGCTCCGCGCCGCCGAGCGCGCGCTGCCGCCGGACTCCCCCGCCGCCCCGCACATCGGCCAGGCCCGCGAGGCCGCCCAGGACAATCTCGCCGAGGCCCGCCGCTTCGTCCGCGCCCTCACTCCCCCGGACCTGGAGCACGGTTCCCTCGCGGCCGCCCTGGAGCGGCTGTGCGAGCCGGGACGCCCGGGACCGGGGGCGTACGCGCCGGAGGAAGGGGCCCCGGCCGTCGGGCCCCGGGTCCGTTTCACGATGAGCGGTACGCCGGTCGAGCTGCCGACGCCGTACGAGGTGGCGCTGCTGCGCATCGCCCAGTCGGCGCTCGCGAACACGGTGCGGCACGCGTCGGCCTCGCGGGCCGAGATCACCCTGTCGTTCATGGACGCCTCGGTGACACTGGACGTGGTCGACGACGGCCGGGGCTTCGACCCCGGCTCGGTACGCCCCTCGTCCGACGCCGGCTTCGGACTGCCGGCGATGCGCTCGCGGGCGGAGTCGCTGGGCGGCACGTTCACCGTCGAGTCCGCGCCCGGCCAGGGCACGGCCGTCGCCGTCTCCCTCCCTCTCCCGGCTGGAGTCTCCGCATGACCATCCGCCTTCTGCTCGCCGACGACCACCCGGTGGTACGGGCGGGCCTGCGCGCCGTCCTCGACACGGAACCCGACTTCACCGTGGTCGCCGAGGCCGCCACCGCCGAGCGGGCCGTGGAACTCGCCGCCGCCGGCGACGTGGACGTCGTCCTGATGGACCTCCAGTTCGGCACGGGCCTGCACGGCTCCGAGGCCACGGCGGCGATCACGGCCGTCCCCGGCGGGCCGAAGGTGCTGGTCCTCACCACCTACGACACCGACGCGGACATCCTCGCGGCGGTCGAGGCGGGCGCCTCCGGCTACCTCCTGAAGGACGCGCCGCCCGAGGAGCTGGCCGCGGCGGTCCGCACCGCGGCGGCCGGCCAGTCGGCCCTCGCCCCGGCCGTCGCCCACCGTCTGATGGACCGGATGCGCACCCCCGCCGAGGCCCTCACCAAACGCGAACTCGAAGTCCTCCAGCTCGTCGGCGAGGGCCTCTCCAACCAGCAGATCAGCAAGGCGCTCTTCCTCAGCCAGGCGACCGTGAAGTCCCACCTCGTCCACATCTTCGCGAAGCTCGGCGTGGACTCCCGTACCGCCGCGGTCGCGGCGGCCACGGCCCGCCGGCTCATCCGGCGCTAGGCGCTGGGCGCTGGGCCTAGCTGCTCGGCCGGATGCGGAACAGCACGTTGGGTCGCAGCGGGCCCTCGGGCACGGTGGGGTCGTCGAAGTCGTCCTCGGGGGCCCGGCTCATGCCGATCCGGCGCATCACGGCCTGGGAGCGAAGGTTGGCGGCCGTCGTCACGGCCAGGATCTCGGGAAGCTCCAGGGCCTCGAAGCCGTGCGCCAGGACGGCCAGCGCGGCCTCGGTGGCGTAGCCCTTCCCCCAGGCCGGCCGGGCCAGGCGCCAGCCGATCTCCACTCCCGTGAACGGCACCTCCTCGTCGACCTCGTCCAGGCCCGCGAAGCCGACGAACTCGCCGGTCTCCCGTACCTCGACCGCCCACCAGCCGTAGCCCCGCCGGTCGAACTCGGCCTGGAACCGTGCCACGGAAGCATCGCTCTGCTCCCGGGACAGCACGTCCCCCAAGTGCTCCCGGACCTCGGGATCGGCGTTCATCGCCGCCCACGGTTCCAGGTCGGAGTCACGCCATCGGCGGAGAAGAAGACGGTCGGTACGCAGTTCAGCCATGCCGCCCACCCAACGCGAGCCCCCCACCGGAGGCAATCGCTTTTTCCACCGGACGCCCCGGGCACGGCCTCAGGCGCTCGGCGGCGGCCCGAACAGCTCCACGGCCCGACGCACCCCGGCCAGCCCGTCGGCGAGCGCGCTGACCGAGCCCACGCAGCCCGCGACCAGCAGCAGCGACCGGCGCAGCCGCCGCACCTCGGGAGCGCCGCTCAGCGCCATCGCGTCCAGCGCGGCCAGCTCGTCCTCGGCGATCCCCCGGTCCGCGAACTCCACCCGGTGCGCGGCCAGTTCCCTCCGCAGCCGGGACACGGCGGACCGCAGTTCGACCACCCTGGGGTCCACACCCTCGCCGGTCACTCGCCTCTGCCCCACGCTTCGCAACATGGTTCTCCCCCTCGCACGACTCTGTGCGCAGAACTCCGTACGACGAACACTCCGAGCCGACCCGCCGGACAGCGGCCGGCCCCCGCGAGCCGCGGGCCAGTTAACTCCTTCGCCACCCCGGCGCGCCACCCTTGGTGGACGGAATTCAGGCGACCGTGTCATTTCGCGCCATGCGGTATGCAGGTTCCATGACTACAGCGGAAGATCGAAGGCCCGTCGTCGCAGGACTGCTGCTGGCCGCCGGGGGCGGGCGGAGGCTCGGGGGGAGGCCGAAGGCGCTGCTGGAGCACCGGGGGAGGCCGTTGGTCGAGCATGCGGTGGGGGTGCTGAGGGCGGCGGGGTGCGAGGTGGTGCATGTGGTGATCGGGGCGTCGGCAGGGGTGGTGCGGGAGCGGGCGGAGCTCGCGGGGTGTGTGGTGGTGGAGAACCCGGGGTGGGCGGAGGGGATGGGGTCGTCGCTGCGGGTGGGGCTGGCGTCGCTGGAGGCGGACGGGCGGGGGGTGGACGCGGCGCTGGTGCTGCTGGTCGACCAGCCGGGGATCGGGGCGGAGGCGGTGGCGCGGGTGCGGGCGGCGTACGGGTCGCGGGATTCGCTGGTGGCGGCCTCGTACGACGGGCAGCGGGGGCATCCGGTGCTGTTCGGCGCGGGGCACTGGGCGGGGATCGCCGCGGGGGCGGTGGGCGACCGGGGCGCGCGGGACTATCTGGCGGCGCACCGGGATGCGATCACGCCGGTGGACTGTTCGGATGTGGCCGAGCCCTACGACATCGACACGGAGGCGGATCTGGCGCACCTGGAGTGAAGGGGCCGGCACGGTGCGCCGTGTTGTGTCGATCCGGAGAATCTCGACATCAACAAACCATTGAACTTCCACCATGAGGAAACTAGTATCCACTGTTCAGAAGCGCTGTTTCCCGAAACGGCGCTCGCGGCCGTATCTCGGCGCCTGCGGCACTCCGTGCCGGACCGCGACGCCCGGCGGCCGCCTGGCACCGCCCGTGAAGTCCGCTGAAGGAAGTGACAGTTCATGTCCGCACCAGCGCCGTCCCCCCTGGCCGTCGTCGATGCCGAGCCCCTGCCGCGTCAGGAAGAGGTGCTCACCGAGGCCGCCCTGGCCTTCGTCGCCGAACTGCACCGGCGGTTCACCCCGCGCCGGGACGAGCTCCTCGCCCGCCGGGCGGAGCGCCGCGCCGAGATCGCCCGTACGTCCACGCTGGACTTCCTGCCGGAGACCGCCGCGATCCGCGCCGACGACTCCTGGAAGGTCGCGCCGGCTCCGGCGGCCCTGAACGACCGCCGTGTCGAGATCACCGGCCCGACCGACCGCAAGATGACGATCAACGCGCTCAACTCCGGCGCGAGGGTCTGGCTCGCCGACTTCGAGGACGCCTCGGCGCCGACCTGGGAGAACGTGATCCTCGGCCAGGTCAACCTGATCGACGCCTACTCCCGGAAGATCGACTTCACGGACCCCAGGTCGGGCAAGTCGTACGCCCTCAGGCCGGCCGGCGAGCTCGCCACGGTCGTGATGCGGCCGCGCGGCTGGCACCTGGAGGAGCGTCACCTCACGTTCGACGGAAGCCCGGTGCCCGGCGCGCTCGTCGACTTCGGGCTGTACTTCTTCCACAACGCCCAGCGCCTGATCGACCTCGGCAAGGGCCCGTACTTCTACCTGCCGAAGACGGAGTCGCACCTGGAGGCCCGCCTCTGGAACGACATCTTCGTCTTCGCCCAGGACTACGTCGGCATCCCGCAGGGCACCGTCCGCGCCACGGTCCTCATCGAGACCATCACGGCCGCGTACGAGATGGAGGAGATCCTCTACGAGCTCCGCGACCACGCCGCCGGCCTGAACGCCGGCCGCTGGGACTACCTCTTCTCCATCGTCAAGAACTTCCGTGACGGCGGAGCCAGGTTCGTCCTGCCGGACCGCAACGCGGTCACGATGACGGCCCCGTTCATGCGCGCGTACACCGAACTCCTCGTCCGTACCTGCCACAAGCGCGGCGCGCACGCGATCGGCGGCATGGCGGCGTTCATCCCGTCCCGCCGGGACGCCGAGGTCAACAAGGTCGCCTTCGAGAAGGTCAAGGCCGACAAGGACCGCGAGGCCGGCGACGGCTTCGACGGCTCCTGGGTCGCCCACCCCGACCTCGTCCCGATCGCGATGGCCTCCTTCGACGCCGTCCTCGGCGACAAGCCGAACCAGAAGGACCGCCTCCGCGAGGACGTCTCCGTCGCGGCGGGTGACCTGATCGCGATCGACTCGCTGGACGCGAAGCCCACCTACGGCGGTCTGGTGAGCGCCGTCCAGGTCGGCACCCGGTACATCGAGGCGTGGCTGCGCGGCCTCGGCGCCGTCGCCATCTTCAACCTGATGGAGGACGCGGCGACCGCCGAGATCTCCCGCTCCCAGATCTGGCAGTGGATCAACGCGGGCGTCGTCTTCGAGAACGGCGAGACGGCCACCCCCGAGCTGGCCCGCAAGGTCGCCGCCGAGGTGCTGGCCGAGATCCGCGCCGAGGTCGGCGAGGACGCCTTCGCGGCCGGCAAGTGGCAGCAGGCGCACGATCTGCTGCTGCACGTCTCCCTCGACGCGGACTACGCGGACTTCCTGACCCTGCCCGCGTACGAGCAGCTGGTCGGCTGACCGCAGCCCCTCCCCGCACAGGCCCCGCCCCCGGTGAACGCACAGCTCCGGGGGCGGGGCCCTGTCGTGTCACAGGCGACGTGACGGAACCGAGATATGCAGCTACCTAGCGGTAACAAGCCGGGACGTGTCAGATTCCGCCATGCCACCGGCGCCGATGGCTGTCCCCCACATCACTGCGTACCGCAGGAGCACAGCCATGCCTCCGTCCCCCCATCGTGCGCTGCGCGCACTCCTGGCACTGTGTACCGCCGCCGGGCTCGCCTCCGTCGCCGCCCCGTCCGCCCACGCCTCCCCCGGCACGGGCCCCACCGCCGTCGTCACCATGGGCGACAGCTACATCTCCGGTGAGGCCGGCCGCTGGCAGGGCAACAGCCTCACCAACTCCGGCAGCCGCAACGGCACCGACCGCGCCTGGACCGGCAGCGGGTACGACCCGTCCCGGGTGTACGGCGCCACCGCCGGCGGCTGCCACCGCTCCGACACCGCCGAGGTGAAGAGCGCCGGCCCGCTCGCGAGCAGCCTGATCAACCTCGCCTGCTCCGGGGCGACCACGAAGAACGTCATCCGCGCCTCCAAGGGCGGGCAGTCCTACAAGGGCGAGGCCCCGCAGGCCGACCAGCTGGCGGCCGTCGCCGCCACGCACGACGTGAAGCTGATCGCCCTGTCCATCGGCGGCAACGACCTCGGCTTCGCCGACATCATCACCACCTGCGCGACCGACTACATCGTCTGGTACTCGTACTGCCACGACGACCAGCAGGCCGAGGTCGACGCGAAGATCGACGGCGTGATGGCGGACGTCGGCGCGTCCGTCGACGAGATCCGGGCGGTGATGACCACCGCCGGATACGCCTCCTCCGACTACCGGATCGTCCTGCAGTCGTACCCCTCGCCCATTCCGCGCGCGGCCGACAACCGGTACGGCGAGAGCGGCTGGGCGCGCACCAACACCGGCGGCTGCCCCTTCTGGAACGCCGACTCCGACTGGGCGCGCGACTCCCTGGTCCCGCAGCTCGCCAACCGGCTGAAGGGCGTGGCCACGGCGAAGGGCGTGCAGTTCATGGACCTGCGGGACGCCCTGCAGGGGCGCGAGGTCTGCGCCAAGGCCAGCAAGCAGGTGACGGCGACGGTTCCCCCGTCGGCGGCGACGAGCGAGTGGGCGCGCTGGATCGACAGCCAGAGCACCCAGGGGCTCGTCCAGGAGTCGATGCACCCCAACGCCTACGGCCAGCAGGCCCTGGGCCGCTGCCTGGCACTGGTCCACGCCCGCCCGACCGGCAACCAGAGCTGCCGGAACACGACGGGGGCGGGGCCGTCGGGCATGTACCTCACGGCGGGGTAGCCCCGGCCGCGGGGCTCATGCCACGGTGATGCCGAGCGGGCCGAGGACCCGCTCGGCCTCATGGCGGTCCGCCGCCGCCATCGCCCGGACCAGGGCGGCGGAACCGCCGGGCCAGGCGGACGCGGCCTCGTCGAAGGCGGTGCGCCGGGACTCCAGCGGGCCCTTCTTGCCGGGCAGCGCGTCGAGGACGTGCAACGCCCGCGCGGAGGCCCGTACCTGGATGGCGTCCGCCGGCTCGTCCCTCTCGCGCAGGGCCCCGAGGGCGTAGGCGCCGACGACCGGGTCGCGGAGCGCGCCGCGCAGGGCGTCGGCCGGGGCGGCGGCGGTGTCCAGGACGGTGAAGAGGGCCCGTACGGCGGCCGCGTCGCCGGTCCCGGCGTGCACCGAGCCGAGGGCGGCGAGCAGCGCGGACCACGCCTCGGCGGTGTCCCCGCGCGCGTGGAGCCAGTCGGCCAGCACGCGCGCGGCGACGCACGCGGGCCAGCCCGCCGCGGCGGCGACCATGGCCGGCGCGGTCCAGGCGGCGGCCTGGGCGGCGTCGGGCGCGGCGATCCCGCGCACGCCGAGCAGATAGCGCACGACGCCCGCGCCGCGCGGGGTCAGCCCGAAGGCGTCGCCGGTGCGGAACACCAGGCCGGTGGCGGCCAGCCGGTCGACGGCCGCGGCCAGGTCCCGGGCGGGTGCTTCGAGCCGGGCCCGGTCGGCCTCGTCCAGGTCCGCCGCGCCGAGGAGCCGGACGAGCTCCGGCAGGGGCGGCGTCGCGTAGGCCCCGGGCGCCTCTGCGGGTACCTGTACGGGCAGGTCCTCCAGGTCCGGGTCGACGGCCCAGTCCTCGTACTCGGCGGCCTTGCGGGCGACGGACTCGGCGGAGCAGCCGCGCTGGTAGACCGCGTACAGCAGGTGCGGAGCCTCGCCCCCGTAGGGCTCGAACTCCTCCTCGGCCAGCTCCTCGACGGCGGCGATGAGCGCGTCGGCGTCCGCTTCGAAGGAGCCGGGACCGGAGGACCCGGGCCGGGAGCCGGTCTCGATGGCGGGCGGCGGGGGCACGGGCGCGGCGGCGTCCCCGTAGTAGTCGAGGTGCTCGTCGAGCAGGGCGTCGGCGAGGACGAGGTGGGGGAAGGCGTCGGGTCCCGGCGCGAACCGCGCGTACGGCCCGGCGAGCTGTTCGGCGAGCCCGGCGGCCGTCCAGCGGTCCTGGAGCGCGGCGGCCACCTGCGCGATCCCGGTCGCGACGGTGTGGTCGGTGAGCAGCGGCCCGGCGGGCGGGGGCTCCTCGGCGTCCCGTACGTACGCCCGGGCGAGCGCCTCCGCGAGCAGCACGTCCGCCAGGGCGGTCCGCCCCATGAGGTCGGCCCGGTGCACCCCGTCGGGGAGCGGCGCGCCGTCGAGCGCGGCGAGCCTGCGCCGTACGTCCTCGGGGTCGGCGAGATCGGTGCCGCAGCTCCGCAGCAGCGACGCGTACCAGCGGTGCCAGGTGAGGTTTCCCGGGTCGTTCATGGCCCGTTCGAAGTCGGGCCCGGTCTCGGCGACCACCGCGGCGACCCGCTCTCCGCGCCCGCCGTCGAACCGTGCCGCGAGGGCTCCCAGGACGGCCGGATAGGCCGCGAGTTCGCCGGGCGGCACGTACACGAACGTCGGCAGGTCCTCCACGAGCAGCTGCCTCACGAGACCGGGCGTCGGCTCGGGCACCCCCGTGCCCCGGTCGGCTCCCCGGAGGGCGAGCAGTCCCAGTACCGCCTCGGCGGCGCGGGTGAACACGGGGTCCCGGCGCTCGGGTGTTCCGTCGATGAGTTCGAGGAACCTGTCGAGCCCGGTGTTGGTGAGTACGGTCTCGGCCACAACTCCCAGGGTAGTTCCGGGCCGCTGGTTACGGGCGGCAAGGCGCACGGGGCAGGTGTGTCGGCGCGGCCCGCGGGCGGCGCGGGCCGGGGGTGTCGGCGTGGTTCACGGGTTGCGCGGGCCGGGGGTGTCGGCGCGGATCGTGGGCCCGCGGGTCAGGGGCATCGGCGCAGATCGCGGGCCACGTGGGTCAGGTGCTGGAGGTGGCCGGCGCAGATCCAGGCGTCCGGGTGTCCCGTGCCGGGCGGGCCGCCGCCGTCCGCGCACGCCTGGAGCCAGCGGTCCCCCGCGCTGTAGGCCGCGCCTCTGAAGTCGGGGGTGTCGACGATCTCCCGGGCGTGGGAGCGGACGGTGCGGTGGACGTCGGGTCCGTCGGCGCGGACCTCGCCCACGAGGAAGGTGCGGGTGGTGGTGTAGCGCAGCGCGCCGCGGAACGGGTCGGCTCCCGTGTCCGAGACGCGGTCGGCGCTCGCCGGGTCGTGCGCCCCGTAGTCGCCGTACACGGGCCGCGGACCGGCCCCGCCGGTGGTGTGGCGCAGCAGGTCGCGGAGGTCCCGATCGGCCCGTCCGGTCTCGGCGAGGGCGGCGCCGTACCCCTCGGGGTGGGTACGGGGGTAGGAGCCGGCGAGAAGGACGACGGAGCGCCAGGGATGGAGCGCGCCGAGGAGGTCCAGGGCGTGGAGCGCGCCGAGGTGGGCCCCGTGGTCGGCGTCGTCGACCGGGCCCAGGTCGAGGAGGAGGTCCAGGGGGCAGCGGGCGAACGCGATCCGGCGCAGGAGGCGGCCGACGCCTTCCGCCCACCGGTCGTCGAGGACCCCGGCCGGGCGCACCCGGATGCCGAGACCGCCGCCGCCGGCCGCGGCGGCCTCGGCGCAGGCCACCTGCTGCCACGCGGCACGCTCGGTGCCGGTCACCGGCCGCAGCGGGGGCGGGCCGGTGACGAAGGCGCGGGGCCCGCTCTCCACGTGGCAGGTGTCGACCCAGGCGGGGCGGCCGCGCTGCACGCGCGCGATCCCGGCCAGCGCGCGGTGCACGTGAACGCCGAGGGCGAGGGCGTCGGGGTCGGGCGGGTGGAGGGGCAGGCGGCCCGGGGTCCGCTCGGGGCCGACGCGGGGCGGCACGGTCCAGAGCGGCGCGACGGCCGCCCGGACGTCCGGCGCCAGCCCGCCGTACGCGGCGAGCGCGCTCCGCCGGGCGGGCAGCACGGGTACGTAGATCGGCTCGGTCCCCGGTTCGGTCATCGGCGCGCCCCCCACCAGCCCGTCGTGTCCCCTGGACGCAGGGTGGGGCGCGACGGTGCGCGGCGAAAGGGTGCGATTCCGGCCAAGCCGTGCCGGGCCGCGGGCCGTCGTGGTCGGTCTCGGTCAGCGCACCACGACCGTCCTCGGCGCGGAGAAGTCGCCCCAGGTGCCGTCCGGGAGTTGGGCGCGGAGGGTGACGGTGTAGCGGGTGCCCGGGGGGTCGGGGACCGGGAAGGTGTAGGTGGCGCGGTCGGGGGGTGGGGTGGTGCCCCAGATGATGGTGGTGGCGAAGTGCCCGTTGAGGTGGAGTTCGTGGTGGGTGACGGGTGCACCGGTGCGGGGCGGGGTCCAGGTGAGGGTGATCTCGCCCTTGGCGGCCGTCGCCGTGAGGCCGGTGGGGGCGGTGTTGGGGGGCGCGCCGGGCGCCGGGGCGGTGGTGAGGTCGGCGGGGGCGCTGTCCGGGGAGGAGTTCTCGGCGGCGTCGCGGGCGCGGACGGTGAACGCGTAGGCGGTGCCGGGGCGCAGGCCGGTGAGGCGGGCGGTGGTGGCGGTGCCGGGGACGGTGTGGATGCGGGTGTCGGCCTGGTAGACGTCGTACGCGGTGACGCGGGTGTCGTCGCGGGCGGGGGTCCAGCGCAGGGTGGCGGCGCGGCTGCCGTCGGGGGCGACGCGGAGCGCCGAGGGCGCGCTGGGGGGCGTGCGGTCCTCGGCGCGGGCGGGGAGGGTGGTCGCGGTGACGGGGGCGCTGGGGGCCGAGACGTTGCCGGCGGCGTCGCGGGCGCGGACCGTGAAGGTGTGGGGGGTGGCGGGGGCGAGGCCGATCACGTCGGTCATGAGGGTGGCGGCGGGGAGGTCCTTGACCTTGCGGCCCTCCCGGTAGACCGCGTAGCCGCTGACGGCGCGGTCGTCGGTGGCCGCGTTCCACATGACGTGGACGGTGCTCGCGCTGCCGGCGGTCGCGGTGACGCCGAGGGGAGCGGTGGGGGCGCGGATGTCGTCGGCCTCGGGCGCAGGGGCGGCGGAGCAGGCGGTGAGGGCGAGCGTCAGGCTGAGCGCGAGGGCAGTCAACAGGCTTGCGGCGAGCGGGCGTTGCACGGGCCGGCCTCCGTCCGTCGAAAAGGTCCAGACCTATATCGCACAGTCGGCACCGCCCCCGCAAGGCCCTCGCCACGGGGCGTTGTCAGTGGGGTGCGCTTCACTGTGATGGTCACGCTCCGTAATCACTTCTGGGGGAATCATGACGGACCGTACGACCTATGTGACCTTCGCCGGGGTACGCCGCCGAGGCTGGACCGACACGATGGTGCGGGACCTGCTCGGCACGCCCGACGTCCAGGGGCGCGACCCGCGCCGCTGGTCCCTCGCGCCCGTCCGGCTCTATCTGCTGGCCCGGGTGGAGACCGTGGAGCGGACCCCCGAGTTCGCCGAGACCTCGGTCCTCTCGCCGGCCCGCTCCGCCGCCGGGGCCTACGCGGAGCGGCGGCGCGCCGCCGTCCTCGCCGCGATCCGCGCCGAGCCCATCGACGTGCCCCGGCTGCCCGGCCCGGAACTGGAGCGGCGCGCCGTCCGCCACCGGCACGCCCTGACGGGCCGAAGTCCCGGAGCACGGCAGCCGTCGGGACCTCGGACCGGACCGCCGGGCGGAACCGCGCCCGCCGGTCCGCGCGGCGCTCCCGCCGGCTCCCTCGTGCGCTGGCAGGTGAGCTACCTGCGGCACGCCCTGTCACGGTACGAGGCCCTCCTCGACGGGCTCTACGGGGCAACCGGCCGGGGCGAGGCCGAGCGGCTCCTGAGGCGACGGCTGTACGAGGCGATCGCCGCCGCCTATCCGGCACTGGCCGACGAGTGCCGGCGACGGATCGCGGCGGAGATCGCGGTGGAGGGGTGAAGGGGCGGGCGGGGCCGGGGTGGTCGCGGCTGCGGGCGTGGGCGCCGGTCGGTGGGCGGTGGGCGGTGGGCGGTGGGCGGTGGGCGGTGGGCGGTGGGCGGGCGGGGCAGAGGCGGGCGCGGCCGGGCGTACGGCAAGGGGTCGGCGGGCGCGCCGGGCGGGGGTGGGCGTCGTTGCGGGGCCGTCAGGCCGTCAGCAGGCGGGTGATCGCACGGATGGCGGCCGGGATCGGGGCGATGACGGGGATCGCGCAGCGGCCGCGGAGTTCGTCGGCGGCCTCGCCGAGCGGGCCGCCGCCGATGACGACGGACCGGGCGCCGTCGCGTTCGGCGCAGGCGCGGACCGCGCGTTCGAGCCGGTCGAGGAGGAGAGCCGGGTCGGCGGAGAGGCGTTCGGGGGCGCCGGCGGTGAGCCGGAGTCCGGTGTACCGGTCCGCGAGGCCGAGCGCGGTGACGCGCTCGGTGATGGCGTCGGCGAGGAGCGGGGTGGTGGTGGCGATGCCGAACGGGAAGCCGTCGGCGGCGGCTTCCCTGAGGGCCGCCTCCCCCAGGCCCACCACGGGGAGTCCGGTGGCCTCGCGGAGCGCCTCGACGCCCGGGTCGCCGAAGGCGGCGACGAGGAGCGCGGCGCAGCCGCCGTCGGCGGCGGCGCGGCGGCCGGCGGCGAGGACCTCGGGGGCGGCGGCGCGCAGGGCGTCCGGGTCGGTGAGCATGCCGGGGCCGCGAGAGACGGTGACGCCCCGGACGGGGAGGGCGGGGCCGAGGCTCCGCCGGGCGATGGCGGTCATCATCGCGGTGGTGGCGGTGGAGGTGTTGGGGTTGATCAGCACCACGGCCCCGGGCCCCGCGGCGTGCGCGGGGACCGGGGCGTGCGGTGGGGCGAGGAGCGGGTTCAGTGGGCGTGCGCCGCCTTCGCCGTGCGGCTGCCGGAGATCTCGTCGCCCGGCTCCATGGGAGCGGTGACGTCGTCGTCGTCCTGCCGCCGGCCCAGGTGGTTGAAGACCACGTTGAGCAGGACGGCCGCGACGCAGCCGGTGGAGATGCCGGAGTCCAGGATGATCTGGGCGGTCTCCGGGAAGGCGTGGTAGAAGTCCGGCTTGGTGATCGGGATGATGCCGACGGCCAGCGAGACGGCCACGATCAGCACGTTGTTGTCCTTCTCCAGACCGGCCTTGACCAGGGTCTGGATGCCGCTGGCGGCGACCGAGCCGAAGAGGACGACGCCCGCGCCGCCGAGGACGGGCCGGGGCACGACGGAGATCAGCGAGGCGGCGACCGGGGAGAGGCCCATCAGGACCAGGAAACCGCCACCGCAGGCGACGACGAAGCGGCTGCGGATCCTGGTCATGGCGACCAGGCCGATGTTCTGGGCGAAGGCGCTGCACATGAAGCCGTTGAACAGCGGGCTGAGCGCCGAGCCGAGGGTGTCGGCGCGCAGTCCGGCCGCGATGGTCCTCTCGTCGGCGGGCCGGTCGACGATCTCGCCGAGCGCCAGCATGTCGGCGGTCGACTCGGTCATGGAGACCAGCATGACCACGCACATGGAGATGATCGCGGCGAGGGCGAACTGGGGGGCGCCGAAGTGGAACGGCGAGGGGAAGCCGACGATGTCCGCCTCGGTCACCGGGGCGAAGTCGGTGACGCCGAACGGGATGGCTATGAGGGTGCCGATGACGAGGCCGACGAGGACGGCGATCTGCTTGACGAAGCCGCGGGTGAAGCGGCGCAGCAGCAGGACCACGACGAGCGTGATGCCGGCGAGGGAGAGGTAGGTCGTCGAACCGTAGTCCTCGGCCCTGGGGTTGGGCCCCTGGGCCCAGCCGAAGGCGACCGGGAGGAGGGAGACGCCGATGAGGGTGATCACGGTGCCGGTGACGACCGGCGGGAAGAACCGCACGAGCCGGGAGAACCAGGGTGCGGCGAGGAAGCCGAGGAGTCCGGCGACGATGATCGCGCCGAAGATGACGGGGAGGGCGTCGGCCTTGTTCTCGGTGGTGTCGACGATCGCGAGCATCGGTGCGACGCCGGCGAAGGTGACGCCGTTGACGAACGGCAGCTTGGCGCCGATCTTCCAGACGCCGAGGGTCTGGAGGAAGGTGGCGAGGCCGGCGGTGAAGAGGCTCGCGCCGGTGAGGAAGGTGAGTTCGGTGCCGGAGAGGCCGACGGCCGCTCCGACGATCAGGGGCGGGGCGACGACGCCCGCGTACATGGCGGCGACGTGCTGGAGGCCGCTGGTGAGCATCTTGAGTGGGGGCAGCGTCTCGTCGACCGGATGCTTCTCGCGGTCTTCGGGGGCGGGGCCTGCGTCTGGTGCATTGCGAACCTGGGGCTTGGCGGCCACGGCGGTTCCTCCGGTCGGTTACACGTCGGCGGTGACGCGGGGTTCAGGGAGGTGGTGCGATGCGGTGCGAAGTGCAGGAGGTGCGGCTCGTTGCGGGGTGGGGCGGGGTGCGCGCGGAGAGGGCGGCGCGGGGACGGGTGCCCGGTGGGGGTGCGGGACACGTTTCACCGTCCCGGGGGTGCCGTACGTCTTCTGCGTACGGCACCGCCCGGTGCGGCTGCCGCGGACCCCGCTCGGGTCCGCGGCGACCGACCGAGGGCCGTCCCCCTCGGTCGGACTCCGTGGGGAGGATCAGCTCTGGGCCGTGATGCGGGCCAGGCGCTGGGCCTCCGCGCGCGCGTCGCGCGCGATCTGCTCCTCGTCGGCGAACAGCAGTCGGTTGTTCTCGACGATCTGCCGGCCGTTGACGAAGGAGGCGGTGACCGGGGCCGCGGCGCCGAAGACGACGGCGGTGACCGGGTCGGCGATCGAGGAGTGGCCGAGGCCGTCGATCTTCCAGAGGACGAAGTCGGCGAGCTTGCCGGCTTCGAGGGAGCCGATGTTGTCGGCGCGGCCGAGGACCTGCGCGCCGCCGTAGGTGCCGAGGCGCAGGGCCTGGCGGGCGTTGAGCGCGGCCTCGCGGTGGGCGCCGAGGCGGTTGATGAGGAGCGCGTTGCGCAGCTCGGTGTGGAGCTCGCCGGACTCGTTGGAGGCGGTGCCGTCGACACCGAGGCCGACCGGGACGCCCGCCTTGAGCATGTCCGGTACGCGGGCGATGCCGGCGGCGAGGCGCGCGTTGGAGGACGGGCAGTGGGCCACGCCCGTGCCGGTGCGGGCGAAGGCGGCGATGTCGGAGTCGTTCATGTGGACGCAGTGCGCCATCCACACGTCCTCGCCGAGGAAGCCGGTGGACTCGAAGTAGTCCGTCGGGCCCATGCCGAACAGCTCGTGGCAGAACTTCTCCTCCTCCACGGTCTCCGAGCCGTGGGTGTGCATGCGCACCCCGAGGCGGCGGGCCAGCTCGGCACCCTGCTTGAGCAGCTGGGTCGAGATGGAGAACGGGGAGCAGGGGGCGACGGCGACCTGGGTCATCGCGTCGAAGGAGGCGTCGTGGAACTTCCTGACCGTCTCCTCGGTCGCGGCGAGCGCGCCCTCGGTGGTCTCGACCGCGAAGTCCGGCGGCAGGAAGCCGTCCTTCTCGCTCATGTCCATCGAGCCGCGGGCGAGGGTGAAGCGGACGCCCATGTCGGAGGCGGCGCCGATGATGGCACCGGACAGGTCGCCGGAGTTCTTCGGGTAGACGTAGTGGTGGTCCATGGCCGTGGTGACACCGCCGCGGGCCATCATCGCCAGGGAGCCCTGCGCGGCGACGCGGACCATCGACTCGTCGATCCGGGACCAGGTCGGGTAGAGCGCGACCAGCCAGTTGAAGAGGTTGTGGTCGGTGGCCAGGCCCCGGGTGATCCACTGGTAGAAGTGGTGGTGGGTGTTGACCAGACCGGGCGTCACCAGGTGACCGGTGGCGTCGATCCGGCGGACCACGTTCTGCAGGCCCTCGGGCGCCTTGCCGGCGCCGATGGACTCGATCCGGTTGTCGGCGACGACGAGATGGCCGGAGGCGTACTCGGTGTCGTGCGCGTCGACGGTCGCGATCGCCGCGTTCTCGATGACGATGCGCTGGGCTGCCGAAGGTGCTGCCATGGCGGTGGTTCCTTCATTCCTCTGTGGTGGTGTGGGCACGGCAGGACCCTAGGAGGATTTGAGTGCCGGAGCGGTGTGACGGCTCCGGGTGCCGAGGTGGTGGAAGAACAGGTTGAGCAGGACCGCGACGAGCGCGCCCGCGCTGATGCCGGAGCCGAGCACGGTCTGCGCCCAGGCCGGGAAGCCGGCGTAGAAGGTGGGAGCGGCGAGCGGGATGATGCCCGCTCCGAGCGCGACGGCCACCAGGATGATGTTGGAGCTGTCGTCGAGTCCGGCTTCCGACAGGGTGCGGATGCCGCTGACCGCGATCGAGCCGAAGAGGACGATGCCGGCGCCGCCGAGGACGGGCATCGGGACCATGGAGACGACCGCGCCGAGGACCGGGAAGGCGCCGAGGACGATCAGGGCGCCGCCGGCGACGGCGACGACGTACCGGGAGCGGACCCGGGTGAGCGAGACGACGCCGACGTTCTGGGCGAAGGCCGAGGTCGGGAAGCCGCCGAAGACGGGTCCGAGCAGGGTGGCGATGCCGTCGGTGCGCAGGCCGCGGGTGATGGTCCGGCCGTCGCTGGGGCGTTCGCAGATCTCGCCGAGGGCGAGCATGCCGGCACTGGACTCGGTCATCAGGACCAGCATGACGATGCAGAGGGAGAGGATCGCGGCGGGCTGGAACTCGGGGGCGCCGAAGGCGAAGGGCGCGGGGAGGGCCGCGACGGGCGCCTCGCGCAGCGCGCTGAAGTCCGCCATGCCGAAGGGGATCGCGGCGAGGGTGCCGATGAACAGGCCGAGCAGCAGGGCGATCTGCTTGACGAAGCCCTTGCCGAAGCGCTGGAAGAGCAGGATGACGACGAGCGTGAAGCCGGCGAGGGCCAGGTACTTCATGGCGCCGAAGTCGGCCGCGGTCCGGTCGCCGCCCTGGGCCCAGCCGACGGGCACGGGCATCAGGGTGACCCCGATGAGGGTGATGACGACGCCGGTGACGAGCGGCGGGAAGAAGCGCAGGAGCTTGCCGAAGAAGGGTCCGACGGCGAGACAGAAGACTCCGGCGACCATCACCGCGCCGTAGATGGCGGGGAGTTGGTGTCCGGGGGCGCTGGTCTCGGCGATGGCGAGCATCGGGGCGATGCCGGCGGACGAGGCGGCGTTGACGAACGGGAGGCGGTTGCCGGCGAAGCGTCGGATGCCGAGGGTCTGCAGGATGGTGGCGCAGCCGGCGATGAGCAGGCTTGCCGCGATGAGCCGGGTCATTCCGGCGGCGTCCAGGCCGACCGCCTGGCCGATGATCAGCGGAGGGGTGACGACGCCCGCGTACATGGCGGCGATGTGCTGGAGTGCCGCAGGGACGAGCCGCGAGGCGGGGAGCTTTTCGTCCACCGGATGGACCTGGTGGGTGGTGTCCGACGGGGTGGAACACGGGCCTTCGGCGTGTGCCGGCCCCTGTGCGGGCTGTGCCATGAGATTCCCTCCGGTCTGGTGCGGTCCCCGCCCGACTGCGGGCGGGCGGGGACCGGTCACTCAGATGCCGCTTAGAGGTTGGTCATGTCGACCGGGATCTGCGCCGTGGCTCCGTCGCGGAGGACGGTGGCCTCGATGAGGCCGTACATGCGGTCGGCGGCGTAGTAGACCTCGTTGTCGTTCTTGAGGCCGAAGGGCTCGAGGTCGACCAGGAAGTGGTGCTTGTTCGGGAGCGAGAAGCGGACTTCGTCGATCTCCGAGCGGTGGTTGATGATGCGCGTGGCCATCTGGTAAAGCGTCTGCTGGAGGGAGTACGAGTACGTCTCCGAGAACGCCTCGAGCATGTGCTTCCTGGTCTGCTCGTAGGACCGCTCCCAGTTGGGCATGCGCTGGTCGTCGTCGGTCCAGTTGAAGCGCCAGCGGCCGGACACCTGGGTGGCCAGGATGCGGTCGTACGCCTCCTGGAGGGTGGTGTACTGGTCCTTGATGTAGCCCCAGAACTCCGAGTTGGTGGAGTTCATGACGACGAGGTCCTTGAGGCCGGAGATGACCTCCCACTTCTCGCCGTCGTAGGTGATCTGGGTGACGCGGGTCTCCTGGCCCTTGCGGACGAAGGAGTGGTTGACCTCGTCGGCGCCGATGAACTTGGAGTTGGCGTCCGAGGAGGCGATGCGCTCCCAGGAGTACTCCTCGATCCGGATGCGCGCCTGCTTGATCGGCTCCTGGCTCGTCACGAAGTGGCGGGCGAGGTGGATGCCGAACTGCTCGGCGGACTCGATGCCGTACTCCTTGGCGAACGCGAAGACGGTGTTCTTCGTCGTGTCGGTGGGGAGGCAGTGGGCGTTGGAGCCGGTGAGGTGGACGTCGTCGAGGTCGCCGGAGAGGGCGACGGAGACGTTCAGGTCCTTGATGTGGTGGGTGGCGCCGTCCCGCGTGATCTTGACGACGCGGTTCTCTGCTTTGCCGTACTGGTTCTGGCCGAGAATCGTGGGCATGTCTGCTAGCTCCCTCGGTAAACGGAGTAGCCGAACGGGTTGAGCAGCAGCGGTACGTGATAGTGCTCGCCCGGCGTGACGGCGAACGTGATCGCCACCTCCGGGAAGAACGCACCGCTGTCCCTTACGCGGGGGGCGTCCTGCTGCGCCTCGGCTTGCTTCTTTGCGAAGTACGTCTCGGTCTCGAAGTCGAGACGCACGTGGGTGGTTTCTTCCGGCAGCGCCGGCAGGTCCTTGCAGCGCCCGTCCGCGTCGGTGGCGGAGCCGCCGAGCGTGACCCATTCCGCGCCGGAGCCGCTGCGGGCCGCGAGCGTGATGGCGACGCCCTCGGCCGGGCGGCCGATGCTGGTGTCCAGGATGTGGGTGGACACCGAGGCGGTGGTGTCGGTGCTCATGCGGAGCTCTCTTCCTCGGAGGTCTCGACGAGACGGGTCAGCCGGATGCGGTTGATCTTGCCCAGTTCGGTGCGGACGATCTCCCGCTCCGCCTCGGGCGTGTTTCCGATCCGCTCGCGGACCGCGTCGCGCATCTGCTCGCCGGTCCTGCCGGTGGCGCAGATGAGGAAGACATGACCGAACTTGTCCTGGTAGGCCAGGTTGAGTTCGAGCATCTCGGCCTTGAGCTCCGCGGAGGCGCCGGCCATCCCGCTCTGCTCGCGGGAGGAGGTCGGGTCCCCTTCCTTCGGACGACCGATCGGCGGGTGGCCCGCCATCGCGTCGGCCAAGTCATCGGCGGTCAGTTCGGCCATGGCGGCGTCGCCGGCGAGGAAGAGGGCTTCGGCGGTGGCGTACGGGCGCTGGGCGAGGAGCTTGCTCCCCCACGCCGAACTGGAGCACACCTCGTGGAGCGAGGCGAGGGCCTCGCTGTCCGCCGAGGCGTTGAACCGGGTGAGGCCCGGTGTCGTACCTGAAGTCACGGGAAGCCTCCGTGGCTGTTTTTCGCTGTGCGTCGGACGGGCTGCGGATAGCTAACGCCCTCCGCAACACAACGTCAACACTTTGTTGAAAACTCGGCCACACAGAAGCCGTCGTCCCGACATCCGGACGACGGCTTCTGGCCACACATGATCAACTAGTCGCTCTTGGCGGCCTTTTCCCTGTTCAGGGCGGTCTCCCTGTTGAGGTAGTTGTACACGGTGAACCGGCTGACACCCAGTGCCCCGGCGACCGTCTCCACCCCATGGCGTACCGAGAAGGCGCCGCGCGCCTCCAGCAGGCGGACCGCCTCCTGCTTCGCCTTGCGGTCGAGTTCGGCCAGCGGCATCCCGTGCCGCCGCTCCATCGCCGCCAGGATGTGGTCCAGGGATTCGGACAGCTGCGGCAGCCGTACGGCGAGGACGTCCTCCCCCTCCCAGGCCAGCACGACGTCGTCGGCCTCCGCCTGCGCGGGGACCAGCAGCTCGGCGCCCATGGCGTCCACCAGGGGCTTCACGGCCGCGACCAAGGGGTGCTCGCTCACTTCTCGCCCTCCCCGATCACGTTGACCTGGAGCGAGACGCGGGTGGCGCCCGCCGCGAGCGACTTGCGCAGCAGCGAGTCGACCGCGGTGAGCACCGCGTCGGCGCCGCCTTCCGCCGTGTTGCCGAAGGGGCCGACGTCGACCGCGTCCAGTTCGGCCGACTGGATGACCTCACGGGCCACGACCGCGTGCGCCGGCGCCTCGTCGAGGTCGAACGGCTCGGTCGTGAACTCCACTCTCAAACGCACCATGACCCCAAACTACGGCCCCGATCCGGCCGACGGGAGCCCCGGACCTGCGGGGACCTCTTGACAAGTGAGGCAACCCCCTTGCAACATTCCGTCAGACAGAAACTTACTTCCGCGATACGGAAGGAGCGCCGCCCCTCATGGCCCGCTTCTCAGTAGGCGCAGGCACGGACCAGCGCTTCGATGTGAACCTGTCGATCCTCTTCACGGAACTCCCGCTCCTGGAGCGCCCCGCGGCCGCCGCCGCGGCCGGCTTCACCGCGGTCGAGCTGTGGTGGCCCTGGATCGACACCGCCACCCCCGAGCAGAGCGAGCTCGACGCCCTCGGGAAAGCCCTTGAGGACGCCGGCACCCAGCTGGTGGGCCTGAACTTCTACGCCGGGCAGCTCCCCGGCCCGGACCGCGGAGCACTCTCCGTACCCGGGGAAGAGTCGGACCGCTTCCGCGCCAACATCGAGGTGGCCGCCGACTTCGCCGCCTCGGTCGGCTGCAAGGCGCTCAACGCGCTCTACGGCAACCGCGTCGAGGGCGTCGACCCGCAGATCCAGGACACCCTCGCCCTGGAGAACCTGGTCCTGGCCGCCCGTGCGGCCGACCGGATCGGCGCGATCCTCCTCGTCGAGACCCTGAACAAGCCGGAGTCGCCGCTCTACCCCCTGGTGAGCGCCCCCTCCGCGATCGAGGTCGTCGACAAGGTCAACGCCGCCACCGGGCTGGGCAACGCCAAGTTCCTCCTCGACATCTACCACCTGTCGATGAACGGCGAGGACGTCGGCCAGGTCATCGCGGAGTACGCCGCCAAGACCGGCCACGTCCAGATCGCGGACAACCCGGGCCGCGGCGCGCCGGGCACCGGCGACCTGCCGCTCGAACAGCTCCTCGACCAGCTGAGGAAGGCCGGCTACGACGGCTGGATCGGCCTGGAGTACAAGGCCGCCGACGCCGCCGCGTCCTTCGAGTGGCTGCCCGCAGAGGCCCGCCCGGCTCGCTGACGCAGGCACCCTCCCCGTATCACCTTGTTTCGAGAGGCACCCTCATGAGCAACCTCCCCAAGATCGCCTGGATCGGTCTCGGCATCATGGGCTCCCCCATGTCCGAGAACCTGCTGAAGGCCGGCTACTCGGTCACCGGCTTCACCCTGGAGCAGGACAAGCTGGACCGGCTCGCCAAGGCCGGCGGCAGCGTCGCCGGCTCGATCGCCGAGGCCGTCAAGGACGCCGACGTCATCATCACGATGGTGCCCGCCTCCCCGCAGGTCGAGGCCATCTCCTACGGCCCCGAGGGCATCCTGGAGAACGCCCGGCAGGGCGCGCTGATCGTCGACATGTCGTCGATCACCCCGCAGACCTCGGTCGACCTCGCCAGGAACGCCGCCGCGAAGGGCATCCGCGTCATCGACGCCCCGGTGTCCGGCGGCGAGGCCGGCGCGATCGAGGCCGTGCTCTCAATCATGGTCGGCGGCGAGCAGGCGGACTTCGACGAGGCCCTGCCGATCCTGGAGGCCCTCGGCAAGACCATCGTGCTCTGCGGCCCGCACGGCTCCGGCCAGACGGTGAAGGCCGCCAACCAGCTGATCGTCGCGGTCAACATCCAGGCGTGCGCCGAGGCCGTCGTCTTCCTCGAGAAGTCCGGCGTGAACCTCCAGGCCGCCCTGGACGTCCTCAACGGCGGTCTGGCCGGCTCCACGGTCCTGACCCGCAAGAAGGACAACTTCCTGAACCGGGACTTCAAGCCCGGCTTCCGGATCGACCTGCACCACAAGGACATGGGCATCGTCACCGACGCCGCCCGCAACGTCGGCGCGGCCCTCCCGGTCGGCGGTGTCGTCGCCCAGCTCGTCGCCTCCCTGCGTGCGCAGGGTGACGGCGGCCTGGACCACTCGGCCCTGCTGCGCGCCGTGGAGCGCCTCTCCGGCCGGCAGGTCTGACCCACCCGCCCCGTCACAGGGGCCCCTGAATTCCGGTCGGCGGCGGCGCTGACACCTGTCCTGTCGCGCCCAAGGCGTCGCCGCCGACCGGAACACCACACTTCCTTTTCAACAAACTGTTGACGTTACGTTCGAGCCGAATTTACGCTCCTCGGACCGTCAGCAGAGCTCCCGTACGGAAGGTCACGATGTCGAAGCGCGTGCTTACGACCGAGTCCGGCGCCCCCGTCGCCGACAACCAGAACTCCGCCACCGCCGGCGTCGGTGGCCCGATCCTCCTCCAGGACCAGCACCTGCTGGAGAAGCTCGCGCGCTTCAACCGTGAGCGGATCCCGGAGCGCGTGGTGCACGCCCGCGGTTCCGGCGCGTACGGCTTCTTCGAGGTCACCGACGACGTCACCGGCTTCACGAAGGCCGCGTTCCTCTCCGGGGTCGGCAAGAAGACCGAGACGTTCATCCGGTTCTCCACCGTGGCCGACTCGCTCGGCGGCGCGGACGCGGTCCGCGACCCCCGCGGCTTCGCCCTGAAGTTCTACACCGAAGAGGGCAACTACGACCTCGTCGGCAACAACACCCCGGTGTTCTTCATCAAGGACCCGATCAAGTTCCCCGACTTCATCCACTCCCAGAAGCGCGACCCCTTCACGGGCAAGCAGGAGGCGGACAACGTCTGGGACTTCTGGGCGCACGCCCCCGAGGCCACCCACCAGATCACCTGGCTCATGGGCGACCGCGGCATCCCGGCCTCGTACCGTCACATGAACGGCTACGGCTCGCACACCTACCAGTGGACCAACGAGGCGGGCGAGGCGTTCTTCGTCAAGTACCACTTCAAGACGAACCAGGGCATCCGCAGCCTCGCCGCCGACCAGGCCGCCGAGCTCGTCGGCAAGGACGCGAACTCTCACCAGACCGACCTGCTCCAGGCGATCGAGCGCGGTGTGAACCCCTCGTGGACCCTGTACGTCCAGGTCATGCCGGCCGCCGAGGCCGCCGAGTACCGCTTCAACCCGTTCGACCTCACCAAGGTGTGGCCGCACAGCGACTACCCACTGCAGCGCGTGGGCCGTCTGGTCCTCGACCGCAACCCGGAGAACGTCTTCGCCGAGGTCGAGCAGGCCGCCTTCTCGCCGAACAACTTCGTCCCGGGCATCGGCCCCTCGCCGGACAAGATGCTCCAGGGCCGCCTCTTCGCCTACGCGGACGCCCACCGCTACCGCCTCGGTGTGAACCACACCCTGCTGCCGGTGAACGCCCCCAAGGCGACCACGGCCCAGAACTACGGCCGGGACGGCTTCATGGCCACCCGCAACGGTTCGCGCCACGAGAAGAACTACGAGCCCAACTCGTACCAGGGCCCGGCCCAGACCGACGCCGCGCTCTCCGCGCCGCTCGCGATCCACGGCTGGACCGGCACCCACGAGGCACCGCAGCACACCAAGGACGACGACTTCTTCCAGGCCGGTGAGCTCTACCGCCTGATGTCCGAGGACGAGAAGGGCCGTCTGGTCGCCAACATCGCCGGCGGTCTGTCCCAGGTGTCCCGTGAGGACGTCATCGAGAAGAACCTCGCGCACTTCGCCGCCGCCGACGCGGACTACGGCAAGCGCGTGGCGGAGGCGGTCCGCGCCCTGCGCGAGGACTGACCGCACCGCAGTAACCAGACTGCGTACGGCGCCTGACGGGAGGTCAGTGCCGTACGCGGTCCGGATCGCCGGCCCGGATGAGGGGTGGTCGGCGGACCGGACAAGCGTGAGGACCGCGGCGGCGCCGAGCCAGTGCGGTGGTAAGGGTGCCCGGCCCTCCTTCTTGACCTGAAAGAAGGAGACGGCCGGGGCGCCCGTCGGCACCGCCGCGGTCCCAACGCCCAGCCCCCTGACGGGGCCCACAGACTCCGCCCGGCGGCGCGAACGTCCTGTCGCGCCAGCCTCGTGCCGTCGGGCGGTCATCAAGCGGGAGAGCGTGGAACCAGGTTTACGGTCCCTGGTTCCACGCTCTTCTTCTGTGTGCGGGGCCGTGGAGCGCATCGTTTGTGCGGAGACTGCCGTCACGTCGGCGAGTGGGTGGCCACCACGCTGCGCTGGGGGCTGTCCGCCGGCAAGGACGAGGTGGAGGCGCTCAAGGCGTTCGCCGACGGCGCGTGCGAGGAGACCGTCGTGCTCCGCTCGCCGGCACCCCGCCAGGCGGCGTCCCGGCAGGCGCCCCGGGGTGCGCGCCGGGGCGCGTTCCCCGGTCGGCGCGCGCGAGGTGGAGGGTCACGGTGAGCGAGGCGACGGCGAGGATCACCATCGCCGTGCGTGGCGAGGTGTACTGGGCGAGCGTGCCGGCCAGGGCCGCGCTCACGCCCTGGAGCGCGAGCATGCCCGAGGCGTGCAGTCCCAGGGCGTGGCCGCCCAGATCCTCGGGCACCAGCTCCATCAGCCGTTCCTGGTGCAGCAGGCTCGCCCCGTACCCGACCGCGGACACGGTGACGGCGGCGACCGCGAGCGGCAGCCCGGGATCGACGGCGAAGAGCAGGAACGGGGCCGCCAGCAGCGCCTGGAGCGGGAAACGGATCCGGTCGCGCAGCCGCGCCGGTACGAAGCGGCCGACGGCGGTGTCCCCGGCGAGCATCCCGAGCGCGCCGCAGGCGAAGAGCAGCCCGGCGTTCCCGGGAGCGTACGGCACGAAGAGCGACTCGCAGCCGACGATCAGCCCGTTGGGCACCCAGAGGGCGAGGTAGCAGCGGCGCCGGGCGGGCGAGGACCACAGGAGCGCGTTGCTGCGCCGGGTCTCCGCGATCGAGGGCCGCCCGGCGGCGCGGGGCGGCCGGGGCGCGAGGCCGAGGCGGGCGCACAGGGCCGCGGCGAGGTGGAGCCCGGCGCCGACGAGGACCGCGCCGCGCGGGGAGATCAGGGCGACCAGGAGTCCGCCGGACGCGAAGCCGGCGATCTGGCAGACCCCGGAGGACATGTTCGTCACCGAGCGGCCCAGGAGGTACTCCCCGCGCGGGAGGATCTCGTTGAGGAGCCCGTACCGCACCCCGCCGCCCAGCGACGCCGCGAGCCCCTGGACGAGGAGGACCGCGAACACCGCCCAGGTGGGGAGCGCGGGGACCGCCAGGACCGTGGTGCACAGGGCGAAGAACAGGGCGATGCCGGCGAGCGCGGCACGCGGCGGGAGCCGGTCGGCCGCCGAGAGCAGCGTGGTCGCGCCGAGGAGCTGGGCGAGCGACGGGCCGAAGAGCGCGAGCGCGGAGAGGAACGGCGAGCCGGTCGCCTGGAACACCAGGGTGGCGAGGCCGAGCCCGGCCACCGTCTGGGCGGCGATCTGGGCGGAGCCGGTGAAGAAGAGCGGGGTGAACCCGGGGATACGGAAGAGCGCGCGGTAGCGGGACATGCGAGGAGCCTGGAAGACGCCCGGCACCGTCGGTACTGTTTCGCGCGGAGGCGAAACCACGGACTGAGGTGACGGCGTGGGCTGGTGGCGGATCGGCACGGACGCGCTCGCGGGCGGGCGGTTCGTCGTCTCACCGCTCGCCGAGGCCATCGCGGCGCTGAAGATCCTGCACGCGGCGACGGGGACGCACCCCGGCGAGCGGGCCTGGCTGGCCGACCGGCTCCCCGCCTACCGGGAGCGTCTCGCCGCCGACCCGCTCGACGCCCTGCTCGTCCGGGCCGCCCTCGGACGCACCTGGAACGCGGACTTCCTCACACCGACGCCACTGGGCGAGGGCGAACGGTCCTTCACGGAGGAGGTCGAGGCCGTGCGCGCCGTCGATCCGGCCGACGCCGTGGCGCAGTTGGCCGTCTCGCTCGGCCGTCCCGTACCTGAGCCGCTGCGCTCGGCCCGCGATCTGCCGGAACGGATGGCCGGGGTCCTGACGTGGGTGTGGCGGGAGACCGTTCTGCCGGACTGGCCGCGGCGGCGCCGGGTCCTCGAAGCCGATATGACGGCCCGGACGGCCCAGTTGAGCCGGGGCGGCTGGGCCGCCGCGCTCGACGAGCTGTGTCCGGGCAAGACGCGCTGGCTCGGCGAGGGCCGCCTCCAGATCAGCACCCGCGCGTACCCGCCGCGTTCGGTCGACGGCGGCCGTCTGCTGTTCGTCCCGGTGACCGCGAGCACCGGGTGGGTCTCCTGGGAGGGCACGGACCGCTTCGCCGTCGTGTACCCGTGCGCGGGCGTCCTGGCCGACGCGTCGGGGCCGGTCGTCCCGGAGGCACTCGGCGCGCTCCTCGGGACGGCACGCGCCGGCGTCCTCGTACGCCTCGAAACCCCCCGGTCCACCAGCCAGTTGGTGGCCCTCACCGGCCAGGGCCTCGGCTCCGTGGGCCGCCACCTCAAGGTGCTGCTCGATGCCGGTCTCGTACGCCGGGGGCGGGCCGGCCGCTCGGTGCTGTACGAGCGGACGGAGGCGGGTTCCGTGCTGGTACGGGCGCCGGGCGGGGACTGAGGGAGGCGCCGGGGCGGTGCCGGGTGGTGCCGGGCTGCCGGGTGGTGGCGGGTGGTGCCGGGCTGCCGGGTGGTGGCGGGTGGTGCCGGGCTGCCGGCCGGTGGCGGGTGGTGCCGGGCTGCCGGCCGGTGGCGGGTGGTGCCGGGCTGCCGGCCGGTGCCGGGTGGTTCCGGGCACGGGACGGCCCCCGTCCCGGTGCTCTTCGGGACGGGGGCCGTGGTGCGGCTTCCGCGATCAGACCGCGAGGGCCTTGATGGCGGTCGGCGCGTGGCCGGGCTCGGTCGCGAGCTCCTCGAACTCGGTGACGTCGCTCATGTCGACCGTCTTGCTCATCGCGATGTTGGTGATGCGCTCCAGGATGGCCTCGACGACGACCGGGACCTGGTGCTCGACGGCCAGCTTCTTGGCCTCCTCCAGCGCCTCGCCCAGCTTGTCCGGGTCGGTGACGCGGATGGCCTTGACGCCCAGACCCTCGGCGACCTTGACGTGGTCGACGCCGTAGACGCCGATCTCCGGGGTGTTGATGTTCTCGAACTCGAGGTTGACCTCGAAGTTGATCCCCAGACCGCCCTGCGCCTGACGGATCAGACCGAGGTAGGCGTTGTTCACGAGGACGTGGACGTAGGGGACCTTGTGCTGGGCGGCGACCGCCAGCTCCTCGATCATGAACTGGAAGTCGTAGTCGCCGGAGAGCGCGACGACCGGGGTCTCCGGGTCGGCCGTGGCGGCACCGATCGCGGCCGGGATGGTCCAGCCGAGCGGGCCGGCCTGGCCGCAGTTGATCCAGTGGCGCGGCTTGTAGACGTGCAGGAACTGCGCGGCCGCGATCTGGGAGAGGCCAATGGTGGTGACGTAGCGGGTGTCCGGACCGAAGGCCCGGTTCATCTCCTCGTAGACGCGCTGCGGCTTCATCGGGATGTTGTCGAAGTGCGTGCGACGCTGGAGGGTCGCCTTGCGCTCCTGCGCGGAGGCGGCCCAGGCGGAGAAGTCCGGCAGCGTGCCGGAAGCCTTCAGCTCCTTGGCGATCTCGACGAAGAGCCCGAGCGCGGCCTTGGCGTCGGAGGCGATGCCGTAGTCGGGGGCGAAGATCTTGCCGAGCTGGGTGGGCTCGATGTCGACGTGGACGAACTTCCGGCCCTTGGTGTACGCCTCCAGGTTGTAGCCCGTGTGGCGGTTGGCCCAGCGGTTGCCGATGCCGAGGACGAAGTCCGACTCCAGGAAGGTCGCGTTGCCGTAGCGGTGCGCGGTCTGGACGCCGACCATGCCGGCCGCGAGCTCGTGGTCGTCCGGGATGGTGCCCCAGCCCATCAGGGTGGAGATGACCGGGATGCCGGTCAGCTCGGCGAACTCGACGAGCAGGTCGGTGGCGTCGGCGTTGATGATGCCGCCGCCGGCGACGATCAGCGGGCGCTCCGACTCCAGGAGGAAGCTCAGCGCCTTCGCGGCCTGCGCGCGGGTGGCCCGCGGCTGGTAGACCGGCAGCGGCTCGTAGGTCTCCGGGTCGAACTCGATCTCGGTCAGCTGGACGTCGATCGGGAGGTCGATGAGGACCGGGCCGGGACGGCCGGAGCGCATCAGGTGGAACGCCTGCTGGAAGACGCCGGGGACCTGCGCGGCCTCCAGGACGGTCGTCGCGGCCTTGGTCACCGGCTTGGCGATGCTGGCGATGTCGACGGCCTGGAAGTCCTCCTTGTGGAGCTTCGAGACCGGGGCCTGGCCGGTGATGCAGAGGATCGGGATGGAGTCCGCGATCGCCGAGTACAGGCCGGTGATCATGTCGGTGCCGGCGGGGCCGGAAGTACCGATGCAGACACCGATGTTGCCGGCCTTGGCACGGGTGTAGCCCTCGGCCATGTGGGACGCGCCCTCGACGTGACGGGCGAGCGTGTGGCCGACACCGCCCACGTTCTTGAGCTCGCGGTAGAAGGGGTTGATCGCCGCGCCGGGGACGCCGAACGCCTGGGTGACGCCTTCGCGCTTGAGGATCTCAACGGCCGCTGCGGCGGCGGTCATACGAGGCATGGGAGTGCTCCTGCTTCGGCCGGTCGGATGCGGGCGCGCGTCGCGGCTGGGGAGCCCCTCGCGGCCTGTTTCCGTAATGCGGAAATACTGTTCTGCTATACGGAAGCAATGTAGGTGGGGCCACGGAGAACCGTCAAGAGAAGTCCGTCCGGCGGAATCACCGAAGTGGCCGAACACCCTCCCCCGGGGTGGCGGATGGGTGGACGATGGGGCGGAACGACAGGGGGTTGGGTTGTGGGCGATTCCGTACCGGTGCGCTGCCCGGAGTGCCTGCGCACGCAGGCGTACGCGGCGCCCGTCTTCCCCTGCGCGTGCGGCAGCCCCGTCGCACCCCCCGTGCTCGCGGGCGCGACGGCGGAACCCATCACCCACCGGAACTGGACCGACGAATGGGTCACCGTCCGCTGCGGCGCCTGCGGCCGCGAGGACGACTGGCCCCACCCCGAGCTCGGCTGCCCCTGCGGCACGGTCCTCCGCGTCCCGGTCCACCCGCTGACCGGAACCACACCTCCGGACACGGCCGCGCCTCCGGCCGGGGCCACGTCTCCGGCGGGGTCCTCGCAGCCGAGCGGGGCCGCGTCGCCGAGCGGGGCGGGCGCCGGCGTCGCTCCGGTGTCCCCGGTGCGGCTCGGTCCCGCCCCGGAACAAGCAGGCACCACGGGCGGCACGGGACCCGCCGCACCGCCTTCCGGTACGACCCCCGCGACCGGCCCGCACTTCGGCGGGTCGACGCCGGGCGCACCGGGCCGGGGCCAGGGAACGGCGGCTTCTGGGCGCGGCACCGGACCCACCCATGGCCCCGTCGCCGAGCACATGGAGTCGTGGCCGGAAACGGCACCCGACGACGGCGGTACGGGCGGAAGCCGGGCTACGGGACCGCACGGCGCCGCCTCGGACGGCATCGAAGCGGGCGGAATCGGCGGGATCGGCGGGATCGAGTCGGGCGGCAGGGGACCAGGCGGCCTCGCTGCGGGCGATGCGGGCTCCGGCGATGCCCCCGGCGACATGGGCCCCGGACATATGGGGTCCAGGGACATGGGCTCGGGTGACATGGACTCCCACGGCATGGGCTCGGCCGGGATCGACTTCGGCAGCGGTGGGGCCGGCGGCGGCCCCGGTGACGCGCCCGGGACGGCCCGGGCCCGGGCGGTCGAGCCCGGCTCGGACTGGTTCGGCAGCGGCCCCGCCGGAGGGAGCGGTACGGGTACGGGCGGGCGCGGCGCCGACGTACCCCACCCGGACGGTTCCCGTGCGGACGGGCAGGAGGCGGCGACCGAGGCGGCGGAGACGGGGCACGGGGCGGCCGGCCCCGGCGTCACGGCCCAGAGCCCCGCCGGGGTCCCGCCCCGGAGCGCCGCCGGCGTCCCGCCCCGGATCGGCGCGCATCGCTCGTTCGCCGAGCGGTATCCGTCGCACATTCCGCTGCCGCCGACGGCCCCGCGCCCGGCCCCGGTGCGAGGGACCTTCCGGCCGGTGACGATCCGGACCGCGCGGGACGCGGTGGCCGCGGCCGCCGAGTACCTGCGCTGGCTCGGATTCCGGGACGTCGTCCAGCCCGAGGAACGCCCGGCCTCCGGGGTGGACCTCCGGGCTCCCGGGCTCGTCGCCCAGGTCGACCCGAGCACCCGGCAGACCGGCCTGCGCGCGGTCGAGTGCCTCTGGCTCAACGGGCTGAGCACCTCGGCGGTGAGCGTGTTCTTCTCGCTCGCCGGCTACACCCCGGAGGCCCGTTCCCGCGCCGCCGAGATCGGCCTCCCGCTCTTCGTCCTCGACCTCACCGGCACCCCGCAGCCGGTGAACCTCGCCGCCGACGAACTGGCGGCGGGCGGAGCCTGACCACCAGCCGCGCCGTGGACCTCCGGCGCGGCGCAGGCCACCGGGCCGGGTCCGGATCGGGGTCCCCCACAACACCTCGGCATCCGAAACCGGCCATTCACGCGTGACGATCATGTTCTGCCGGGCACAACACCCTCGGGGGTGGGCGTCATGACGACGGGGATGTGGTGGTTCATCGGGGCGGCCTGGGGGGAACTCCTCCTCGCCGCCGCCCTGTTGCGAACCCGCAGCAGGGGAAGCGAAGCGACGGCCGGGGACGAGGTGCCGCCTCCGCAGGCCCTCGCGCTGCTGCGGGGCGGGCGGCGGGCGGCGGTCACCGTCGCGCTCGTGGCGCTGCACCAGCGCGGAGCGGTCGCCGCGGGCCGCAAACATACGATTCGGGCCAACGGCGGTCCGGGCCGGACCAGCGACCCCGTACAGCTCGGTGTGCACGGGGCGCTCCACCGGGCGTTCGCGCTGCGGACCCTCGCGCTGCGTCCCGAGGCGCGGCAGGCCGTGGACGCGCTGCGCGGCGAGCTCCGCGGGGCCGGTCTGCTGCGGCCGGCGGCACGGCAGTGGGGCGCCCGGGCGCTGCTCGGGTGTGTCCCCCTGACAGTGGTGGCGGGGGCCGCGACGGGGCTGTTCGCCCCCGGGGCACCCGGCGCCTCCGCCGCGAACATCGCCGTGGCTCTGGCCGTCGGCGTGCCGACGGTCCTCGCCGCGGTGGCCCTCCTGCGGCTGCCGCCGGCCACCCGGGCGGCGGGACGGCTGCTCGACGACCTCAGGGAGCGCCACCCGCTGCCGGCCCACCGGCGCGAGGTCACCGACGGGCGGCTCGTCCAGTTGTACGTGGCCCTGTACGGCGATCCGGCCCTCGCCCTGTTCCTGCCCCGCTTCTCCCGGGAGGGCGGCCTGCTCGACCGCCCCGACGAGGAACGCCCGACCGGGAACCCGTACGCGGGCCCGTGAACGGACACGCGCGCCGGACCGGACCGGGGACGCGGCCGCGTACGCCCGACCGGCCACGGGACCCGTACGCGGAACCGAACACGGCCCGAACAGCGGCGCCGGCAGGAGCCGGAACCGGCCGCTTCACGGCCCCGGATCCGGCGCGGACGGCCCTCCTCGGCGGCGTCGCGCCATACTGTCCTATGCGCATCAGAGCGGCCGCTCCGGCCGAACTCCCGCTGCTCCAGGACATCGAACGGGCGGCGGGCGAGCCGTTCCGTTCCCTCGGCATGGCGGCGATCGCCGACGACGACCCGCTGCCCCTGGACGTCCTGGAGACGTACCGCCACGCGGGCCGGGCGTGGGTGGCGGTGGACGCCGCCGACCGTCCGGTCGCGTACCTGCTCGCCGACACGGTGGACGGCTCGGCTCACATCGAGCAGGTGTCGGTGCACCCGGACGCCGCCCGCCGGGGCGTCGGCCGGGCGCTGATCGAGCATCTGGCGGCGGCCGCCAGGGGCCAGGGCCTGACGGCGCTGACCCTGACGACGTTCTCCGAGGTCCCGTGGAACGCCCCGTACTACACGCGGCTCGGCTTCCGCCCCCTCACCGCGGCCGACCCGGCCCTCACGGCGGGGCTCCTCGCCATCAGCCGCGCCGAGGCGGCCCACGGCCTCTCCGCCTGGCCCCGGATCTGCATGCGCCGCGACCTCCGCTGACGCCGGACGGAGCCGACCCCACGCGGCTCCGCGCCTCAGGCAGACCGGACCTCATGCAGACCGCCTCGGGCAGACCCGGCCCCAGGCGGAGCCGTGCGTCAGGCGGAGCCGTACGTCAGGCGGAGCCGTACCGCTCGCGCAGTTCCACCTTCCGTACCTTGCCGCTGACGGTCATGGGGAACTCGGCGAGGATCTCCACCCTGCGCGGGATCTTGTAGTGGGCGAGCCGGTCGCGGCAGAAGGCCGTGACGTCCTCCAGGGTCGGCGGGTCGGCGGGGTCGCGGGGGATGACGCAGGCCAGGATCTCCTCGCCGTAGCGCTCGTCGGGGATGCCGACGACCTGGACGTCGGCGATCTTGGCGTGCCCGTAGAGGTACTCCTCGATCTCGCGCGGGTACACGTTCTCGCCGCCCCGGATGATCATGTCCTTGATGCGGCCGACGATCCGGACGTATCCGTCGGCCCGCATCACGGCCAGGTCCCCGGTGTGCATCCAGCGGCCGGCGTCGATCGCCTCCGCGGTCTTCGCGGGCTCGTCCCAGTAGCCGAGCATCACGCTGTAGCCGCGGGTGCACAGCTCCCCCGCCGTGCCGCGTTCCACGGTCAGGCCGGTGGCCGGGTCGACGACCTTCACCTCGACGTGGGGCATGACCCGGCCGACGGTGCCGGTGCGGCGTTCCAGGTCGTCGTCGCGGCGGGTCTGGGTGGAGACGGGAGAGGTCTCGGTCATGCCGTAGCAGATCGACACCTCCGCCATGTTCATCTCGGCGACGACCCGTTTCATCACCTCGACCGGGCACGGCGAGCCGGCCATGATCCCGGTGCGGAGGCTGGAGAGGTCGTACGCCGCGAAGTCGGGCAGGTCGAGCTCGGCGATGAACATCGTCGGCACCCCGTAGAGGGAGGTGCAGCGCTCCTCCTGCACCGCCCTCAGGGTGGCGGCGGCGTCGAAGGAGGGGGCCGGGATCACGATGCAGGCGCCGTGCGAGGTGGCGGCCAGGTTCCCCATCACCATGCCGAAGCAGTGGTAGAAGGGCACCGGGACGCAGATCCGGTCCTGCTCGCTGTAGGCGATCATCTCCCCTACGAAATAACCGTTGTTGAGGATGTTGTGGTGGGAGAGCGTGGCCCCCTTCGGGAAGCCCGTGGTCCCCGAGGTGTACTGGATGTTGACGGGCTCGTCGCAGGAGAGGGGTTCCGGGCGCAGCTCGCCGGCGGTGCGGCCGAGAAGCGTGTCCCAGCTCGCGTCCCCGAAGTAGACCGCCTCCCGCAGCGCCGGGCACTCGGGGCGTACCTGGTCGACCATCGCCCGGTAGTCGCTCGTCTTGTGGGCGAGCGAGGCGAAGAGCAGGGTGATCCCCGCCTGGTTGAGTACGTACGCCAACTCATGGGCGCGGTATGCCGGGTTGATGTTCACCATCACGGCGCCGATGCGGGCGGTGGCGTACTGGACGAGCACCCACTCGGCACAGTTCACCGCCCAGATGCCGACCCGGTCGCCCTTCCGCACCCCGCTGCCGAGCAGCGCGCCCGCCAGCCGGTCGACGTCCGCGCCGAACTCCGCGTACGTCCAGCGGCGTCCGGTGGGCACGTCGACGAGCGCCTCCCGGTCCGGCCACGCGGCGACGGCCCGGTCGAGGTTGGCGCCGATGGTGTCGCCGAGGAGCCCGGTGGTGGACACCCCGTGGGCGTAGGCGAGTTCCGTACGGGTCTCCGCCCGGCCGCTCATCCGAGGTCCCCTTCCGCGTACTCCGTGCCGCCGCCCTCCGCGGTGAGCCGGCGCAGTTCCACGCGCCGGATCTTGCCGGAGACGGTCTTGGGCAGTTCGGCGAACTCGATGCGGCGGACGCGCTTGTACGGGGCGAGGACCGCACGCGAGTGGGCGAAGAGCGCCTTCGCCGTCTCCTCGTTCGGCTCCCAGCCGGCGGCGAGGACGACGTACGCCTTGGGGACGGCGAGCCGCAGCGGGTCGGGGGCGGGGACGACGGCGGCCTCCGCGACGGCCTCGTGCTCCAGGAGGGCGCTCTCCAGCTCGAAGGGGCTGATCTTGTAGTCGGATGCCTTGAAGACGTCGTCCGAGCGGCCGACGTAGAAGATGTACCCGTCCTCGTCGCGCGAGCCGATGTCGCCGGTGCGGTAGTAACCGTCCGCCATCGCCTCGGCCGTACGCTCCGGGTCGCCGTGGTATCCGGTCATCAGGCCCACCGGGTTGGTCGACAGGTCGAGGCAGATCTCGCCCTCCGCCACGTCCGGCCGGCCGCTCACCGGGTCGACGAGGGTGACCCGGAAGCCCGGGCTCGGGCGCCCCATGGAGCCTTCCTTGAGCCGCTGGCCGGGGCTGTTGGAGACCTGCACGGCGGTCTCGGTCTGGCCGAAGCCGTCCCGGATGGTGACGCCCCAGGCGCGCCGGACCGACTCGATGACCTCGGGGTTGAGCGGTTCGCCGGCGGCGACCACCTCGCGGGGCGGGGTCTTCAGCTGCCCGAGGTCGGCCTGGATCAGCATCCGCCAGACGGTCGGCGGGGCACAGAAGCTGGTGACGCCGTTCCGCTCCATCTCGTCCATCAGCCGGGCCGCGTCGAAACGCGTGTAGTTGTGGATGAAGACGGTCGCCTCCGCGTTCCACGGGGCGAACAGATTGGACCAGGCGTGCTTGGCCCAGCCCGGCGAGGAGATGTTGAGGTGCACGTCGCCGGGCTTGAGCCCGATCCAGTACATCGTCGAGAGGTGCCCGACCGGGTACGAGGTGTGGGTGTGCTCGACGAGCTTGGGGCGGGCGGTGGTGCCGGAGGTGAAGTACAGCATCAGCGTGTCGTCGGCGAGGGTGACGCCGTCGGGCTCGAAGTCGGCGGACTCGCGGGCCGCGTGTTCGTAGCCGAGCCAGCTCACCCCGTCGCCGCCGACCGCGATCCGGGTGTAGTCGCCGGGCACGTCGTCGAACTTCGCCGTGTCCTCGGCGCGCACGATCACATGGCGGGCGCGGCCCCGGTCGACGCGGTCGCGCAGATCGGCGGGGCCGAGGAGCGGGGTGGCGGGGATGACGACGGCGCGCAGCTTCATCGCGGCGAGCACGGTCTCCCACAGCTCGGTCTGGTTGCCGAGCATCACGATGATCCGGTCGCCCGCGCGCACGCCCTGGGCGCGCAGCCAGTTCGCGACCCGGTTCGAGCGGGCGGACATCTCGGCGAAGGACACCTTCGTCTCGGAGCCGTCCTCCTCGACGAGGTGCAGGGCGGTTCTGTCGTTGCCCGCGGCGATGACGTCGAACCATTCGAGCGCCCAGTTGAAACGGTCCGGCCGGGGCCATGTGAAGCCCTCGTAGGCAGTCCCGTAGTCGTCGCGATGCCGGAGCAGGAAGTCCCGGGCCTCCCGGAACGTCTCTGTCGCGCTGGTCGCGCTCGCTGCCGTCATGTGTCCTCCTCGTTGCGGGACCGGTCCCGGACATCGTGTAATCAGTGACCCAGGTCTCACTACCCCCGTTCGGGGGTGAACGCGCCGACCGGCGGGGTTCGTGTCGGTGTCAGGGGCGGGGCCGGGGTCGGAGTCGGGTCGACGAAGGAGAGCACGGTGCGCGAGCACGTCGAATCGGTGGAGCTGCGCGGCGCGCTCCAGCGGCTGCGCCGCGCCACCGGTCTTCCGGTGGCCTTCGGGGGCCTGCTGCACGAGGGCCGCGGGATGCGGATCGACGAGCTGAACGGGGCGGTGACACCGGCGCTGCACGGGCTCGCCATCTCCACCGGCTCCGGTCTCGGCGGCAAGTGCCTCGCCCTGTCCCGGCCGTGCGCGGTGACCGACTACCCCTCCGCCCAGCACATCACCCACGAGTACGACGGCCCGGTCTCGGCGGAGGGCCTCCGCTCGGTCATCGCCGTACCCGTCGTCGTCCGCCGCAAGGTGCGCGGTGTCCTGTACGGGGCGCTGCGCGACGCGATGCCGATCGGCGAGCGGGTCTTCGACGCGGCCGTGTCCGCCGCCCGCGACGTCGAACAGGCACTCGCCGTGCGCGACGAGGTCCGCCGGCTCCTCGCCCCACCCTCCCCCGGACCGTCCTGGGAGGAGGTACGGCAGGCATACGGCGAGCTCCGCGAGCTGGCGCCCCGCGTGACCGACCCCGAGCTGCGCGACCGGCTCCTCGCCGTCTGCGGCCGCCTCCAGACCGCCTCCGGCTCCTCCGCCCCGGTCCCCGGCGTGACCCTCACCCCCCGTGAGACCGACGTCCTCGCGGCCGTGGCCTCCGGCGCCACGAACGCGACGGCCGCCCGACGCCTCGGGCTGCGCCCCGAGACGGTCAAGGGCTACCTCCGCTCGGCGATGCGCAAGCTCGGCGCACACACCCGTATGGAGGCGGTGGTGGCGGCCCGGCGCGCGGGGGCGCTGCCGTGACCGGGGGCCCGGCCGGGACGGTCGAGGCAGCGGCAGCCAAGGCCGGGGCAGCCGAGACAGGGGCGATCGGGGGCCGGGGCGATCGAGAGCGGGGCGGCCAGGGTCGGCGCGGTCACAGCTCCGGGGTGCCGAATCCGATCTCGTACGGGACACCCTGCGGGGCCAGGACACCGAGGGTCCGCTCGGCCTCGGCGACGAGTTCGGCGCGCTGCCGCTCGGCGTCCCGGCCGGAACCGTGGGGCTCGAACGGCTCGATGGTCATCGTGACGCGCGCCTTGGTCTCGGCCAGGTGCCAGCGCCCCGCGACGAAGCCGTCGAGGAGGAAGACGCGGTATGCCTGGTTGCCCTTCCAGGTGCGGGAACGGTTCTCGGAGCTGACCACCCGACTGCGGTCGGCGTGCGACAGGAGAAGGTTGTCGAACTCGGGCAGGAACCGGGGCGGGGCGGGAGTGTCCTCGTCCGGGCGGGACGCGTCGGGCAGGTCGAACAGCTCGGTTCCGCGTTCGTCCTGGAACAGGGCCAGCCGGGGCCGCAGGCGCTCGAACGCCTCCCGCAGCCCGGTCAGCCCGGACCAGGTCTGCATGTCCCTGACCGAGGCCGGCCCGAAGGCGCCGAGGTACCGCAGCACCGTCTCGTCCACGTCGGCCGCCTCTCCCCCGTCCCGGCCGAACCACACGTCGGTGGTGGTGAGGGCGACCTGCCCGGGCCGACCCCAGAGACCGCGCGGCGTCACCTGGATCAGGGGCAGAAGGCAGCGGGCGGCGACGGAGAGCGACAGCGGATCGGCCCCGGGCCACTCCTTCAACAGCTCCTCGCGCAACTGCTTGGGCGTACGGGGCCGCTCCTCGACCAGCTCCCGGGAGAGCGCCGCCAGCCGGTCGAGGTCCACACCGTCGAGCCCCTTGCGCCCGACGAAGATGGCGAGCTCCCGGTCGATCGCCCCCGACTGCGCGAGCCCCCGCAGCGCGACGGCGTCCCGCGCGGTGTGGGTGTGCACCGTGGACCGCATGGTCACGATGCGGGCGACGGCACGCGACTCCATCAGCGAGGACAGGTCCTCGGGCCGGAACCCTTCGAGACGCGCGGCGAGCGCGTAGTACGGGGGCTTGGTGTTCTGCGCCTGCAGGCCGAGCAGATGCGATACGGCGTCCTCGGCGCCGAGCGACGCACGGCGCAGGAGCAGCTGGCGGTCGAGCGTGGCGCGGTTCAGAGCACGCGTACCGAGCACGGGGTGAGTCGTCTTCAGGGCCATACCAGGCACGCTACCGGCCCTTGCGGACAGATACGGTCCTCAAGGACGAGGAATGCCCCGGCACGCATGACTCCGGCCGCCCCGACACCCCGCACCCCGCACCCCGCACCCCGCACCCAAGGCGTCCAAGGCACGGCATGCGCCCGATCCGCCCGCCGTACGGCATACACCCCATGCGCCCCATATCCTGCGGGTGACCAAGGAGGTGTACGACGATGTCCGACCACCGCCCCCGAGCGGCATGGCGCCGCCACCCCGAGCCGCCGCCCGCGAGCGCGTCCGCGCAGCCGACGCCGGACACGCCCAGCGTGGTCCAGGTGGGCCTCTACCTGGACGGCCGCCGCGTCGCCTCCCCGGCCACCCTCGCGGAGACCTTCCGCCGCCTGCGCGAGGAGCCGGCCGGCATGGCCTGGATCGGGCTCCAGCGCCCCACCCACGAGGAACTCCACTTCCTTGCTGCCGAGTTCGACCTCCACGAACTCGCCGTCGAGGACGCCATGGAAGCCCACCAGCGCCCGAAGCTCGAACGCTACGGCGACACCCTGTTCGTCGTCCTGCGCGCCGCCCGCTACCTCGACGCCCAGGAGGAGGTCGACTTCGGCGAGCTCCACATCTTCGTCGGCCCCGACTTCCTCATCACCGTCCGGCACGGCGCCGCCCCCGACCTCTCCGCCGTCCGCCACCGCATGGAGGAGAACCCCGAGCTCCTCGCCCTGGGACCCGAAGCCGTCCTCTACGCCATCCTCGACACCGTCGTCGACGGCTACGCCCCCGTGGTCGCCGGCGTCCAGAACGACATCGACGAGATCGAGACCGAGGTCTTCGGCGGCGACCCCGCCGTCTCCCGCCGCATCTACGAACTCTCCCGCGAGATGGTCGAGTTCCAGCGCGCCACCCGCCCCCTCGTCGGCATGCTCCACTCCCTCATCGCCGGCTTCGCCAAATACGGCACCGACGAGGAACTCCAGCGCTACCTCCGCGACGTCGCCGACCACGTCACCCACACCAGCGAACGCGTCGACGGTTTCCGTCAGGCCCTCGCCGACATCCTCACCGTCAACGCCACCCTCGTCACCCAACAACAGAACGCCGAAATGCGCGCCCTCGCCGAAGCCGGCTTCGAACAGAACGAGGAAATCAAGAAGATCTCCGCCTGGGCCGCCATCCTGTTCGCACCCACCCTCGTGGGAACCATCTACGGCATGAACTTCGAGGACATGCCGGAGCTGAAATGGGCGGGCGGCTACCCTTTCGCCATCCTCCTGATGGCGGTGGTCTGCGTGAGCCTGTACGTCATCTTCAGGAAGCGCGACTGGCTGTAGGGCACGTATCGGGACATCGATCGACTCAGCCACTGCGAACGCCAGGAAAAGCGACCTGTCGGGCCCCGTGGCGGGACGGCGGGACGGTGGGGCGTCGGGTCAGTCGGACGTGTCGGGTGGGGTGCCCGCGGCGCGGCGGAATTCCTCGTTGAGGCGCTGGGCTTCTTCGAGCTGGTCCTCGAGGATGACGATGCGGCAGGCGGCCTCGACCTGCATGCCCTCGTCGACGAGTTCCCGGGCGCGGGCGGCGATGCGCAGCTGGTAGCGGGAATAGCGGCGGTGGCCGCCCTCCGAGCGGAGCGGGGTGATCAGGCGGGCCTCGCCGACGGCACGGAGGAAGCTGGGGGTGGCACCGATCAGCTCGGCGGCCCTGCCCATCGTGTAGGCGGGGTAGTCGTCGTCGTCCAGCCGGCCGCCGAGCGAGTCGTCCGCTGTCATCTGCACCTCTTCTCGGGAGCGCGTCGAGGGGCCCTCGTCCCGTACGGCACCGGGGCCCCGGAGGAAATTCAACACCATCTGTCGGCCATGGTGTGATTCCTTCCCCGCGTGCGCGTGGTCGCGCTCGCGATCGCCACGCACGGCGAAGGCCCCGACCGGCGTGTGCCGGTCGGGGCCTTTTCGGTGTCCTGCCGCCGCTTAGAGGGAGACGGGGCGCCCGAGCCTAGGAAAGGCCGCGGACGGTGAAGCCGAGCTGGGTCATGGCCCGGATGACCTCACCGGCGTTGAAGTCGCGGCGGTCCTGGCGGGTGATGACCTGTCCCACCTGCATGACGGGGTAGACGCGACGGCCGATGATCACCGATTCACCCACGACGGTTTCGGGCTTGACGCCCTTCATCGATTCCAGCACGCCGGCCTTGGTGAGGTCGAACGGGAACCGGGCAATGACGCAGCGCATGATGCCTCACTCCTGGGAAGAGGGGGGGAAGGACGGAAGAGGGGTTGGCCTAGGCCGCAGCGCCGAACCTACCCTGCCGCCCGCCTTCGCGGCGCGCCGCCTGCGAGGGGCGGCCTCGGCGGCCGCGCGAGGAGGCGCTGCGCTTGGGGCGCTCGCTCGCCGGCGCCGTGATGACGACGGGGATGCCGGACGGGGTCCGGGCGCCGGTGATGCGCTGCAGTTCGGCCTCACCGGAGCGGACCTGAGTGGTCTGCGGGGTGATGCCGGCGGTGGCCATGAGGCGGGCCATGTCGCGTCGCTGGTTGGGGGTGACGAGGGTGACGACGCTGCCGGACTCGCCCGCGCGGGCGGTGCGTCCGCCGCGGTGGAGGTAGTCCTTGTGGTCGGTGGGCGGGTCCACGTTGACCACGAGGTCCAGGTTGTCGACGTGAATGCCGCGGGCGGCGACGTTGGTGGCCACCAGCACGGTCACGTGCCCGGTCTTGAACTGGGCCAGGGTGCGGGTGCGCTGGGGCTGGGACTTGCCGCCGTGCAGGGCCGCGGCCCGTACGCCGCTGTTGAGGAGGTCCTGGGTCAGCCGGTCGACGGCGTGCTTGGTGTCCAGGAACATGATCACGCGGCCGTCGCGGGCGGCGATCTCCGTGGTCGTGGCGTGCTTGTCGGCGCCCTGCACGTGCAGCACGTGGTGCTCCATCGTGGTCACCGCGCCGGCCGAGGGGTCGACCGAGTGGACGACGGGGTCGTTCAGGTAGCGGCGCACGAGCAGGTCGACGTTGCGGTCGAGGGTCGCGGAGAACAGCATCCGCTGGCCGCCCGGGCGCACCTGGTCGAGCAGGGCGGTGACCTGCGGCATGAAGCCCATGTCGGCCATCTGGTCGGCCTCGTCGAGCACGGTGACGTCCACCTGGTCGAGCCGGCAGTCGCCGCGCTCGATGAGGTCCGCGAGGCGTCCGGGGGTCGCGACGACCACCTCGGTGCCACCGCGCAGCGCACTGGCCTGCTTGCCGATCGACATGCCGCCGACGACCGTGGTCAGCCGCAGCCTCAGGGAGCGGGCGTAGGGGGTGAGGGCATCCGTGACCTGCTGGGCGAGCTCGCGGGTGGGGACGAGTACCAGGGCCAGCGGATGGCGGGGCTCCGCCCGCCGTCCGGCGGTACGGGCGAGCAGCGCGAGGCCGAAGGCGAGGGTCTTGCCGGAGCCGGTGCGCCCGCGGCCGAGCGCGTCGCGGCCCGCGAGGGTGTTCGGCAGGGTCGCGGCCTGGATCGGGAACGGGACGCTCACGCCCTCCGCGCCGAGCGCGGCGAGCAGCGGGCCGGGCATGTCGAGCTCGGCGAACGCCTCCACGGCGGGCAGCGCGGGGGTGATCGTCCGCGGGAGGGCGAACTCGCCCTGCACGGCGGCGGGCCGGCGGCCGTAGCCGCCGGAACGGCCCTGGCCTCCCGAGCGGCCCTGCCCGCCGGAACGGGGCTGGCCGCCGGAACGGCTGGGGGCCGACGAGCCGAACCGGCTCCCGCCCGCGCGGGAGGCGGCGGAGCGATTGTTCGTGCGTGTACGGTTCATGCGGAACCTTCCTCGAATGCGGCGCATATCAAGGAATTCCCGCAGCGTCGAGCGCACGGAGAATTGCGAGAACGGGCCGGCTGGAACGTGGTGAAAGCGATGCCGGCCGGCGATGATTCGTGCGGGCTCAGGCGCTGGAACCGGGGACGCGGCTCGAAGGCGGGTGTCCCCCGGCGAGGCTCCTCGCGCGGAGGGGCGCGGAATCCTCGGATCGTCCCGCAGGCAAACCCACTGCGGGGAAAACACGTAGCTGGGGCCCGCACCCCGAGGGATGCGGGCCCCAGCTGCGAAGTACGCGTCAGCGTCAGGCGGGAACGATGTTCTCGGCCGTCGGGCCCTTCTGGCCCTGCGCGATGTCGAAGCTGACCTTCTGGCCTTCCTGCAGCTCGCGGAAGCCCTGGGCGGCGATGTTCGAGTAGTGGGCGAACACGTCAGGGCCGCCACCGTCCTGCTCGATGAAGCCGAAACCCTTTTCCGCGTTGAACCACTTCACGGTGCCAGTAGCCATGTCAAATCTCCTTTGGGGCAGTACAACATGATCCGCAACCTACGGACCACGTGTCGCCGCGATGATCGCCCCGCCGGACCATAAAGACCGGAAATACACAAGCGCCCGCACCGGACACGAGGTCCGATCTGGGTGCCTGAAGTTTTGGGAACCACAACTGCAACTGAGATAGACAGTAGCACGGCTCGGTGACCCGTGTCGTAAATATCGACTTTCTCTTTGCGGCCGTGAAAAACCCTCGGCGCGCGGCCCGCCAAATTCTCCTCTCGCGAGCACAGGTATTTGCCCGCCGTGGGCACAGCGTCTCCTCCGCCGCCGGGCAGGTCCCCGTGCCCTCGGCGGCCGGGCGAGGGGGACCGTCGACCGACGGCACGCGGCCGCCCGGGTCCCGGGGCCTGCGGATAGGGTGGGCGGGCTCCGGGGACACGGGGCCGGATTTCGTATGGGGTGGGAATGCCGAAGCACCGGCTGTCCAGAAAAGGCCGCTACATAGCCCTGGCGACGACGGGTGTGGCCGTCGCGGCCGCTGCCGGGGTCGCGGCGCAGACGTCGATGGCGGCGTCGGCGTGGCCGGCGCAGAAGACCTACACGGGCCGGGCGTTCGACGCCTGTACGGCGCCCTCGCTCACGGCGATGAAGGCGTGGAAGAAGGACGGCTACTACGGCGGCGTCGCGGTCTACGTCGGCGGCAGGAACCGCGGCTGTGCCCAGCCCAACCTGACCAAGTCGTGGGTGAAGTCGGTCGACACGCTCGGCTGGCGGGTGATCCCCCTGTACGTCGGAGCCCAGCCGCCCTGCCAGAAGAGCGGGAACAAGGAGCGGTTCACCGCGGCCACCGCGGCCTCGGTCGGGGCGAGCAACGCCAACGACGCGATCGCCAAGGCGTCGGCGCTCGGCATGAAGGCCGGCAGCCCGATCTACCTCAACATGGAGGCGTACGACACCGCCGACAAGGCGTGCAACGACGCGACCCTGAACTACGTGCGGTCCTTCACCAGGACCCTGCGCGCCAAGACCTACCGCGGCGGCCTCTACGGCTTCAGCAGCTCCGGCGCCAAGGCGATCGCCACCGCCAAGGACCGCACGGACCTGCCGGGCAACCTCTGGTACGCCCTGTGGAACGGCCAGGAGACCACCACCAAGGACTGGCCCTGGGACCCGAAGCTGTACACCGACCACAGCCGCGGGCACCAGTACAAGGCCAACAGCAGGGAGACCCGGGGCGGTTACACCATCAACGTCGACCGCAACGCCTGGGACGCGCCGGTCGCCATCGTCGGCTGATCCCGCCGGATCACCGGGGGCGGGCGGCCGCGGCCCCCGGTCCCGCCGGGGCCAGGACGGCCGCCGCCAGGTGTTCGCGGAACCAGCGGTGCGCCGGATCGGTCGAGTTGCGGGGGTGCCAGGCCATTCCGAGGTCCAGGGGCGCCAGGTCGAGCGGGATGGGGAAGGTCCGCAGGCCCATGGCCGCGGTGGTGTCGGGGAGCCAGTCGGCGAGGCTGAGTGCGACGAGGTCGGTGTCCCGGGCGAGCATCATCGCGCTGGTGTGGCTGGGCACGACGACCGCCGTCCGGCGCTGCAGGCCGAGTTCCGCCAGCGCGCTGTCGATGGGCCCGAGGCGCTTGCCGAGGCGGGAGATGCCGATGTGGTCGGCCGCGGCGAAACGGCGGGCGTCGATCCGCCGGTCGAAGAGGGGATGACCGCTGCGGGCGATGCCGACCAGCGGTGTCCGGGTGAGCTGCCGGGTCCGGATCTCCGGGTCCAGGTGGCCCAGGACGCCCAGTTCGACGTCGACCCGGCCCTGCCGCAGGCCGGGGCCGCCCTCCACCGCCTCCGGGAGGAAGACGACGTCCACCTGCGGGGCCTCCGCGTGGATCCGCTCGGTCAGGCTTCCGGCCAGTCCCACCAGCAGCAGGTCGGCGGCCTGCACCGTGAAGGTCCGCTGGAGGCGCTCGGCGTCGAAACCGGGGCCGGGCCGCAGGACGTTGTCACAGCCGAGCAGCAACGCGCCGACCTCCTCCCGGAGTTCGACGGCGCGCGGGGTCGGGACCATCCCCTGGCCCGCCCGGACCAGGAGCGGATCGCCGACGGCGCGGCGGAGCCGGGCCAGGGTACGGCTGACCGCCGCGGGCGAGGTGCCCAGGCGCTCCGCCGCGCGGGTCACGCTGTTCTCCTGGAGGAGGACGTCCAGGGCGCGCAGCAGGTTGAGATCCATCCATGCCTCCTGAGCTGCATTTTTACGCCTGAGTCAATGATTGCGTGCTCATCCTTGCATTGTGGCGGCGTCCCTCCGGCGCGGAGAGTGGGGATGCCCGCGAAGACGCGCGGCATCCCCTTCACCCCTTTCGAGGAGCCGCTGTGCAGCAGTCCCCCCGTGCCGGTCGGGAAGGCGACGTCCTGGCCGTCGTCAGTCAGAGCGGACCGACCGTCTCGTTCTTCGACGCCGCCTCCGACCGGTACCTCGGCGAGGTGCGCGTCCCGGCCGAGCCACACGAGTTGTGCTTCGACCCGACGCGGCGATTGCTGTGGTGCACCCTGACGTACCACTCGGGCTACTACCACGCGAACGGCGGCCGGCGCACCGAACTGGCCGTCATCGACCCGGACTCCCGCCGCATCGTCGAGGTCGTCGACCTCACCCCGGAACACGGGCCGCACGGACTGGCGTTGGACGTGGTGCGCGGTCGCCTCTACGTCAGCGTGGAGGGTTCGGACGACCGGCCCGGCGGTGTCGTGGTGATCGACACGGAGACCCGCCGGCCCCTGGGCAGGATCGACACGGACGCGCCGGGCCCGCACTGGTTCGCCATCGATCCGGCGGGGCGGACGGGTTACGCCACCAACAAGGAAGCGCCGTTCGTGTCGGTCGTCGACCTCGAACGGGGCACCCTCACCGCGAAGGTCGAGGTACCGGGCAGCGAGGGCCTCGCCGTCTCCGCCGACGGCACGCACGTCTTCGTCGCCGCGCCCTACGGCGACTTCTCCGCCACCGCCGAGGAGCGGCCGCCCAACGGAATCCGCGTCATCGACACCCGGACGGCGACCGTCGTCGACACCCTGCCCACCGGGGACATCGTCCTGCCGGTGCACCTGACCTCGACGGGCCGGCTGCTCGCGGGCGAAGTGCGCATGGCGCCCGACGAGGTCTCCCGGCTCGGGCGCCAGGTACCGGGCCGCCTCACCGTGTTCCGCGCGGACACCCGCGAGCGGACGGGCGACCTGGAGGTCGGCCTCTTCCCGCTGACCATCACGTCGTCCCCCGACGGCCGGCTCGCCTATGTGGCCTGCGTCGTCTCGTCCACCGTCGACGTCGTCGACCTGGACACCCTGGAGCGCCTGGCCCGGCTGGACGTCGCCAAGCTCGGCGAGCCGGGCGCGCACGGCCTCGCGTACCTCCCGCGCCCGGCCTGACCTCCGCCCTGGCCGTCCTTCAGGCGTCGTTTCCGACGCCGCGATCGGGTGCGGTCATGTCCCCCGTCGCGGGCACACCGTCGGCGAGGCCGTAGCGCAGGTACACGGTGCCCTTCGGGCCGGCTGCCGGGGGTGCGAGGAGCGTGACGTTGGTGGGCACGGCGCCACCGTCGAACACCTTCTTCCCGACACCCAGCACGATCGGGTGCAGCCAGAGGTCGAGGCGGTCGAAGAGCTTCTCGCGCAGGAGGGTCTGCACGAGGTCCAGGCTCCCGACGACCTTCACGTGCTCGTGGCGGTCACGGATCGCGCGCACCGCGCCGGGCAGGTCCGGGCCGAGCTGCGTGGACCCGGCCCACGAGAGGTCGGGCCTGCCGCGCGACGCCACGTACTTCGGGACGCGGTTGAAGAGCGTGGCGATCGCGTTGTCCTCGCCGCCCTCCTGGTGAGGCCAGTAGGCGGCGAAGATGTCGTACGTCCGCCGGCCGAGCAGGAGGGCGTCCGTCCCTTCGTACGCGGCGCCGATCTGCGCCCCCGCGACCTCGTCCAGCAGGGGCGCCTGCCAGCCGCCGAACGGGAACCCGACCGGGTCCTCGTCGGGGCCGCCGGGCGCCTGCCCGACGAGGTCGAGGGTCGCGAACAGCTCGATGTGGATGAGGCCCATGGCTCACTCCCGATGAGTCGGATGTCTCCGTCAAGGGATAGCCCTCCGGCCGCCCGCGGACTCACTGCCACGCCGCGGGCATCCCACCCCGACCGCCACCTGGGGCGCGTTCCCGGGCCACCCGTGAACCGTCCGGTACACGGGTGTGCGGGAAGCCCGGTACGGCCGGGGCCGTACCGGGCGGCCGGGAGGAGTGGGGGCCCCTCCCGGGGGACGTGCGGGGTGGGTCAGCCGAGCGAGCAGGTGGTGATCCAGGGCCCCTTCGTGCAGGTGACCGTGGTGGAGGCGGATCCGGTGCCGCCCTTGTCGTCGGTGACCGTGAGGGTCGCGCGGTAGGTGCCGGAGACCTGGGAAGGGTACTGGTGGCCGATGTCGGCTCCGGTGCCCGTCGTGCCGTCGCCGAAGTTCCAGCTGTAGGAGACGAGGGTGCCGTCGGGGTCGGAGGAGCCCTCGGCGCTCAGCTGGCAGTTCCCGTTGACCGTGCAGAATCCGCCCACCTTGGCGGTGGGCCTGTCGTTGTGGTTCGGCGCGAGCAGCCGGAAGGTGGTCTGGTTGCGTCCGGTCCGGCCGGACGAGTCGGTGACCGTCAGCTTCACGGTGTAGGTGCCGTAGGAGGCGTAGGTGTGCGTGGGCCTGACACCGGTGCCGGTGGCGCCGTCGCCGAAGTCCCAGGCGTAGCCGAGGCCGCTGCCGCTGGTGAGCGAGGCGTCGAAGGCGCAGGCGCGGGTCGCCCTGTCGCAGCCGGTGACGAAGGTGGCGTCCGGTGCGGCGGTCCCGCCCGCCGGGTACACCGCGGTGTCGGTCACCCCGAGCAGCGGTTCCCTGACCCCGTCGCCGGAGGTGTCGGTCCAGTTGGCGTTGCCGGTGGCGACGAGGCGGTCCCGTACGGCGAGGACTCCGGCCCGGTCCTTGGGCTTGGCGCTGCCGCGAGCGAGCCAGGCGGCGGCGCCGGCCACGTGCGGGGCGGCCTGGGAGGTGCCGCTGTAGTTGGAGTAGCCGCCGTCCTTGAACGCGGAGCGGATGCAGTCGCCTGGGGCGGCGATGTCGACGCCTCGTCCGAAGTTGCTGAAGTTCGACAGGGTGTCGTCCTTGTTGGTGTTCTTCGCGTTGCACCAGGCGAAGTCGCCGAGGCCGCCGGCCTTGCCGTCGGCGTCGCTCAGGGAGGACACGGTGATGGCGTCGGCGACGTTGGCGGGGCTCTGGTTGGCCACGTCACGCTTGTCGTTGCCCGCCGAGACGACCACGACGACGCCCTTGGCTATGGCCCGGCCGACGGCGTCGTTCACCGACTGGACGGTGCCGTCGAAGCCGAGACTCAGGTTCACGACCTCGATCTCGTCGGCGTGCGCCGTCACCCAGTCGATGCCGTTGACGATCTCCTCGGTGCTTCCGCTGCCCTTGCTGTTCAGCGACTTGACCGACCAGAGCCGCGCTCCCGGGGCGACACCGACATAGCCGATGCCGTTGTCGAGGCCGCCGACGATGCCGGCGACGTTGCTGCCGTGCCCGTTGTCGTCCATGCCCGCGTTCTCCACGCAGGCGGTGACGCCGACGCAGTTCACCCGTCGGACCACGTTGAGGTCCGGATGGGTGTAGTCGATGCCCGAGTCGATGACGGCGACGTCGACGTCGACGCGCTCGTCCCGACCGTCGCCGACCTTCAGCCCGGAGTTGGCGGTGGCGCCGATCCGGGCGGTGCCGTTGGGCGTCGCCTGCCCGTGGGCGTGGGCGACCGCGGACTTCTCGACGTACGCGACGTCCGGGTTGCCGCGGAGTGCGGCCACGGCCGTCGGGGTGAGTTCCGCGGAGAATCCGCTGAGCGCGTTGCGGTAGACGGAGCCGAGCCCGACGCCCGCGGCGGAGCGGGCGACGGAGACCGGGTCCGCGGTGGAGCCGTTCTTCAGGACGACGACGTACCGGCCTGCCTCGGCCGGCGCCACGTCGCCGGCGCTCTGGGCGGCTGCCGGAAAGGTGCCGAACACGGCGGCCGCGGCCATCGTGAGGCCCGCGGATATCGCGAACCGTCTCATGCTTCCTCCAGGTGGGGGTGGGGTGTTGGCCCAGACAGTAGGGGCGGGAACACGCCATCCGTATGCCGGTTTCCCGACAGTGCCGCTATTCCGACACCCCTGAGGAGAGGAGAGCGAGGGGTCTACGATGGCCCGCGGCCGACCGAGGCAGCGGCGTTCCGGCAGCCCGCGTGCCGGGGAACGAGAGGACGAACGTGCTGGAGGCACTGGGGATTTCGACCGAGGAGGAGGCGCTCTACCGCCTTCTGCTCCGGCGGCCCGAAACGACGCCGGCCGAACTGGCCGAACTCACCGCGACGGAACCCTCGCGGCTCCGCCGCCGGCTGAGGGAACTGGAGGTCAAGGGCCTGGTCACCAAGACCCCCACCAGGCCGGTCCGGTTCCGCCCGGCGTCCCCGGAACTCGCCGTCGAGGTCCTCGCACTGGCCATGACCCAGCGCGTCGACCGCGCGCGGCTCGCCGCCGCGGAGCTCACCGAGCTGTGGCGGGCCGGCCGGGACCGCGGCGAGGCGGCCGTGCAGATCGTCCAGGGCGACGAGGCGAACACCCTGCACTTCGAGCAGGTCCAGCAGGCGACCCGCGAGGAGGTGCTGATCCTCGACAAGCCGCCGTACGTGCAAGAAGGGGTCTCGCGCCAGGCGGAGGTACAGCTGGAGCTGATGGGGCGCGGCGTGCGGTACCGGACGGTGTACGACCGGACGGCCCTCGTCGAACAAGGGCAGATGGAGCTGGCCCAGCGGCTGAACCGGCACGGGGAGACCGCCCGGGTCGTCGACGCCCTGCCGATGAAGCTGCTGATCGCGGACCGCCGTATCGCACTGGTGCCCGTCGTCCTGGAAGGGGAGCGGCAGACGGTCGTCCTGCGGGAGTCCCCCCTGCTCGCCGGGCTGCTGGCGCTCTTCGACGCCCAATGGGACCGGGGAGCGCCGCTGTGGAGCCAGGGCGGCTCGGCGGACGGCATCGGCGACGACGACGTCCGGCTGCTCGCCTACGCCGCCGCGGGGTGGACCGACGAGATCATCGCCCGGAAGCTCGGGGTCAACAAGCGCACGGTGGAACGGCGGATGCGCCGGCTGATGGACGCCCTGGGGGCCCGTACGCGCTTCCAGGCCGGCCTCCAGGCCGCCCACCGGGGCCTGTTGGGCTGACCTCGCCCCGGCGCCGATGGCCGGCTCGGCCGGCGCGCTCAGTCGGCGCGGCGTCCCGGCGGTCGCGCTCGCCGCGTCCACCCTCGGCATCTCGGCTGCACCGAATGTGACGACAGGCCCTAGAGTGCGGGTGTGCCGTCGTACAGCATTGGGCAGGCCGCGCAGCTGCTCGGAGTGAGTTCGGAGACCGTTCGCCGGTGGGCGGACGGGGGAAAGCTGGGCATGGCGCGCGAAGGGTCCGGCAAGCGGACGATCGACGGAGCGGCGCTGGCCCGGTTCGCGGCGGAGCGCGGGGCGGGACTGCACGCCGTGCCGGAGGACGACGTGCCGACGTCCGTGCGGAACTCGTTCGTGGGGATCGTGACGGCGGTACGGGTCGACGACGTCGCCGCGCAGGTCGAGGTGCAGTCCGGTCCGCACCGTCTGGTCTCGCTGGTGACGCGCGAGGCCGTCGACGAGCTGGCCCTGGAGGTCGGCGTCACGGTCACGGCCCGGGTGAAGTCCACCAGCGTGCACATCGACGTTCCCTGACGCGCGCCCCGGTCAACGGCAGAGGAGGGCCGCCCGCAGGTCGAGCTTGTGGTCGAGGCGGGACAGGTCGCGGCCGGTGAGCGCCTCGACGCGGTCGATGCGGTAGTGGACGGTGTTCACGTGGAGGTGCAGGGCCTCGGCGGTCCTGGCCCAGGAGCAGTTGTGCGCGAGGAACACCTCCAGGGTCTCCAGGAGGGTCGCGTTCGAGCCGCGGCCGGCCCGCAGCAGCGGGCCGAGGACGGTGTCCCGGTAGACCTCCCGCACGTCGGCGGGGATGCCGGCGAGGAGCGTCCCGAGGTCGGTGAGATCCGCGAGCCGGGCCACCCGTGCCGCCTCCGGCGCCGTCGAGCGGGCGCCCGCGAGGGCGTAGCGGGCCTGCGCGAGGGCGTTCGGGAGGTCGGCGGCCTTGTGGACGGGGTCGCTGACGCCGGCGTGCAGTGCGGCGCCGGGCCGGCAGGCGTGGAGCAGCGGCCATGTCTCGCGGAGTCCCGCCGACACCTCTCCGCCCGCGTCCGCCTCATGGGCCAGCACGGCGACGGCCTCGCCCTCCACGAGTCCGGCCACGGCGTGTGTGACGGAGCGCCGGTGGCGCAGTGCCTCCGCGAGGGCCGCGACGGCGTCGCCCCGGTCGTCCTCGTTGCCCGAGACCGCGGCCACCACGGTGTAGGCGGCGGCGCCGGCGAGCCCGCACGAACGCAGGGCCTCCTCCAAGCCGTTCGCCTCCCCGTACGCCGCACCCATCCGGCTGACCAGCTCCTCGTGCGCCTGCCTGCGGGGCCCGGTCCGCCGGTCCTGTCGTCGGCGATGACGGCCGATCAGCTCACCGATCTCGTGCAGGATCCGCGGTGGCACCTGGCTGTCCTCCGGGAAGTGGAGGTACCAGCTGTCGAAGACGGTGTCGTCGGCCTCGATCCGTACGGTCGTGCCCTGGCGGCCGCGCAACGCCTCCGCCGCCCGCTGCGCCGGGAGTGCGGGCGCGGTCGCCGTCCGGGCGATCGTCCGGCCGCTGCCGGTGAGCAGATGGCAGGCGGGCGCGCCGAGGTGCGCGAACGAGAGGTCGAACAGCTCGGCCGTCGGCGCGTCGCGTTCCAGGGCGCGGTCGAGGTCGACGCGGACGTTCTCCGGTAGCGCGTAGTGGTCGGTGGGGCGGCGGCTGAGCTCGCCCCACTGGCGGAGGTAGACGGCTTCGGTGATCGCCCGGAAGCTGGTGTGCGCCGGCACGGCCAGCAAGGCGACGCGGTGCCTTCGGCAGGCTTCCGTGAGCTCCGCGGGCACCTCGCCGTGCGTCTGCTCCCCGGCGAGCAGCGCCACCGCGCCCGCCTCGCGCAGGGCCGACACGAAGCGGTCGGTCTTGGCCGGGTCGCCGTCGCGGCCCCACCACACGAGGCCGCTGAGCACGACCTCGCCCGGCTGCAGGAACCTGGCCGGATCCTCCAGGTCGGTCGCCGTCACGCCGCCGATGTCCTGGCCCAGCAGCGTCTCGTCTCCCCAGACCAGGGAGAGGTCGAGACGGTCGAGGCGGAGGAGGTGGTCGACCTGCATGCGGGACTCCTTGTGTGCTCGCGGACGAGGCCCGCACCTCATATTCGCGAAGTGAATGCGAGTGACGCCATCGTAGATGCGAAGTCCCTGCGGCGAAATACATCTCAGACGTTCCACCAGAGTCGGACTCCCCCGTACTGGAGGATCTCGGCGAGCCGCAGGTGGATGCCACAGCTGCGACCGTGCAGCACCTCTTCAGCTCCCGTATGCGTGGCCTGAGTCGAATACGGCTGGCAGGAATGGATTGTCGGCGCAGGCGGTCGGGTATCTCTCGCGCAGCCGCAGCAACGCCCACCGCCGGGCGGAAGCCAGAGCCGTGAGGGGACTGACCGACGATGAGCCGACCCAGCGCACCCGTCCACGATCCGCACACGGGCAGCGCCACCTTCACCCTCCGGGGCGAGGTCACGAACTCCGTCACCTTGAGCGTCGACGACCTGCGGCGGGACTGGACGGAGCACCGCACCGACGTCGTCTTCGACTGCGCGACGGCCGGACCCCAGCACCACACGTTCCATGGACCGCTGCTGCGCGAGGTCGTCGGCCGGACCCGGCCCGCCTTCGACCCCGCCCGCCGCAAGGAACGCTCCCGCTTCCTGCTCGCCGTGCAGGGCGGCGACGGCCATCACACGGTCCTGTCCTGGGCGGAGATCGACGCCGACTTCGGCGACGCCCCGGTACTCCTCGCCACCCGCATGGACGACCAGGAACTCGACGCGACCGGACCCCAGCTCGTCGTGCCCTCCGACCGCTGCGGCGCCCGCTACGTCGGCGCCGTCACCGACATCTGGATCGGGACCTGCCGCGCACCCGGCACCGCATCCACGGAGTGAGACACCCCCCGCCACCTCCTCGTACCTTTCTCCAAGCGATCTCTCATTCGCGATGGAGGGTCGTACGGGTTTGTTGCAGATGACAGCCGGAGCGCCCTACGGTGTCGCACATGCAGTCCTACACCATCGGGCAGGCCGCACGATTGCTGGGCGTCAGCCCCGACACCGCGCGGCGCTGGGCGGACGCGGGCCGGGTCGCGACGCATCGCGACGAGAGCGGCCGGCGCGTGATCGACGGGAAGTCGCTCGCGGCGTTCTCCGTCGAGCTCGCGCAGAGCGACGACGACGACGCGTCGTACACCTCGGCACGCAACGCGTTCCCGGGCATCGTCACCGCGATCAAGCTCGGCGACATCGCGGCCCAGGTGACCATCCAGGCCGGTCCGCACCGGCTTGTCTCCCTCCTCACCCGTGAGGCCGTGGAGGAACTGGGACTGGAAGTCGGCATGCAGGCCACCGCCCGCGTGAAGTCGACCAGCGTGCACATCGACCGCACCTGACCACCCCTCACGCAGTACCGAGATCCTCGGCCGTCGGCGCGGCCTGCCTCCCACCGCACCTTCCTTTCGTTCCCAAGGAGTCCAGACCCTCATGTCCTTCACCCTCACCAGACGCCGTGCCGCCGCCGTCACCCTCACCGCCGCCCTGCTCGTCCCGCTCTCGGCGTGTTCCGGCGACGACACCAAGCAGGACACCAAGCAGGACACCGGCGGCTCTCCCGCCTCCGGCTCCGCGAGCGCCGCGCCGCAGGCGAACCTGACCGTCCTCGCCGCGGCCTCCCTCACCAACGTGTTCAAGACCGCCGGGGCCGCCTACGAGAAGTCGCACCCGGGCACCAAGCTCACCTTCTCGTTCGCCGGCTCGCAGGAGCTCGTCGCCCAGGTCGCCCAGGGCTCGCCCGCCGACGTCCTCGTCACCGCCGACACCAAGAGCATGGACAAGGTCAAGGCCGACACCGGCACCCCGGCGATCATCGCCAGGAACCGGCTCGTCATCGCCACCGGCGAGGGCAACCCGCACAAGATCGACGCCCTCAAGGACCTCGCGGACACCGAGCTCAAGGTCGTGCTCGCCGCGCCCGAGGTCCCGGCCGGCAAGTACAGCAAGCAGATCCTCGACGCGCAGAAGATCACGGTGAAGCCGGTCTCCCAGGAGCCCAACGTGCGCGCCGTCCTCAGCAAGGTCGAGCTCGGCGAGGCCGACGCCGGCCTCGTCTACAAGACCGACGCCGACAGCGCCGAGGACAAGGTCGACGCCGTCGAGATCCCCGACGCCCAGAACGCCATCGCGAAGTACCCGGCCGCCACGATCAAGGACTCCAAGAACGCCGAGGCCGCGGCCGCGTTCGTCGCGTGGCTGTCCTCGCCCGAGGGGCAGAAGATCCTCCAGGACGCCGGCTTCCAGAAGCCGTAACGGCTCCGGGGTCGCACCCATCGTGAGGGGCTGTCCGGTTCGGGGGAACGGACAGCCCCTCCTCCTCATGTCTTCACCTCTTCGGGGTCATCGATGAAACGAGCAGACGCAGGCGAGTCCGGCGCGGGCACATCGGGCGCAGGCGCTCCGGGCGCTCGGATGTCCGGAACAGGCACTCCCGGCGCTCGCAGGTCCGGCGCGCGCACTTCCGGCGCTCGTCCGCCGCTGACGCTGATGCTGCCCGCGCTGCTGGCCGTGGCGTTCCTGACGCTGCCTCTGCTCGGGATCCTCGTACGGACCGAGTGGGGCGAGCTCGCCCGCCATCTGAGCTCCCCCGGCACGGTCCAGGCGCTGAAGCTGTCGCTCCTCGTCTCCTTCTGGGCCCTGGGGCTGTCGCTCCTGCTCGGCGTTCCCCTCGCGTGGCTCCTCGCCCGCGTCCCGTTCCCGGGGAAATCGCTGGTCCGCTCACTGGTCCTGCTGCCGATGGTGCTGCCGCCGACCGTCGGCGGTGTCGCGCTGCTGCTCGCCTTCGGCCGCCGGGGACTCCTCGGACCGTGGCTGGAGGACACGTTCGGCATCACCCTCCCGTTCCACACCTCGGGAGCCGTACTCGCCGCGACCTTCGTCGCCATGCCCTTCCTCGTCATCAGCCTCGAAGGCGCGCTCGGCGGACTGCGCCCCCGGTACGAGGAGACGGCCGCCTCCCTCGGGGCCTCCCCGGTCCGGGTCTTCTTCACCGTCACCCTGCCCATGGTCGCGCCCGGGGTCGTCGCGGGCGCGGCCCTCACCTGGGCGCGGGCCCTCGGCGAGTTCGGCGCGACCATCACCTTCGCCGGCAACCTGCCCGGCACCACCCAGACCCTGCCCCTCCACGTGTACCTGCTCCTCCAGGACGAACCGGAGGCGGCGACCTCCGTCTCGCTGCTGCTGCTCGCCATCGCCATGGCGGTGCTGATCGGCCTGCGCGGGCGCTGGACGGGCACCCCGATCGACCGTGAGCGGCGCACGGCGGCGCCGGCGGACGGGGACGGGGCCGGGGGGTCGGCCGGGGAGTCGGCCGGGGGGGCGCTGGCCGGGCGGCGGGCTGTGGGGAAGCCAGTAGTCGGGGAGCCGGTAGTCGGGGAGCCGAGTGCCAGGGAGCCGGGTGCCGGGAAGCCGGTGGTCGGGGAGTCGGTGGTCGGGAACCCCGCACCCGCCCTTCCCCGACCGGCCGCGCCCGGCGAACGCTGGTCCCTGCACGCCGATGTCACCGGCTTCACCCGTCTCACTCTGAGCGCCGAACCCGGCACCACCATCGCCGTCGTGGGACCGAACGGCGCCGGCAAGACCACCCTGCTCCGGGCCCTGCTCGGCCTGACTCCCCGGGCGCACGCCACGCTCCGGCTCGGCGACACCGACGTCACCGGCCTGCCCCCGCACCGCCGTCGGGTCGCCTGGGTCCCCCAGGACGGCGCCCTCTTCCCCCACATGACGGCCCTGGCCAACACGGCGTACGGCCTCCGCGTCCAAGGCGTCGCCCGGGGCGAGGCCCGCCGCGAGGCGCAGGGATGGCTCGACCGGCTGGGCGTCGGCCCTCTCGCGCACCGCCGCCCCGGCCAGCTGTCCGGCGGGCAGGCCCAGCGGGTCGCCCTCGCCCGGGCGCTCGCCGCCCGCCCCCGGCTCCTCGTCCTCGACGAGCCGCTCGCCGCGCTCGACCAGACCACCCGGGCACAGGTACGCCACACCCTGCGCACCCACCTCAGCGACTTCGGCGGCGTCTGCCTCATCGTCACGCACGATCCGGTCGAGGCCGTCTCCCTGGCCGACCGCGTCCTCGTCCTCCAGGACGGCCGCACCCTCCAGGACGACTCCCCCGCCGAGGTGACCCGCCATCCCCGGTCCCCCTGGGTCGCCCGGATGCTCGGCCGCAACGCCTGGCCCGGCACGGCCACCCCGGTCGGCCTCGCCCTCGACGGCGGCGGCACGCTGGTCGCCGCCGAACCGCCGCCGCCCGGCACTCCGGCGCTCGCGATCGTCGCGCCCGAGGCGGTGTCCCTCCACCGCGAGAAGCCCGCCGGCAGCCCCCGCAACGTCTGGCCCGGCACCGTACGCGAGATCACCGCGAGCGGCAGCCGGCTCAGGGTGCTCGTCACCTCCGACGAGGCGCCCGACCTCGTCGCCGAGATCACCCCCCAGGCCGCCGCCGAACTCGGCCTCGCCGACGGCGTGTCCGTCTGGACCAGCGTCAAGGCGACCGAGACGACCGTCGTGCGACTCTGAGCACCCCGACACCACCCGTTGCGGAGATCGTGAGAACGCCATGACGGAGAACGACAGCTCCACCGTGCGCGACTGGCTTCGGGGCATCGAGGTCTTCACCCGCCGGCTTCCCGAGTTCGCCACCGAGTCGGCTCCGGCCGAGCCTTCCAGCAGCATGGGATGACCCGGCCGACAGGCGACCGTGTCGACCACCATCCGAGCACCGCCGTCGGCCGGAGCGTGCCGCGGCCCTCGGGGGGAGCGGGGCCGATCAGACGGCGGAGAGGGAGATCTCCGTCGACTTGATCAGGGCGACGACGGAGGTACCGGCACGCAGACCGAGGTCCTCGACGGCGTCCTTGGTGATCGCGGCGGTCAGCTCCCCGCCCTCGACGGAGACCTTCACGGAACCCATCGCGCCACCGGTCGACACCTCGGTGACGGAACCCGCGAGCTGGTTGCGGATGGAGATGCCCTCGACGGGTCCGGTCGCGAGAGCGACCTCGGTCGCCTTCACCAGGGCCTTGACCGACGACCCCTCGGCCAGCCCCAGGTCCTTCACCGCGTCGGCCGTGATGGCGGCGGTGATGTTCTGGCCGCCGTCCAGGCGCACCTTCACCGACGCCATGGCCTCGCCCGCGGTGACGGCGGTGACGGTACCGGGCAGCTGGTTACGGATGGACAGGGTCATGGAACACGCGCCTCACATAGCCGAACGGACAATCGCCACTTCTGTGACCTGCACTACGACCGACGCTACCGGAGGGAGAAAACCCCTTCGCCCCTCCCCTCGCATCCACCAGCCGAATGGACGCCATCCCCTGGCGCATTCCAGGAAGGCACTTCCACCCCCTGAGCTGTACCTATGCCCCCCCCAGGCACATCATCCGCATATCCGAGGACCCCCCCCCACCCGAATTACAGATACCGACCCTCCCCATAAACCACTTCCACATTTGCCAGCCCCCTCCACAATGAGCGCCCCACATACGGCGTCGGCACCGGCATCGGCAGCGGAGAGCGAGCAGCCGGACGGATCAGGGGCCACGGCGGCGGCGACTCCCGCACCGCCTACCTCGCGGTCCCGTCTTCACCGATCCGCATCAGCGATGACGCATCCGGGCCCGCGCTTGCATGTGTGCCCCGAGAGGGGCCTGTTGCTTCTTGGATGATCCACCGTACTCAGCCTTCCCTCGCGCATCCCTTTCTGTGCCTGTCTCCCATCGCTCCCCCGAGGCCAACCCTGCTTGACTGGCGACACCGGCCCAGCACGGTTGAGTGGCTCTCGCCGCAGCGGGACAACCGGCCCAGAGGCCCCTGCGCACCGCACGCGGTGGTTCGATGCGCAGGGGCCCGCACGTGCGCATGGGGCCTGGTCGCGGACCACGGGGGTGTCCGAAAACCGGTGTCTCCGTATCGGCGGCGCGCGGGAGGTGATTCCGGGGCATGTCGCCGAGAGAGTGCAGGTGTCGGGGCCTGTCGGTTCGGGCGGCGCGAGGGGTGATCGCCGCAGCTGAGGGGCTGGAACTTTTCGTTTCTATGGCAAGGCGCGCCACATTGCGGTCCGAGGAAGTGGTGGAACGACATGTGGTTGGGGCCACATCGGCTCATCAGGATGTGCGCATCCCCACCCCCATTTGGAGATGCGAATGAAGATCAGGCAGCTTGTCGTGGCCGTGTTGGCGACGGTCGGGATCGCGGGAACGGCGGTCGGTGGCGCGACGGCGGCCGTGCCGGAGCCGACGCCGGGGTCGCTGCAGCAGTACAACATCGGCTCGGCGTACGTGAGCGGGCTTTCGTCCGGCGGGTTCATGGCCAACCAGATGCACGTCGCCTACTCCGACGTGTTCAAGGGGGCGGGCATCTTCTCGGCGGGGCCGTACGACTGCGCGCAGAACAACCTGAACACGGCCTTGTACGGGTGTATGGACACGCTCATGGCCCGCAAGACCCCGGCGCAGCTTGAGCAGCTGACGCGGGACCGGGCGGCGGCGGGGAAGGTCGACCCGGTCGCCAATCTGGCGGGGGACAAGGTCTGGCTGTTCCACGGCACCAACGACAGCACGGTCAAGGAGGCGGTGAACGACGATCTGGCCACGTACTACCGCGATCTCGGCGCGGACGTGGTGTACGACGACACGTCGCCCTCGGGTCACGCCTGGGTCAGCCCGCTCGGCCCCAACTCCTGCTCCACCACGGACTCGCCGTACATCAACAACTGTGGTGGCGATCCGGTGAAGGACATGCTGACCCACCTGTTCGGCAGTGTGGCACCGGCCGGTTCCTCGGCGCTGACCGGGAAGCTGGTCAAGTTCGACCAGAGCGCGTACACGCCCGGCGGGAGTCCCAGTGCGATCAGCATGGGCAACGAGGGCTTCGCGTACGTCCCGCAGAGCTGCCAGAGCGGTGCCTCCTGCAAGCTGATGGTCACCCTGCACGGCTGCTACCAGTACTACGGCCTGGTCGGCAACGCCCTCATGGACAAGGGCTACCTCAACGAGTACGCCGACACGAACGACATGATCGTGCTCTACCCGCAGACCACCACCATGTCCGGGAACCCGCGCGGCTGTTGGGACTGGTGGGGGTACAAGTCGGCCGACTACGCGCAGAAGAGCGGCCCGCAGATGACGGCCGTGATGAACATGGCCAAGGCGCTCGGCGCGGGCAGCACGAGCACCCCGGCGCTGCCCGCCCCGGCCGGGCTGGCCGTCAGCGGGACGACCGCCACCGGTGCTTCGCTGACGTGGAACGCCGTCTCCGGCGCCGCCTCGTACAACGTCTACCGCGACGGCACCAAGGTCAACACCACCCCGGTCACCACCACCACCTACACCGACACCGGACTCACCGCCGGCACGACCTACGGCTACACCGTCGCCGCCGTCGACACCTCCGGCACGGCCGGCACCAGATCCGCCCCGGTCAACGCCACCACCACCGGAACCTCGACGTGTGTGACGGCCACCAACTACGCCCACACCCAGGCCGGTCGGGCGCACCAGTCCGGCGGCTACGCCTACGCCAACGGCTCGGAGCAGAACCTCGGCCTGTGGAACCTGTTCGCCACCAGCACCATCAAGGAGACGTCCCCGGGCTACTGGGTCGTGTGCTGACCCACTGAGGGCAGGGCCTTGTCCGTGGTGTCCCACGGGCAGGGCCCTTTCGTGCGTCCGACCGGTGCGGCGGTGCGGGGTGAGCGGCTCGTCGCGGCAGGTCAGGGTGTTCCGTGATCGACGCGGTCCCTAGGATGGATGGCTGAGGCAACTATCTGCCGCAGGGCAGTCCGGGGAGAGGGATCACGTGAGTACAGGCAGCGCCGTCCGTGAGAGCTACTACGAGCGGACCGGAGAGAACCGGTACAAGCCCACGGGGCACGCGGGTGGGGCGTGGAGCACGGACGAGCAGCACTTCAGTCCGCTGGCCGGGCTCGTGGTGCACGCGATCGACGGGTTCCTGGAGGGGCGGACGGACGGGCTCGCGCCGGCGCGGATCAGTTACGACATCCTCGGCCGTATCGCCCTCGACGAGTGCGAGATCACGGTGGAGACCGTCCGTCCGGGCCGAACCATCGAGCTCCTCGAGGCCAGTGTGGTCATCGGCGGGCGGCCGGTGGTCCGCGCCCGGGCGTGGCTGCTGGCGTCCCTGGACTCCTCGGCCGTCGCGGACAGCCCGTGCGCGCCGGTGCCCGCGCCCGACGAGCTTCCCCCATGGGACATGGGGGCGAAGTGGGACGGGGGGTACGTCTCCTCCATCGAGGTGCGGCGGACTCCGCCGGTCCGCAAGGGCCGTACGACGGCGTGGCTGTCCTCGCGCGTCGACCTGGTCGGGGGCGAGGAGAGCAGTGCGCTCGCCTCGTACATCGCGCTCGTGGACACCGCGAACGGCATCGCCGTCCAGCAGGACCCCACGGCGTGGATGTTCCCGAACCTCGATCTGACGATCCACCTGCACCGGCAGCCGGAAGGCCCGTGGACCGGCCTCGACACCACCGTGTCCTTCGGCCCGACGGGCCAAGGTCTCACCAGCAGCGTGCTGCACGACCTCCGCGGGCCCGTGGGACAGGCCGAGCAGATCCTCACCGTCCGCCCCCAGCCGCGCCCCTAACCCGGGCCCCCTGGTCGTTGCGGGCTCGGTTCAGACGGTGACGTGCGACTGCTTCGCGTCGAGGTAGTGGACGGTGGTGTGGTCGGAGTGGGGGGCGAGGAGGACGGTGAGGGTCGCGGCGCTGAAGGAGGCGCCGAGGAACGGCCACCTGGACGAGCTCGGCCGGCGGGCGAAGGTCAGCAAGGGCGCCCTGGTCGGGCTGGAGAAGGCTCAGGGCAACCCCGACTTCGCCACCCTCGTCCGGCTGGCCGACACCCTGGGCGTCTCGGTGTCCGCGCTGATGGAGGGGCCTTCCGAGGGCCGGGTGCGGGTGGTCGCCGCGGACGCCGTGACGCCCCTGTGGACCGGGCCGCGGGGCAGCGAGGCCCGCCTGATGCCGACCACCTCCGGCGCGGCGCCCGTCGAGGTGTGGCGCTGGACGCTGGAGCCGGGCGAGGAGTATCCCAGCCACCCCCACCAGGCCGGAGTCGTCGAGACCGTGTCGGTCACCGCCGGCCGGATGACCCTCGTCGTCGACGGGACCGAGCACTCCGTGGAGGCCGGGCAGACGGCGACGTTCGACGGCGACGCCGCGCACGCCTATCGCGGCGCCGGCGCCGGGACCTGCCACCTGATCGTGACCGTCCACCTGCCGCCCGGCCCCATGTCCACCACCTGACGGGCCGCTACGCCGGCCGGCTCGCGAGCTGGATCAGGTTGCCGCAGGTGTCGTCGAAGACGGCCGTGGTGACGGGGCCCGTCGTCCGGGGCTCCTGGGTGAAGGAGACACCGAGCTCCCGCATGCGCGCGTACTCGGCCTCCACGTCGCCGACGGCGAACTGGGCGAGCGGGATGCCGTCCCGCACGAGCGTGTCGCGGTAGGTCCTCGCGGCCGGGTGGCGGGCGGGCTCCAGGAGGAGTTCGGTGCCGTCGGGCTCGTCGGGCGAGACGAGGGTCAGCCACCGGTCCTCCTCGCCCACCGGGACGTCGTGCTTCTTCACGAAGCCGAGGACCTCGGTGTAGAACCGCAGGGCCTTGGCCTGGTCGTCGACGAAGACGCTGGTCAGGTGGATCTTCACGGGGTGTTCTCCTCTGCTGGGACCGCGCTCGAGGGCTCGTTCGGGGTGACGTTCGGCGACTCGCTCCAGTACGGGGCCAGTGCCCCTTGACGGTACGGCTCCGGGCTGACACTCAGCTCGCCGGCGAACGGGCGGTCGAGGACGACGACGAGGAGGAGGCTGAAGCCGATGAGGCCGGCGACGCAGGCCACGAAGAGGAGCTGGATGCGCATGCGGCGCATGCCGTAGAGGAAGGTGAGGGGGACCAGGACCAGGGCGCCGCCGAAGGCCAGGACCTGGAGCAGGGGCGGCAGCTGCTGTTCGGCCATGGTCAGGCGGGCGCGGCGCTGGGCGGCGACGTCGTTGAGGTGCGCGACGGCCTCCTCGTAGAAGACCTCTTCGCGGGCGGTCTTCGGCTCGTACGACTGGAGGACGTCGAAGACGGCCTGGAGGCTGCCGGCGGTGGCGTTGTAGTCGGGCGCTCCCGCGCGCATCAGGGGCCACTGGTGGTTCACGACGCCGTGGACGTATCCGCTGAGGGCGCCGTCGAGCCGGGCCCTGACCGGGGCCGGGAAGGCGGCGGCGTCGCGGGCGATGAGCGCGACGTCGGTGGCCTCGGTGGCGACGACGGTCTGGGTGCTCTCCAGCTGGGTCCAGAGGGTGACGATGACGAACGCCAGGATGATCCCGTAGATCGCGCCGAACATGCCCAGGGTCACCCCGACCATGTCGTTGTGCTCGCCCTCGGCCAGCGACGGGTACCTGCGGCGCGCGAGCACGCTGCCGGCGACGGCGAGGACGACGGCCCCGCCGACGACGACCACGGCCAGGGTGAAGGTGCTGAAGTGGTTGAGCAGCCAGAGCGACATGTGCGCGGAGTCTAGGGATCCGGGGAGGGGCCGTGGCGCGTCCGGAGGCGGGGAGGTGTCGCGGAAAGGCGGTCCTCGCGGCGGGTGAGACGTGCCGCCGCCGTGCGCGGTACGGCGCGCCCCGCGCGCGCCCCTCGCGCACGGCTGCCCCCGAGCCGCCCCTCGAATCCACACCATCGAGTGAGCCCGGTCGGTGCGTCTTGACGCCTTCCGGCGTCCCCGCGCCGATGCGCCGGGTCAGGCCGCGAGCCCGGCCTGATCGGCAGGACACCCCCGAGGGCCCTGGTGGGCCTTGAGCGGTCCTCGTGTCGCTCACCGTAGTCTCCCGGCCGTCGTGCGGGGCGCGTAACGCCGGGCACCCGTGGGGTGTGACGGTCCGGAAACCCGCGGTTCGTACGGTCGTGGCCGTGGGAGACCTCCCACGGTCCGGCGTACCGGCGCAGGTCGGGACGGCGGATGGTTCCTGAGGGGGAGGAGTCCCGGTGGCGTCGTCGGACTCGCGGACCGAGGCTGTCCGGACGGTCTGCTCGTACTGCGGAGTCGGCTGCGGGATCGTCCTCGACGTGGCGCGCGACCCGGAGACGGGGCTGCGGCGGGCGGTGAGGTCCTCCGGTGACAAGGCGCACCCGACGAACTCCGGGCGGCTGTGCACGAAGGGCTCGACCAGCGCGGACATGATGGCGGCCGGCGGGCGGGCGCGGACCGCGCTCGTCCGGGCCGAGCGCGGCGGAGAGCTCGACGAGACGGACGTCGACGCCGCCGTGACGGCGGTGGCGGGCCGGCTGCGCGCGATCATGGACGAGCACGGGCCGGACGCGCTGTCGTTCTACGTCTCGGGGCAGATGTCGCTGGAGGCGCAGTACCTGGCGAACAAGCTGGCCAAGGGTTTCGTACGGACCCGGTACATCGAGTCGAACTCCCGGCTGTGCATGGCCTCGGCGGGCTCCGGTTACAAGCTGTCGCTGGGCGCGGACGGCCCGCCCGGCTCGTACCAGGACTTCGACCGGGCCGACGTGTTCTTCGTCATCGGCGCGAACATGGCGGACTGCCACCCGATCCTCTTCCTGCGCATGATGGACCGGGTCAAGGCGGGGGCGAAGCTGATCGTCGTCGATCCGCGCCGCAACGCCACGGCCGACAAGGCCGGCCTCTTCCTGCAGATACGGCCCGGCACCGACCTGGCCCTCCTCAACGGGCTGCTGCACCTGCTGGTCGCCGACGGCCACACCGACGAGGCGTTCATCGCCGAGTTCACGGAGGGCTGGGAGGGGATGCCCGGCTTCCTCGCCGACTATCCGCCCGCCCGGGTCGCCGAGATCACCGGGCTCGCCGAGGCCGACATCCGGCAGGCGGCGCGGTGGATCGGGGAGGCCGGCGACTGGACGAGCTGCTGGACCATGGGGCTCAACCAGTCCACCCACGGCACCTGGAACACCAACGCGCTGGTCAATCTGCACCTCGCCACCGGTGCGCTGTGCCGGCCGGGATCGGGGCCCTTCTCGCTGACGGGCCAGCCCAACGCCATGGGCGGGCGCGAGATGGGGTACATGGGGCCGGGGCTGCCCGGGCAGCGGTCGGTCCTCGTCGACGCCGACCGCGCCTTCGTCGAGGAGCTGTGGAACGTCCCCGAGGGGTCCGTCCGCACGGAGTTCGGCGGCGGCACGGTGGACATGTTCGAGCGGATGGCCGCCGGGGACATCAAGGCGTGCTGGATCATCTGCACCAACCCGGTGGCCTCGGTCGCGAACCGCAAGACGGTGATCGCCGCCCTGGAGGCCGCCGAACTGGTCGTCACCCAGGACGTGTTCGCGGAGACCGAGACCAACGCGTACGCGGACGTGGTGCTGCCGGCCACGCTGTGGGCCGAGTCCGACGGCGTCATGATCAACTCCGAACGGAACCTCACCCTCGTCCAGGGAGTCGTCGACCCGCCCGGACAGGCCCTGCCCGACTGGCGGTTCATCGCGCGCGTCGCGTGCGAGATGGGCTTCGCCGACGCCTTCACGTACACGAGCGCGGAGGAGGTCTTCGAGGAGCTCAAGCGGGCCTGGAACCCCCAGACCGGCTGGGACCTGCGCGGTGTGACGTACGAGCGGCTGCGCACCACGCCCGTCCAGTGGCCGGCCCCGACGAGCGACGGACCCGACCGCAACCCGATCCGTTACGTGAACGACGGCGTCAGCCAGTCGCTGCGGGAACGCGAGGACGGCAGCCGGCCCCGGCTGGCCTTCCCGACGCCGAGCGGGCGGGCCCGGTTCTTCGCCCGGCCCCACCTTCCGGCGGCCGAACTGCCCGACGACGACTACCCGTTCGTCCTCAACACCGGGCGCCTCCAGCACCAGTGGCACACCATGACGAAGACCGGGAAGGTGGCCAAGCTCGCGAAGCTCGACCCGGGCCCCTTCGTCGAGGTCCACCCGGAGGACGCGGCGGCGCTCGGCGTCACCGACGGCGACCACCTGGAGATATCCTCGCGCCGCGGCCGCGCCGTGCTCCCCGTCGTGGTGACCGACCGGGTCAGGCCGGGCGACTGCTTCGCGCCGTTCCACTGGAACGACCTGTTCGGCGAGTACCTCAGCATCAACGCCGTCACCAACGACGCCGTCGACCCGGTCTCCTTCCAGCCGGAGTTCAAGGCGTGTGCGGTCGCCCTCTGCCGGACGGCGGCCCCGGTGCCCCCGGCCCGCCGGGGCGACGACCCGGCGGTCCCGAAGACGCCCGCCTCCCCCTCCCCCTCCCCCGCTCCGGCCCCCGCCGACGGGGCGGGCGCGGCGAGCACGGCCGGGGCCCTGCTCGCCTCGCTGCTCGGCGTCGCCGACCTCGCCGCGCCGCCGTCGTTCACCGCGTCCGAGCGCCAGTACCTCGCGGGATACGTCTCCGGCCTGTCCGGTCTGCCGGGCCTGGCCACGGCGACCGCCGCGCCGCCCGGGGACCGGGTCCCGGTCCCGGTGCTGCCGTCCGGCGCCCCGCTCGACCCGGCCCGCGCGCTCTGGGTCGACGGGCTCCTCGCCGGCATGTTCTCCCGCACCGGCTCGTCCTCGCCGTTCACGCCGCCGGGCACGGGCGCCTCCCCGTCCACGGCCTCCCCGGCCGGCGCACCCGCCGGGGAGGGCGCCGTGCCCGCGCGCCGGCTGCTGATCCTCTGGGCGTCCCAGACGGGGAACGCCGAGGACTTCGCCGCCACCGTCGCCGGCTCCCTGTCCGGAGCGGGGCGCGTGCCGGAACTCCTGTCCATGACGGACGCCGACCTCGCCCAACTCGGCCCGCAGACGGATCTGCTGGTGGTCACCAGCACGTTCGGCGACGGCGACGCCCCCGACAACGGCGCCGCCTTCTGGCAGGCGCTCAGCGCACCGGACGCCCCGCCGCTGACGGGACTCCGCTTCTCCGTACTGGCCTTCGGCGACTCCAGTTACGACGACTTCTGCGGGCACGGCCGGCGCGTGGACGAGCGCCTCGCGGAACTCGGCGCGACCCGTCTGCACCCGCGTACCGACTGCGAGCCCGACCACGAGGAGAGCACCGGCGCGTGGCTGACGGGGGTCCTGGCCTCCCTGAGCGCGGCGGCGCCGCCCGGCCCCGCGGCCGCGTCGGCTCCGGCGACCTCGCCGGTACCGGTCGCGGGTCCCGGCCCCGCTCCGGCTTCGGCCCATGCCCGGACGTCGGCCCACGGCCAGGCTTCGGCCCCTGGCGCGGTCACCACCGCCGCCGGCCGCGGCATGTACTCCAAGGCGTCGCCGTTCGCGACGCTGCTCGTCGGGAACCGGCTGCTGAGCCTGCCGGGTTCGGGGAAGGAGGTGCGGCGGTTCTCGTTCGACACCCGGGGCGGCGAGCTCGCGTACGAGGCGGGCGACGCGCTCGGCGTGTGGCCGGTGAACGGTGCCGGGCTCGTCGGCGAATGGCTCGCGCTCACCGGACTCGATCCGGACGAGCCGGTCGCCGTCGGCGACATCGGCCCCGTGCCGCTCGCCGAGGCCCTGCGCACCCGCCTGGACATCAGCCGCATCACCCCGGACCTCCTCAGGTTCGTCGCCGACCGCACCGGCAGCCACGAGCTGAAGCGGCTTCTGCGCCCCGGCAACAAGGACGAGCTCGCCAAATGGAGCTGGGGGCTCCAGGCCGCCGACCTGATCGGCGCCTTCCCCGTCCGGGCGTCCGCGGGGGACTGGACCGGGGCGCTCAAGCGGCTGCAGCCGCGCCTGTACTCGATCTCCTCCAGCCCGCTCGCCCGCCCGGGCGAGGTCAGCCTCACCGTCTCCGTCGTCCGCTACACCAACGACCGCGGACGCGACCGCGGGGGCGTCTGCTCCACCTACCTCGCCGACGGCGCCGACGACGGCCCCGTCCAGGTCTTCGTGCAGCGCTCCCCCGCCTTCCGCCCGCCCGCCGACCCGGCGGCCCCCATGATCATGGTCGGTCCCGGAACCGGTGTGGCACCCTTCGTCGGCTTCCTCCAGGAGCGCAGGGCCCGCGGACACACGGGCCCGAACTGGCTCTTCTTCGGCGAACAGCGCGAGGCCACGGACTTCTACTACCGGCAGGAGCTCGAGGACCACCTGGCCGCCGGCCACCTCGACCGTCTCGACGCCGCCTTCTCCCGCGACCAGCGCAAGAAGGTCTACGTCCAGGACCGCATGCGCGAACACGGCGCCGTGCTCTGGTCCTGGCTCCGCGACGGCGCCCACTTCTACGTCTGCGGCGACGCCACCCGCATGGCGAAGGACGTCGACCAGACACTCCGCGACGTCGTCGCACGGCACGGCGGCATGAGCCCGGAGGACGCGACGGCCTACGTGAAACAGCTGTCCGCCGACAGGCGCTACGTCCGCGACGTGTACTGACGGCGCGACCGCCCGTGCGGCGCTCCGTGCGCCCGCGGGCGGTCCTCCTCTCGCCTCCGCACGGCGGACGCGGGTCGCGGCACCGTGGACGCCCGGCCGAGGGGCCGGAATTCCTCCTGGTCGATCCTCCAGTGCCCACCCCGGCGAGGTGGGGGTTTTCCGGCTTCCGGACCAGTCGTGCCGGTCGCCCCCTCCCGGCTTCACTGGCCTGAAAGCACGGGTCGGAAGGCATGGGGTGGCATGGATCTGAACACGGTCACGGACGTACGGGACGCGCGGCTGCGCGAGCCGTGGCGACCAGGGGACGCCTGGCTCGGCGGAGGGACCTACCTGTTCTCCGAGCCCCAGCCGCACCTGCGCCGACTGCGCGACCTGAGCCGGATGGGCTGGGAGCCGCTCACCCGCCGGCCGGACGGGTCGCTGGAGATCGCCGCGACCTGCACGATCGCCCAGCTCTCCCGTCATGCGCGGACCTTGGACGAGGCCGCGGCGCCGCTGTTCGAGCAGTGCTGCCGCGCGTTCCTCGCCTCGTTCAAGATCTGGAACATGGCGACCGTCGGCGGGAACCTGTGCAACGGGCTGCCGGCCGGCCCCATGATCTCGCTCACCGCCGCACTCGACGGCAGCTGCCTCCTCCAGGCGCAGGACGGCTCGCTGCGCCGGGTCGACGTCGTCGACTTCATCACCGGCGCCGGACGCAAGGACCTCGCGGAGGGCGAACTGCTCCGCTCGGTCACCCTGCCCGGCCGCGCCCTGCGGCGCCGTACGGCCTTCCGGCAGGCTTCGCTGTACGGACTCGGGCGCTCGGGCGCGCTGGTGACCGGGACGCTCGACCCGCTGGACGGTTCGACGGCGGTGACGATCACCGCGGCGACCGTACGCCCGTACCGCTTCTGGTTCCCGCTGCCGCCGGAACGCGATCAGCTCCGGCGGGCGATCGTGTCGGCCGTCGCCGACGACGGCTGGTTCGACGACATCCACGGACTGCCGGCCTGGCGCCGCCACATGGGGCTGCGCCTCGCCGAGGAGGTCCGCCGCGAACTCGCCACGTCCCACGGCTCCGAGGAAGGCGCCCGATGAGCTTCGAACTCCATGTCAACGGACGGCCCTTCGACACCACGCCGCGCGCCGGCCAGTGTCTGCGCACCTACCTCCGGGAGCGGGGGTGGTTCGGGGTGAAGAAGGGCTGTGACGCGGGAGACTGCGGCGCCTGCACCGTGCACGTCGACGGTGAGCCCGTGCACAGCTGCCTCTATCCGGCCGTACGGGCCGAGGGGCGCGCCGTCACCACGGTGGAGGGGCTGGCCTCGCCGGACGGCGAACTCCACCCCGTGCAGCAGAGGTTCCTCGACGCGCAGGGCTACCAGTGCGGCTTCTGCACCGCCGGTTTCCTGATGACGACGGCCGCGCTGGAGGCCGAGCGGGGCTCCGCGCACGACGACGGCAGGCTGGACGACCTTCCGCGTGCCTTCAAGGGCAACATCTGCCGCTGCACGGGCTACCGGGCGATCGAGGACGCCGTGCGGGGGGTGAAGCACACCGAACGTCCCTGCGCGGGACGGGCGGTGGGCCGCAACGTGAGCGCGCCGGCCGGGCCGCAGGTCGTGACCGGCACCGCCCGCTACACCTTCGACGTCGACGTCCCGGGCCTGCTGCACATGAAGCTGCTGCGGTCGCCGCACCCGCACGCCCGGATCGTCGCGATCGACACCGCGGCCGCGCTGAGGGTCCCGGGGGTGCACGCCGTCCTCACCCACGAGGACGCCCCCGCGACGCTGTACTCCACCGCCCGCCACGAGCATCCGACGGAGGACCCCGACGACACCCGCGTCCTGGACAGCGTCGTCCGGTACGTCGGGCAGCGGGTCGCGGCCGTCGTCGCCGACAGCGAGCGGGCGGCCGAGGAGGGGTGCCGCCGGATCGAGGTGACGTACGAGGAACTGCCGTACGTCGTCGACCCCGAGGAGGCGATGCGCCCGGGCGCGCCCGTCCTGCACGCCGGCAAGGGCCCTCGGGAGCGGATCGCCCGCGTCGAGAACAACGTGGCCGGTGAGGTGCACGGCGAGATCGGCGACGTCGAGCAGGGGTTCTCGGAGGCCGACGTCGTGTACGAGGAGACCTTCCGCACGCAGCGCGTGCAGCACGCCAGCCTCGAAACCCACGGCTGTGTCGCCTACTTCGAGCCGAAGGAGGACGGTACGGGCGAGCGGCTCACCGTACGCTCGTCCACCCAGACGCCGTTCCTGACCCGGCGGGCGCTGTGCGCCCTCCACGGTCTGCCCGAGGACGAGGTCCGGGTGGTGGCGGGCCGGGTCGGCGGCGGTTTCGGCGGCAAGCAGGAGATGCTGACCGAGGACGTCGTCACCCTCGCCGCCCTGAAGCTGCGGCGGCCCGTGAAACTGGAGTACACCCGCGCGGAGCAGTTCCACGGCGCCACGACCCGGCACCCGTTCACCATCGGGATCAAGGTGGGGGCGCGCGCGGACGGCACGCTCACCGCCGTCCGGATGCGGGTCGTGTCCGACACGGGCGCGTACGGCAACCACGGCCCGGCGGTGATGTTCCACAGCGTCGGGGAGTCGTTCGCCGTCTACCGCGCCCCGCACAAGAAGGTCGACGCCTACTCGGTCTACACGAACGTCGTGCCGGCGGGCGCCTTCCGGGGCTACGGGCTGGGGCAGGTCACCTTCGCCGTCGAGTCCGTGATGGACGAGCTGGCCCGTCTCCTCGGCATGGACCCGCTGGCCTTCCGGGAGCGGAACATCATCGGGCCGGGCGAGGCCATGCACAGCCCCATCGGCGAGGAGGAGGACCTCCACATCGCCTCCTACGGCCTCGACCAGTGCCTGTCCGTCGTACGGAAGGCGATCGCGGAGGACGCCGACGACGACGTGCCCGAGGGGTGGCTGGTCGGCCAGGGCGCCGGGATGGCGATGATCGCCACCGGACCGCCCGGCGGTCACCACGCCGACGCCCGCGTCTCCCTCCTCCCGGACGGGACGTACGACATCGCCGTCGGCACTGCCGAGTTCGGCAACGGCACCACCACCGTCCACCAGCAGATCACGGCCGGGGCGCTGCACACCACGCAGGACCGCCTGACGGTCCGGCAGTCCGACACCGACGTCGTCCGCCACGACACCGGCGCCTTCGGCTCGGCCGGAACCGTGGTCGCCGGCAAGGCGGTCCTGCTGGCGGCGACCTCCCTCGCGGAGCGGCTGCGCACCCTGGCGGCGCGCCACACGGGCGTGCCCCGCCACGCGTGCGTGCTCGGCGCCGAGGCCGTCGACTGCGGCGGGCGGCTCGTGACGCTGAAGGAGCTGTACGAGGCGGGGCACGCCCTCGGCGCGGCGGAGGAGCTCGCGGCGGACGGGCACTGGGGCGGCTCGCCGCGCTCGGTGGCCTTCAACGCCCAGTGGTTCAAGCTCGCCGTCGACCCGGGCACCGGGGAGATCCGCATCCTGCGCAGCGTCCACGCGGCCGACGCGGGCAAGGTGATGAACCCGATGCAGTGCCGGGGCCAGGTCGAGGGCGGGGTCGCCCAGGCCCTCGGCGCCACCCTCTTCGAGGACGTCCGCGTCGACGACCGCGGCGAGGTGACCACCGCCGCCCTCCGCCGCTACCGCCTTCCCCAGTACGCCGACGTCCCCCGCACCGAGGTGCACTTCACCGAGACGACCGACGCGATCGGCCCCCTGGGCGCCAAGTCCATGAGCGAGAGCCCCTTCAACCCCGTCGCCCCCGCCTTCGTCAACGCCCTCCGCGACGCCACCGGCATCCGCTTCACCCGGCTCCCCGTCACGCGCGACCGTGTCTGGCTCGCCCTCGACGCACACGCCCGGAAGTCCGGCGCGTGAACGACCCGCCGTGCCGCTCGGATCCGTGCCCGTGTCGGGGCCGGACGTCGGTGGCCGTATCCGGTCCGTGTGTCCGTGCCCCGCGTCCGCGCCACACGTCCGTTCGGGGGTTGAAGGCGCCGTCGGGTGTGTCGCGGGGTGCGGGGCCGGGGGGTGTCGCATAACTGTGAGCCCATGGCCAACGACTACCGGGATGCTCTGCCGTCCGCCCCGCACGACCGTCCGCACCCGCACAGCCGTCCCGCTCGTCCACCTGTGCTCCCCACCCTGCAGCCGACGGAGCGGTCAGGCCGCCAGGTGCCCCGGCCCGCGAGTGCGCGGCTGGTGGACCCGTATCTGCGGATCATCCTGAGCGCACTGGGTCCGCGGAAGGCGACGGCGTTCCTGACGGCGGCGCTCAAGGCGCATCAGGAGGAGCGCGCACGCGAAGGAACGATTCAGCTCGGGTTCTGCGCCTACCTCTCCGACCGGCTCGGCGAGTCGTGGGGGCGGACGCTGGCCGAGATCTCCGCGTGGGAGGCGATGCAGGCCGTCCGGCGGCTCGTCCGCGCCGACCCCGAGGCGGACCTCGGGCGACAGCTCGCCCACGGCCTCGCGCTCGCCCTCGCCGTGGCGTCCGGCCCGGCGCCGACGACGGCTCGCTGACGGAACCACGCCACCACGTCGTCACCGCGTCACCACGACCGCGCGTATCCACACGGAAGAGCCGGTGCCCCTGAGGGCACCGGCTCTTCCGTGCGAGGAGGTCAGGCGACGGACTCCGTCTTCTCCCCCGTCTGCGACTCCGACTCCGACCGCGACTCCGGCTCCGGCTCCGGCCCGTCGGTGGCGGGGGCGGGCTCGGTCGGCTTGGTGTCCCGCATGACGAGGGTGGCGAGGACGGCGGCCGCGAGGACGCCGATGGCGCTGATGGTGAAGGTGGTGGACATCGAGGAGGTGAAGGCGTCGCGGGCGGCGTCGACCAGGCGGGCGTCGCCCTGGGCGGCGGCGAGGGCGCCGCCGATGGACTGCTTGGCCTGCTCGGGGGCGTCGGCCGGCATCTCACGGGAGTAGGTGCTGGTGAGGAGCGAGCCGAGGATGGCGATGCCGAGCGCGGTGCCGGCCTGCTGGATGGTGTCGTTCAGGGCGGAGCCGACGCCCGCCTTCTCCTCGGGGATGGTGCTCATCAGCGCGCCGACGGCGGCCGGCATGGCGAGGCCGGCGCCGAGGCCCAGGAGGCCGAGGGCGACGGCCGGGACGGTGAAGCCGGAGTCGGCGTCGACCGTGGTGAGGAGGGCGAAGGAGGAGGCCATGACGAGCATGCCGACGAGGATCAGGATCCGGTTGCCGGTCTTCGCGGCGAGACCGGCGCCGGCGCCGTTGCCGATCAGCGCGGCGACGGCGAGCGGGACGAAGGCGAGGCCCGCCTTGACCGGCGAGTAGCCGAGGACGAACTGCAGGTACTGGGTGAGGACGAGGAGCAGGCCGCCGTTGCCGATCTGCACGAGGGTCAGCGAGAGCGAACCGCCGCTGAAGTTGCGGTGCTTGAAGAGGACCAGCGGGACCATCGGCTCGGGGGTGACGTTCTCCCAGACCACGAATCCGCCGAGGGTCACGACCGCGACGGCCAGGGTGACGAGCGAGCGGCCCTCGAAGGCGCCGTGCTGCGGGATCTCGATGATCCACCAGATCAGGGCGGTCATGCCGACGGCGGAGAGGATCGCGCCGAGCGGGTCGGGCTTCTGCCACGGACCCTTCGACTCGGGCATGAGGGTGAGAGCGGCGAGGACGGCGAGGACGACGATCGGGACGTTGATGAAGAAGATCGAGTGCCAGGAGAAGTGGTCGATCAGGACACCGCCGAGGACCGGGCTGCCGACCAGGCCGAGCATCGACACGGAACCCCAGGCCGCCATCGCCTTGGGACGCTCGTCCTCCTCGAAGACGGTGATGAGGATGGAGAGCGTCGAGGGCATGATCAGCGCGCCGCCGACACCCATCGTGACCCGGGCGGCGATGACCTCGCCGGGGCTGGTGCAGACCGTCGCGGCCAGGGACGCGGCACCGAAGAGCAGCAGGCCGATGATCATGATCTTCCGCCGGCCGAAGCGGTCGCCGAGGCTTCCCGAGGTGAGCAGGAGCCCCGCGAAGACCAGGATGTAGGAGTCCAGGATCCACTGGATGTCCTGGGCGCTCGCGCCGATGTCCTCGGTCATGGAGGGGACCGCGACGGTCAGCGCCATGCTGTCGACCACCAGGACCAGCGTGCTGAGGCACAGCACGACCAGGATCCACCAGCGGCGTGGGTTGCGGGTTTCCATCGGGAGTTCCCCCTCGGTTTCCGTTCGACTTCCTTCGATGCGAACACTGTACGCAGCTGCGCACAGTGTTCGCAACCCTGGAGAGCTGTACGCTGAATGCGCACGATGTACGCAGCGAAGGTCGTACGCACGGAACGCCGTACGCGGCGAAGGAGGACCATGGCCACCAAGGCGAAGCCCGTCCCGTCCGTATGGGCACGGGAGCAGTCCGCCCCCGACCAGCCCGCGCTCAGCCGGACCGCGATCGTCCGCGAGGCGATCGTCATGCTCGACGCCGACGGCATCGAGGCCCTCAGCATGCGCAAGCTCGGCGCCCGGCTGAACGCCGGCGCGACCTCCCTCTACCGCCATGTCGCGACCAAGGACGAGCTGATGGAGCTCGCGGTGGACGAGGTCGCCGCCGAGATCGCGGTCCCGGCACCCGGCGGGCCCTGGCGCGAGGCCGCGACCGAGGCCGCCGCCTCCTTCCGCGCGACGGCCCTGCGTCACCCCTGGCTCTCGTCCGTCCTCGGCCAGGCCGGACTCGCCTACCTCGGCCCCAACCTCATGGCGTACTCCGAGCGCCTGGCCGCCCTCTTCACGGCCGTCGGCTTCCCCGAGCCGAGCCGCGCGATCGACACCCTGCTGTCGTACGTCATCGGCATGAGCACCACCGAGGCCGCCTGGCTCACCACCGTCGCCCGCTCCGGGGACACCGAGGCCGGCTTCATCGCCCGCCTCATGCCCGCCGCCCAGCAGGCGGCGGCCGACCACGACCACCTCGCCGAGGCGTACGCCGACGCCGCCACCCACGCCACGGTCGACCCCGTCGCCATCCGGGACGAGAAGTTCGCCTACGGCCTGGACGTGGTCCTGGACGGCCTGGAGATGCGCCTCCCGCGCTGACCCGACGCCCGCGGGCCGGACGCCGCGAGCCGGGCGGGACCTTCCGGACACCCCCTGGGCCAGTGCCGGTGCAGTGCGTCGATGTGGAAGTCGTGCGCGTGCGGGCCGCCCGCTCCCGCCAGGTGCGGGTGGCCGACCGGGAGTTCGGGGTGGGTGTGCGGCAGCTCGACCGGGTCCGGGCGGGGCCACAGGCGTGCCGCGCCCACCGCCCCGAGCAGCGCGACGGCGGCGAGTACGGCCGCCGACGCGGCGGGGCCGGACCGCACGGCGAGCCAGCCGGCGAGCGGGTAGGTGACGAGCCAGCAGGCGTGCGACAGCGAGAAGCGGGCCGCGAAGGCGGCGGGCAGGTCACCGCCGGCGGCCGAACGGCGCACCACCCGGCCGCCGGGCGTGAGCACCGCCGAACCGGCCGCGCCGACGACAAGCCAGAGCCCGAGCAGCGCCGGCCAGGACCACCCACCCGGCGCGGCGGCGAGGCCCACGGCGAGCAGCCCGAGCGCCCCGGGCAGCACGAACGCGGCCCGCACCATCACCGCACGGTCGTCGGCCCGCCCCAGGACCCGCGGCAGCAGCAGGGCCACCGCCATCGAACCCGCCCCGTACGCGCCGAGGGCGAGCGGTACGTCGCCGGCGGAGCGGCCCAGGGTGTCCCGTACGAGCAGCACGGTGTCGACGAGCACCACCGCCCCGGCCGCCGCGACGGCCAGGTCGAGGGCGAGCAGGGCCCGCAGGCGCGGGGTGGCGAGCAGGAGCCGGGTCCCGAAGGCGACCTTGGCGTACGCACGCCGGGCCCGGCCGTCGGCCTCGGGGGGCGAGGCGGGCGCGGCGGGTGCGGGGGCGGCCGGGAGCGCGTCGGGCGCCGCCGGTCTCGCGGCCGGTGGCGGGAGGGTCGTCGAGCGGACGAGGAGCCCGGAGGCGAGGAAGCCGACGGCGGTGCCGGTGAAGAGCCAGGCGTACGGGACGACGGTGAGCAGCGCGGCGGCGAGCACCGGGCTGGCCAGGCTCTCCAGGTCGTAGGCGAGCCGGGAGAGGGAGAGGGCCTCGGTGTACGACCGCTCGTCCGGCAGGACCTGGGGCACGGTCGCCTGGAAGGCCGGGGTGAAGGCGGCGGAGGCGGCCTGGAGCAGCAGGATCAGGACGTAGACCTGCCACACCCGGGTGACGAAGGGCAGGGAGAGGGCGACGGTGGCCCGCGCCAGGTCCATCGAGACGAGCAGGGTCCGCCGGGGCACGCGGTCGGCGAATGCGGCGACGACCGGGGCGATCCCCACGTACGCGGCCATCTTGATCGCGAGGGCGGTGCCGAGGACGGCGGCGGCGTTCGCGCCGGCGAGGTCGTAGGCGAGGAGGCTCAGCGCCACGGTGGCGAGGCCGGTGCCGACCAGGGCGACGACCTGGGCGCCGAACAGGCGGCGGAAGGTGTGATCACGCAGCACGGACAGCATGGGCGCCCCCGGTCGGCCACGGCGGACGACGAACGACTGACGTCTCCACCGTAGCTGACATGTGCGCATGTGCGCACATGTTTACGCGGGACACGGGGCACGGACCACGGGAAGTCCGCCTCGCGCCGGCGTCGGCGGCCGCTCACCGCTACGGCCGCACTCCGACCCTCAGGAGTGCCAGGGCTCGCCGCTCACCTCGTGGTCGGCCCGGCTGATCGCCTCGACCACCAGACGTCTCAGATGCCCGTCCGGCATCGCGTACACGACCCGGCGTCCGTCCTTGCGCGACTGGACGAGCCCGCCGAGCCGCAGCTTCGCCAGATGCTGGCTCACCGCCGGCCGCGCCGCGCCGCACGCCTCCGTCAGGGCGGTCACATCGGCCTCGCCATGGGTGAGCAGCCACACCAGATGGAGCCGGGTCGGGTCCGAGAGCAGCGCGAACACCCCGGCCGCCGCCGAGAGTTCGCGCGGGCCCGGCGTCCGCTCATGGGGACGGGAGGCGGCCTCGGGATCCACTCGCTCAGACATGGGGCCATCGTAGGCAGCCCCCGGCGGCGTCAGATGCGCAGCTCCTTCGCCTCGAAACGGCCCTCGCCGAGGACCAGGACGAAGGTGACCTGCTGCCCCTCCGAGAGGGTCGTGTCACCGCCCTCGATGTCCTCGGCACTGAAGTACACCTGGTCCTCGGAGCCCACCGGGACGACGAAGCCGTACCCGCCGAGACGGTTGAAGGAATGCACGAACCCTTTGCTTCTGCCCTCCACGGCGGCCTCCCTGTCGTCACCGGTGATGCGCCTCACAGGACATGTACCCCGTACGCCCGCGCTTCGCCATCCGGATCCGGCACCCCCGGGTGGACAACAGACCTCCACCTTCTCGTACAATCTTCAACAGAGGCCCGGTGCCGGAGATCCCCCGTCTCCGGCACCGGGCCTCGCCGACTTCACGCGGAGCCCCCGCCCCACAGGCGTGCGCGGCTCAGACACCGCCCGGGTACGCGATCCTCGCCGTGATCCGGGCGATGCGCCGCGCCGACTCCTCGGGCGAGGCCACCGGCTGCACGATGTGGCTGACCGTGAGCCGCACGATCGCCTCGACGGCGAGTCCGCGCGACTCCTCGTCCACGTCGGGCCACGCCTCGATCGCGTACGCGTCGAGCATCGCCATCGCCGTGCCGAAGACCGGCTCGGGGCGGGTGGTCAGATAGGCGAGCAGGTCGTCCTCGCCGCCGCGCGCCGCGACCAGCACGCTCTTGACGAGGGGGTTGTCCACGGCCTGCTGGAGCGTGTAGCCCACCCCGGCGGAGGCAGCGGCCTCCAGGTCGCCCCGGTGCGCGTCGAGTTCACGCTGGATGCCGACCAGGAAGCCCTCCAGCTCGCGCTGGACCAGCGCGTTGCCGATGGCCTCCTTCGACCCGAACTCGTTGTAGAGGGTCTGGCGGCTGATTCCGGCGGCACGCGCGATGGAGGTCATACGCAGTCCGCCCCAGCCGTCGGCGGCGACGAGGCGGTGGGCGGCGTCGAGCACCTGCTCCCGCAGCAGGGACCGAACACTTTCGCGGAAACGTGTCATCGTGCCCCCACCTTATCCACCGGGAACCCCTGCCGAACCGCGGCCGGAACAGCGCCGACGCGGCACCGGGCAGGGAGGTGCCGCGGCGCGCCGTCGCTCCCGCAAGGACCCGGTCGGGGGTGGGGCCGGGGGAAGTCGACGGTGCGCCGCGACACCGGTCAGGGGGTGGTGGACGCGACACCGGTCAGGGTGGCGGTCGCGACACCGGCCGGGGGTGATGCGCCGCGACACCGGTCAGGGGCGGGGCGCGCGGCCTCCGGCGGAGGGGGTCAGGAGGCGATGCTCGGATCCGGGTCGAGAACGGCGGGGTCGCCGCCGAGCACGGAACCCTCGGCGCCGAGCGCACCCCCGCCGAGGACTTCGCCCTCCGCGCCGAGCACGCCGGGCTCACCGCCCAGGACGCCGGCCGCGGTCACACGACGCCGGTCGCCGGGGTGGACGGCGCAGGCGAGTGCGGTGGCCTGGCGGAGGGTCTCCGTCAGGTTCTGCCGGTCGAGGGCGGGGCGGGTGTCGTGGCGGCCGAGGAGGAGGGAGGCGTTCCAGCGCATCCGGGGCACGCCGGGGAGGAGGCGCAGCCCGTCGGCCTCCTGGGGGGAGGCGGCGAGGGCCGTGGGGAGCATGGCGCAGCCCAGGCCGGCCTGGGTGGCGGCACGCACGCCGGCCATGGAGCCGAGTTCGTGGATCTCGGGCGCGGTGTCGCTGCGCAGTCGGAGGAACTCGGGCAGCCAGCGCTGGGAGGGACAGTCGGGGTCGGCGATGACGACCTGGCGGCCGTGGCCGCCGCGCCGGTGGCCGATGCTCATGACGGGCACGAACTCGACTTCCTGGAGCCGTACTTCGGTGAGGTCGTCGGAGCGTTCGGGGTGCGACTGGTCGGCTAACAGGGTCGTCGGGTCCTCCGCGTCCACGACGGTGAGGACGAGGGCGCCGTCGATGGCGCCGGACCGGAAGGCGTCGTGGACCTCGGAGGTTCCCATGACCCGCAGGGCGAGCTGGACGCCGGAGAGCAGCCGCCGCCCGATGTGGGTGACCCGGGCGAGCTGCTGCCCGTAGGCCAGGGCGGGGACGATGCCGACGGTGAGGCGCGGCGGATTGGCCGCCGGCCTGCGCAGGGCCGTCTCCATCTCGCCGACGAGGGTGAGGATCTGGCGTGCGTAGTCACGCAGGACGGTGCCGGAGTGCGTGAGCCGCACGCCGTTGGGAAGCCGCTCGAAGACGGGCTCGCCCACCTGCCTCTCCAGGGCACGCATCTGTGCCGTGACGCTGGACTGCGAGTACCCGAGGCGTCGCGCCGCCTGGGTGAAGGACCCGGTGAGGGTCACCTCGCGGAAGGTCCGAAGGGTTCTTGCGTCGATGTCCACGTGAATTCCCCCCTGCCGCGCAGGCGGCAGTTCCTCGCACCAGGTGGTTGGTCGGCCACCCGCTTCGATCGCCCCAGTCGGTCTGTCACACAAGCCACAGGGGTGCCGGACGCTTCGTCGCGCCCGGCACCCCTGCTCGGCCGCGAAGACTCTACTCGGCGAGGTGCGCCGGGACCAACGGAAAGTCCAAGTCCGGCTGCGCAACGTGATTGAAGAAGTTCGAGAGCACGTTGAGGGCGACGTGGCCGACGACCTCCGCGATCTCGGCGTCGGTCACGCCGGCGGCGCGGGCGTCCGCCAGGTCCTCGTCGGTGACGCGGCCGGCGGAGGCCATGACGGCCCCGGTGAACCGGAGGACCTGGTCCATGTGCGGGTCGCCGGCGTCGGCGCCGTGGCGGGTGTCGAGCAGCTCCTGCTCGCTCAGGCCGACCTTGCCGCCGCGCAGGGTGTGCGCGGAGACGCAGTAGGTGCAGTCGTTGCGCTGCGCGATGTAGAGCGCGAGCTGCTCACGCTGCCGGGCGCCGAAGGCGCCGCCGACGAGGGCTTCGCGCATGGCGAGGTAACCGCGGAGCGCGGCGGGCCCGTTGGCGAGGGCCGCGTAGAGGTTGGGCAGCTTGCCGAGCTGCTTGAGGGTGCCTTCGAGCAGCTCGCGCTGCTCCTCGTTGGCGGTCTCGACGGTCAGTTGGGGCAGGCGGGGCATGGAGCTCTCCTTGAGCCGGACCAAGACGGAACTGATCGGTACCATCCAGACGGTACTGACCGGTTCCGTCTGACGCAACGGGAGGGATCGCCTCCGCCTTTCGGATTCGGATCACTGATCGAGGACGCGGCACGGGGATCGCCGATCCCGGGCGCAGATCGTTGATACGGCAACCTGTTCGGCACCGAGTGGTACCGTCTGGTATGGCCACGAACGCTAAAGAACGTCTCCTCAGCGCGGCGGAGCGTCTGTTCTACGAAGAGGGGATCCGGGCCGTCGGCATCGAGCGGATCCTGTCCGAGTCCGGAGTCGGCCGCGCCTCCTTCTACCGCCACTTCCCCAGCAAGGACGACGTGGTCGTCGAGGTGCTGCGGCGCCGCGACGCCATGTGGCGCGCCTGGCTCGACGGCCGGATCGCGGCCAGCGAGCGCTCCCCCGCGGAACTGCCCCTCGCGCTCTTCGACGGACTCGCCGAGCGCTTCGCCGCGGCCTCGTTCCGCGGCTGCGCCTTCATCAACACGATGGTCGAGACGGCCGACCCCGACAGCCCGGCCCACCACGTCGCCGCCGAGCACAAGGAGAAGGTCATCGCCGTCCTCGACCACCTCCTCACCGAGGGCGGCTACCGCGACACCGAGTCCCTGGCCCGCCAGCTCGCCCTCCTCGGCGACGGAGCCATCGTCACCGCCGTCCGCGAGGGCACGCCGGAGGCGGCCGTCCGGGCCAGGACCGTGGCGGAGGTCCTGCTGCGGACGGCGGACCGGGAACAGGTCAGCGCCTGACGGACCGGGCGCCGGACAGACCGGGCGTCGGCCCCGCGAGGGCAGGCGCCCGGAGGGGACCACCCTCGCGGGGCCGGCGCCCGGCAGAGACGACCCCCGCGGGGCCGGCGCCCGAGAAGGACGGCCCCGCGGGTTCAGCGCCCGGCGGGCCCGGGGCGGAGTTCGCCGCGGCGGACCTTGCCCGAGCGGGTGCGGGGCAGTCGCGGGACGACGTCGACCCCGCGCGGGACGAAGACCGGCGCGAGCCGCTCGGCGGCGAGGGCGAGCAGCTCGCCGCCGATCCGCCGGTGGCGGTCGGCAGGACTTTCGGCGGCCGTGACCGAGGCCGCCGCGGTCCCGGTTCCGGAAGGCGCGGGGACGGCGGTGACAGCTCCGGCGGGGGCAGCCCCCACAGGTACGGCTCCGGCGGGCGCGGCCCCCGCCGGTACGGCCCCCGTGGCCGCGGCCCTTGTGGTCGTGGCCCCCGCGGTCGCGGCCCGGTCCGTTTCGGCCGCGGGGACGGTCGCTCCGGGGACGGTCGCTCCGGGGACGGTCCCTCCGGTGGGCGTCGCGCCGGCCGTGCGGAGTTCCACCACGGCGTACGGCGCGAGGCCGCCGGCCGGGTCCGGGCAGGGGATCACGGCCGCGTCGGCCACGTCCGGGTGGGTGCGCAGGACGGCCTCGATCTCCATCGGGGAGACCCGGTGGCCGTGGGACTTGAAGACCTCGTCGTTCCGGCCGAGCAGCCGGATGGAACCGTCCGCGCACCGCTCGCCGCGGTCGCCCGTGCGGTACAGCCCGTCGGCGAAGGCCGCCGCCGTGCGTTCCGGCAGGCCGGCGTAGCCGAGCATGACACCGGGCGGGCGGTCCGCGAGGTCGACGCAGACCTCGCCCGCGTCGCCCGTCTCGCCGGTCGCGGGGTCCCGTAGGACGATCCGGTAGCCGGGGAGCGGGTGGCCGAGGGGGGCGATGGGCTCCGGGCCGCCGGGGGCGCGGCCGATGAGGGCGGTCGCCTCCGTCTGGCCGTAGCCGTCGCGGACCCGTACGCCCCAGGCGGTCTCGAACCGTCGCACGGTCTCGGCCGTGAGGGGCTCCCCGGCCGCCGTCGCCTCGCGCAGCCGGGGAGCGGCGGCGCCGCCGGTGACGTACGGCAGCATCGACCGCCAGGCGCTGGGCGGCGCGCAGAGGCTGGTGACGCCGTGGTCGGCGAGGACGCGGGGCAGAAGGGCCGGCGGGAGGCCGCCGTCCGGGGGCGCGAGGACGGTCGCCTCCGCCGCCCACGGCACGAAGAAGCTGGACCAGGAGTGCTTGGCCCAGCCGGGCGCGGAGAGGTTGAGGTGGCGGTCGCCGGGGCGCAGCCCGCTCCAGTACAGGCTGGAGAGGTGCCCGACGCCGTATCCGGCGTGGCTGTGCTCCACGAGCTTGGGCAGGGACGTCGTCCCGGAGGTGAAGTAGCAGAAGGACGGGTCGGCGGCACGGGTGGGCCGGTCCGGCACGTGGGGTCGCCGCCCGCGCGCGCGGGTGTCGGGGTACGGGACCCAGCCGGCCCGGTCGGCGCCCGGCGCCATCCGTACGCCCGGCACCGGCGACGCGTCGACGAGCGGTACGAGTTCGGGCGCGCAGACCACATGCCGCAGGGCGCCCCGGGTGATCCGGTCGGCGGCCTCGTCCCCGGTCAGGTCCTGGTAGCCGGGGACGACGACGGCGCCGGCCTTGATGCAGCCGAGGAGGGTCTCCCACAGTTCCGCCCGGGTGCCGAGCAGGACGAGGACGCGGTCGCCCCGCCCGACCCCGCACTCCTTGAGGGTCACGGCCAACTCGTCGGACCGCGCGGAGAGTTCGGCGAAGGTGAGACGGTCGACGACGGGGACCGCGCCGTCCGGCCCCGGCCGGCCGAGGATCTCCAGGGCCGGCCGGTGGTTGTCCTCGGCGATGACGTCGAACCAGTCGAGGGCCCAGTTGAAGTGCTCGGCGCGCGGCCACCGGAAGGCGGCGCGGGCCGCCTCCCGGTCGCCCCGCAGCCGCAGGAGGAGGTCCCGGGCGGCCCGGTACTCCTGGTGGGCGGGCGATCCCGTCGTACGGACGCCCGTCACCGCATCGCGCCTTCGAGCAGCACACCGCCGGGGCGCGGGACGTCGGCGGACGGGCCGCCGCCGGACGGCGCCGGACGGGTACGGGGACGGCCGGGCCCGCCACCGCCGCGGGCGTCCCGGCCCACGGTCTCCGCTCCCCCGAGCAGCGCCGCCGCGATGGCGTCGGCGTCCCGGGTGAAGGACCCCCACGGCCCGGGGCGGCCGCTGCCCACCTGGGTGAACCAGCGGGTGTGCTCGCTGGGGATGCCGAGGACGTGCGTGGTGGTGTCCACCGAGCCGTCGGCCCGCACCGGGTGGAACGGGGAGTCCGTGCAGTCGAGGCCGCCGGTGGCGAACTCGCCCGTCCCACCGGACGAGTTGGTGAAGGTGCGGATCTCGCCGTCCGTCATGAGGCCGCGGATCAGGGGGTCCCGGTCCGCCGCGAGGTCGGTGCCGGGCACCCGGGCGTCGACGACGGCGTCCAGTGCCACCCAGGAGTTCTCGACCTGCGGCGACTCGACCGAGAAGCGGCCCGCGACGGGGTCGGTCGCGAACCGGGCTCCGGGGCCCACGGGTTCGAGCACGCCGGCCGCGAGCAGGGCGAGGAACTGTTCCGAGCGCACCTGGGGCGGCCCCGTCGACACCATCGCCGCGACCGGGCCGAACTCGGCGAGGAACCGGCGGTGCGACTCCGGGGTGAGGCCGCCGAAGTCGACGACGGAGCGGATCGTCTGCCGGACGTCCCGCAGGACGTCGGCCGCCGCCTTCAGGGGGCCGTCGGCGTTCCCCTGGCGCGCCTCGGCCAGGTCGGTGCGCAGCCAGTCGGTGAGCACCTTGTGGAACTCGGCCGGGGAGCCGAAGTGGCGGCCGCCGAACGGCCGGGCGAGTGCGCCGAGGCCGGTGAGCGGCCGGGGGTCGACGCGGTGGGCGGCGGCGAGCCGCTGGAGGAGTCGGAGGTCGGGCCGCTCCGCGAGGGCCTCGGCACCGCGCTCGGTGAACTCGTCCGCCGCCTCGGCGCCGTGGGCCCTGCGGACCCTGGTGGCGAGGAGGACCAGGTTGACCTCGGCGAGCAGCCAGGGCAGGACGGACCGCTCGAAGTCGACCGGCGCCGCCGCGCGCAGGTCCGCCATCCGCTCGGCGGTGAACAGGCGGGCGCGGTAGCGGTGTCGGGGGGCCTTCTGGTTGGCGCCCCGGGTGAGCAGCGGCACTCCCCCGCGGGAACCCGCGAGGATGCGGGGCTCCTTGCCGCTGGGCAGGTAGAGGAGTCCCTCGCCGCCCTCGGTGAAGGTGCCGCCCCGGCCGAGGGTGAGCTCGGTGAGGATGTCGTAGAAGGTGAGTCCCATGCCGACGATGCCGACGCCGGCGCCCGCCGGGATCTCGGCGAGCGGCATCTCGCTCGCCGAGCCGCCGGCGATGTAGCGGACGGGACGGGCCGGCGTGCTGTGCTCCCGCGCGAACCGCTTCCAGGCGCGCTGGTCCGCGTCGGGCTCGTTGACGGGGTGGCCGGTGGCCAGGACCACCCGGTCGACGGTGAGGACGTCGCCGCGGTCGAGCCGCAGCCGGTGCGCGGCGCCGGGCCGGCCGTCCTCGCCCCGTGTGCGGTCGGCGCAGATCACCCGGGCCGGGACCCGGTGGACGGTGAGCGAGGGCGGCAGGGTCTCCTCGATCCGCCGCATGACGTAGGTCAGGTACCGGCCGTAGACGGCGCGCGGCGCGTACCCCTCGGGGGCGGCGTCCGCCGGGTCGTCCTGCGTCCACCACTCGCCCAGGGTGGGTCCGGCGCCGGGCCGGTGCGGACCGTCGTCGGCGGGCCCGGAGAACATGGTGACCTCCTGGGCGGGCGTGTTCATCAGGAACCAGGGCGACTGGTCCGTCCGCCAGATCCGACCGGCCCCCGCCTCGTACGGATCCACCGCGAACACCTCCACCGGCCGGCCGGGCGGCTCCTCGGCGCAGCGCGCGGCGAGCCGCTCCAGTACGGAGAGGCCGCGCGGGCCCATGCCGACGAACGCGATCCGCAGCGGGTCGGCGGGCGGCAGGGGGCCGCCGTGGCGTGCGGGTACCGCCACCGCCGACGGTGCGGGTGCCTGGGTCCGCGGCCGGGCCCGGCCTGCCGCCGGTGCCCGGTCCGCGCCGGGCCCGTCCGTGCCGGCCGCCCGGTCGTGCTCACGGGCGACCCGGTCGAGCATGCCGGAGAGCTGTCGCGAAGTCATCGGGGTGGTCCTCCTGCTGGTGGTGAGCAGCGGCAGCGCGCCCAGATCGGTCCACTGCAGGCGCCCGTCCGGTACGACGGTGGAGCGGACGGCGCCCCGGTTGTCCGGGTGCAGGCAGAACGGCACGTCGAGCAGGCCCCGGTCGAAGGACTTGAGCAGCGCGGTGCCGAGGTCGTCGGAGAGTCCGAGGACGGCCGTGACCAGGGCGCGGGCCTCGGCGAGCACCTCTTCGGTGTCGGCGTCGGCCGACGGCCCGCGGCCGCCCCGCGCCCCGGCGGCCCCGGCGGCCCGGGCGGCCGCGTCCGCGGCGACCCGCAGGGCGGTCAGGTTCTCGGCGACGGTCGGGATGCGGTGCGCCTCGGTCTCGGTCTTCACGATGAGGCGCTGCGCTCCGCCCCGTACGGCGAGTTCGGCGCTGCGGCGCAGCAGCAGCCGGGCGCCGGGCACGGTCCTGGGATAGACGCCCATGTACGTGTAGAGCACGATGTGGCGGTCCACGGCGGGCGGCAGGAACTCGTCGGCGAGCAGCCGCAGCGCGGTGAGGGCGCCGGTGTCCTGGGCGGGATGGGTCTGCTGGGCGTAGCTGAGGGAGACGCTGGTCGCTCCGTGGGCCACGAAGAACAGGCACTCCAGGACCGAGACGGCGACGAGCAGCGAGGGCGGGCAGAGCTGGCCGAGCAGGCAGCCGCCGAAGGATTCGAGGTGGGCGCGGCGGCCGTGCGCGCGGCTCTCCTCGGTCAGGAAGGCGACGGAGTCGCGCCAGGCGGCGACGGAATCGGCGAGCGGGGTACGGCCGTAGGGCAGGCAGTACGAGACGGGGCCGCCCTCGGAGGCGGCGAGGCCGGCGGCGGTCATCGTACGGAAGATGGCCATCGGGTCGGCGGAGCCGTGCCGGACCTGGACGGGCGTGGAGCGCCCGGCCGCGGCGGCGACGCGCGCGGTCGTGGCGGGGCCGTGGCTCACCAGCGGGAAGCCGTTGAGGGGCCGGCCGCCGCGCAGGGCGGCGGTGGCGGCGGCGTGGTCGCCGACGCGGGTGTAGCTGTCGATGGTGAGGGTGGCGACGGTGCGTTCGGGCAGGGCGGCGACGGCGGCGACTCCGGCGGCCATCTCCCGGGGCCCGACCATGCCCATCCGGGGCTGGACGACCAGTTCGCCGGCCTCGGCCGCGGCGCGGACGAAGGCGCCGAGGTCACCGGGGGCGTGCGGGGGCGGGGGCAGGGCGGACGTCGTCAAGCCGCGGCCCGCCCGGTACACGCGCCGCCGAGTCCGGCGAGCCGGCGCAGCAGCGCCGTGGGCGGGGTGCCGTCCGCGTACACCTCGTCGTATCCGGCGTCGAGGAGTTCGGTGGTCCGGGTGGCGGCGCCCTCCGGCGAGATCCCGAGGAGTCCGCCGATGACCATCGGGACGGAGCGGGTCCTGCGGTCGGCGCGCAGGGCACGGGCGGCGCGCAGCCCGTCCTGGTGGCCGTGGCCGTTGACGGAGGAGAGCACGACGAGGTCGGGGCTGGTCATCCGGGCGGTGTCGACGAGCAGCCGCTCGGGGACGCAGGGGCCCAGGTTGAGGACCGAGTGCCCGTGCTCCTCCAGGAAGAGCTGGAGGTGGACCAGGTTCCAGGTGTGCGCGTCGGAGGAACCGGTGGTGAGCAGGACCCGGCGGGAGGGCTCGGGACTGCGCGGGGACTGGGGCCGTGTGGGCGGTGTCATGGCGTCTCTCTCCGGAAGGCGTGCGGACGGGCGGGTGGTGGCGGTGGGCGGGTACGGAGCGAGGCCGCCGGGCCCTGGGGGCCCGGTGGCCTCGGGGTGTGCGGGTGGGTCAGGGGGCCGGGACGGCGGCGCCGACGCCGGTCGTGATCTCGCCGGCCTCCGGGGTGCGCGGGGCGGCGGGGCGGGCCCGGACGGCGAGGACGGTGCAGCCCTCGGCGCTGGACATCTGGTGCCGGGTGCCGGGCTCCTCGACGACGAGGTCGCCGCGGTGGAAGCGGCGCCCGTCGCTGTGGTCGAGGGTGCCGTCGAGGACGAGCATCAGCTCGTGGCCCAGGTGTTCGTGGAAGTCGCCGTGGGCGCCGGGCGGGAAGCGGAGCAGCAGGGAGGCGGAGTCCTCGTCCTCGGCGGGGTCGGGGCCCCAGAGGACGACGTACTCGACGCCGACGCGGCCGGGTTCTGCCCAGGGGACCCAGGGCAGGTCGGTCTGGTCGAAGCCGCTGCGGAGCACGTCGCGGAAGACGGTGACGTCAGGCACGGGCGGTGACCTCCGGGGTGCGCTGGGCGACGACGGACGGGATGTCGTCGGGGCCCCAGGGCCGGGGGCCGTTGACGATGGGGGCGCCGATGAGGGAGCCGAACTCGCGCCAGGCGCCGTCGTAGTTGCGGATGTCGGGCAGGCCGAGGAGTTCCCGCAGGACGAACCAGCTGTGGGCGGAGCGCCAGCCGACCCGGCAGTAGACGACGGTCGGGGCGTCGGTGCGGACGCCGGCGTAGGCGCGGGCCAGCTCGTCCTGGTCGCGGAAGGTGCCGTCGGGGCGGACGGCGGTGTGCCAGGGGATGTGGTCGGCGGAGAGGGCGTGGCCGCAGCGCACGCCGAGGTCCTCGGGCACGCCGGGCGGCGTGTTGCTCTGCCCGAGGTACTCCTCCAGGGAGCGCACGTCGAGGAGTTGGTGGCGGCCGATGTGGTCGAGCATGTCCTCGCGGCGCGCCCGGACCGTCTCGTCCACGGCGGGCACCGGGTAGTCGGCGCGCGGCCGCTCCGGGGCCTCGTGGGTGAGGGGGCCGCCGAGCGCCTCCCAGCGGAGCCGGCCGCCGTCGAGGATGCGGAGCCGCCGGTGGCCGTAGAGGGTGAACTGCCAGTATCCGGCGGCGGCCCACCAGTTGTTGTTGCCGCTGAGGAAGACGACGGTGTGGTCGGCGGATATGCCGTGCCGGCCGAGGAGTTCGGCGAACGCCTCGGGGCCGATGACGTCCCGCCGTACCGGGTCCTGGAGGTCGCCGGTCCAGTCCAGGCGGACGGAGCCGGGGACGCGGCCCAGCGTGCTGCCGCCTTCGGTGATCTCGACGAGGACCGTGTTCCCGTCGAGGGCCGCGGGGTCCCGCAGCCCTTCCATGACCTGCTCGCAGCTGACGAGCAGTCTGTCTCGTTGCATGGGCGCTCCGTTGAGGGTGGGTACGCGGAGGTGCGTGCGGACGGTGGGGGTCACGGCCGGGGCGGGCGGTTCACCACCAGTACGTCGGGTACTTGCCGATCGCGCCGAGGCGGGAGGCGATGACGCCCACGACGACGAGGAGGGCGCTGCCGACGGCGAGCAGGACGAGGAAGCGCACGGGCGCGGGGTCCTGGAGGACGGCGAGGACGGCGGTGGCGGCGGCGGGCGCGTGGACGGCCCGCAGCAGCAGCATGAGCCCGACGCTGAGGCCGGCGGCGACCGCGGCCACCCAGAGCGAGTGGCCGAGGACGGCGACGGCGAGGAGGCCGAGGACGCCGGAGCCGACCTGGCCGAGCATGACGCCCCGGGGCTGGGCCGGGGGCAGGGCGGGGGTACTGCACACGATCATCGCGGTGGCGGCCAGCGGCGCGATCATCAGCAGGTGACCGGTGGCCTCGCCGAGGGCCACCAGGATCAGCAGCGACACGACGGTGGCGGCGGTGCCGAGGACGGCGGGCCGGGCGCCGGGGAACGGCGGGGCGCCGCCCGCCCAGCGGCTGCGGGCGGGCGGGGCCGCCGCGCCCGAGGGGGTCTGGGTCTGGTTGCTCACGGGGGTTCTCTCCTTGGCGGGGGCGGTGTTCCACTCGACGGCCGGGGTGTCGCCGGAGGGCCGGCGGTCCACCGCCGGGGGCCGGCCGACAGTGCGGCTGGCCGGGGTGGGGCGGGTCAGCGGTGGGTGCCACCGAAGTAGCGCATGGCCTGCCGGTGCACGACCCTGCCGATGCGGTGGCCCATCTCGATGCCGGGCTCGTTGTCGAAGCTCCAGTGCATGCCGCCGTACACGCGGGAGATCCCGGCCTGGTGGGCGGCGTCGCTGAAGGTGGGCCAGTGCAGGACGACGTCGGTGCGCGGGGTGAGGCCGGGCTCGACGGTGGAGGCGCCCGCCTTGAAGCGGTACGAGTCGCCGAAGGAGTCCGAGCCGGTGAAGCGGCGCAGGAACTCGGCCGCGGCGCCGGAGAAGGTGCTGTGTCCGGAGACGGTCGCCGGGAACGGCGGGACCGCCACGTACGCCTGCCAGTCGACGCCGTCCATGGTGACGGTTCCCTGGCCGGGGCCGCCCCAGGCGCGGATCCGACGGCCGCGCCGGTCGTACGGGATGAGGGTGGACGGGCGCGCGAAGTCGTAGTCGCGCTTGACCGCCCAGGAGCCGATGGCGGCGTCGCACTCGGCCATGTTGAGGCCGAAGAAGAGCTGCGCGTCCTCGTCGACCCCGTGGCCGTCGCGGGCGGAGACGTACCGGCCCCACATCTGCTGGGCGCCGGGCGGGGTGACGTCGTCGTTGAGCCAGAACTCGGCGATCGCCTTCTGCTCGTCCGTCAGGTTCGCGCTGATGTCGAGGAGTTCCTCGATGGCCGCGGTCATCCGGACCGACGGGTACGCGGGCGGGGCGGGCACCGTGAACTGGTCGGGGCGGCTGAGCGCGAACGGCTGCATCACGGCGAACTGCGGGGTGAGGTAGCGCTGCGTCTTGCCGTTCACGACGAGCGGGGTCCAGTGGGCCGGCTCCGTGACCGTCGACGGGTCGAAGGCGCCCGCGGTCTGGGGGGTGTTGCGCGGCTGGTAGCCGGTGGTGTCCGAGTACGCCGGGGTGCCGAGCTGGTTGGCGCCGTCGGCGTGCCGGTAGTCGAGGACGGCCCGCGCGGTGCGCAGACCGATCCAGGCGGGGCTGTACGGACGGGGGTCGGTGAGCTCCGGGTCGTGGCCGAGGCTGCGCAGCATCGAGTCGATCGGGACCTTGTACTCGGGGTACAGGTCGAGCAGCGCGAGGTGCGCGGCGTAGCTGATGGCCTCGTTCTTGTTGTCGAGGGTGCGCTCGGCGCGGGGCCGGCGCAGGGAGCCGCCGAAGCGGGTGCCGACGGCACAGCGGTCGTAGCAGGCCCAGGCGTCGTAGACGGCGTTGTGGAGGATCGCGAGGGCGCGGGCGTTCACGGTGGCGGGGCCGAAGCGGTTGCCCGCGGCCTGGTAGCGGCCGAGGATCGCGTCCATCGCGGCCTGGTTCCAGCGGATGACGACGCTGGGGTCGGTCACGGCTCCCGGCGCGCGGCGGCCGGTGCGGGTCTCCGCCTCGAAGCTGGTGGGGACGGCCCACGCCGAGGTGCCGGGCAGGGCGAGTGCCCCGGCCGCGGCCGCGGTGGTGGTGAGCACCCGGCGCCGGGTGAGCGGTGTGCGGGCCGCGGTGGTCGTGGTGGAGGCGGGGGCGGCGGGTCGGTGGGACATCCGTGGATTCCTTCGCAGGGGCCGGGAGCGGACGGTCTCGGTCCGGGTCTGCTGTTCAAACACAAACTCGAACAGTCCTCAGGCTGGCGAGATTTGATCGCGTCCGGCAACGGCCTATCGACTTCTTCCATCGCGGGTATGCAAGGAAGCGATGGGCGTCGCGGGGGTCCCCGGAACGCGGTTAGCGTGAGTGCGGCCGTCCGACCCTCCCGCTCGATTTCGGCGCGATCCGAGCGGTCCACCGCCCGACTCGGGCCCGCCGCCCGTACGCCGGCCCACCGCCTGACTCCGGCCCCTTGCTCGACTCCGGCCCGCCACCCGCCACCCGGTTCCCGTTCCGGTTCCGGTTCCGGTTCCGGTTCCGGTTCCTCTGCGGGCGGTGGTCCGGGATCCGGCTCCGCCCACCGGGGTGTACGCCCTCACCGGAGCCCCCGGCCGCGTCCGGCCGGGCTCCCCCGGCCGGACCCCGGTCCCACCCGTCCCGCCCGGTTCCCGTGTCGACTCGTGTTGGAGATGCCCGCGCATGACCGTTTCCTCTCAGGCGGTGGCCCCCGCCGCCCCCGCCGCCCCCTCCGCGTCCGGACCCGCCACCTGCCCCGTGCTCCCCTCCGCCCCGCCGGTGTCCGGCGGACTCTTCGACCGGCTCGCCCCCCGGCTGCACCGGTACGGCCTGGGCCTGCTGCGGGCCGGCCTCGGCGGGGTGTTCGTGTGGTTCGGCGTCCTGAAGGTCATCGGCCTCAGCCCGGCGGCCGCCCTCGTCGTCGCCGTCCTGCCGTTCCCGGCGGGAGACTGGTTCGTCCCGGCGCTCGGCTGGGGGGAGGTGGCGCTCGGCGTCTGGCTGGTGTCGGGGCGCGCCCGCGCCGCGGCGCTGCCGGTGCTCGTCGCCCACCTCTGCGGCACCTTCGCGGTGCTCGTCCTCACCCCGCAGGTGGCGTTCGCGCACTCCAACCCGCTGCTGCTGACCCTGGTGGGCGAGTTCGTCGTCAAGAACGTGGTGCTCCTCGCGGGCGCGGTGGTGGTCATCACCCAGCCGCGCCCCCGGAACGCCGCGGCGCGGCACACCCTCTGACGCCGCTTCTCCCCGTTCACCGAAACATCCATGGCCGACGCGAAAAGCTCGTACAATACCAGGCAGTCGGTTTGGAGTTGTCGAGTGGTGGGGCGCCACGGGATTCAGGGCCGTACCGCTGAGACGCACGGTGCTACTGGAGCCATGGTTGACCAAACAGGAACGGGCCACGCGGACCCGCGACGCGCTGATCAAGTCGGCGGCCAGGGAGTTCGACCGGTGGGGCTATGACGTGGCCACCCTGTCCGCGATCAGCTCCGGTGCCGGTGTCAGCCCCGGGGCACTCCACTTCCACTTCGAGAACAAGGCCGCGGTCGCCGTCGCCGTCGAGTGCGAGGCGGCCGCCACCCTGCGGCGGGCCGCCCGGCTCGAGTACCGCCGCCCGTCGAACGCCCTGCAGAACCTCGCCGACACGGCCCACGCCCTGGCCCGGCTGCTCCGCGAGGACATCGTCGTCCGCGCGGGCTTCCGGCTCAGCTGCGGGAACGACCGCCGCACGGAGCTGAACCTGCGCCAGGAATGGCAGGGCTGCGTCCAGCAGCGGCTCGCCGAGGCGGCCGACGAAGGTCTCCTCGCCACCGACCACGGGCGCCTGCACGACCTCGCCCGGACCGTCGTGGCCGCCACCGTCGGCCTCGAAGCCCTCGGCCGGGACAACGCCGAGTGGCTCTCCCCCCGCACCGTCACCGGCCTGTGGCAGACCCTGCTCCCCCTCTTGGCCCGCCCTGCGGCACTCGCGTCCCTGGAACCCGCGGGCAGCACGGCCCCGGTCGGCGGCTGAGGCTCCGCGCACCGACACGAGGCGGGCGGTGGCGGCCTCAGAGGGCGCTGCCGCCCGTGGCGTCCACGTACTGGCCGGTGATCCAGCGCGCGTCGTCGGAGACGAGGAAACCGACGATGTCCGCGATGTCGGCGGGCGTGCCGATCCGGTTGAAGACCGAGTAGGCCGCGAGGGCGGCGCTCGCCTCCGGGGTGCTGCGGCGCCGGGCGTTCATGTCCGTCGCCACGAACCCGGGGGCCACGGCGTTGACCGTGATCCCCCGGGGCCCCAGCTCCTTGGCGAGGGCGAGGGTCATCGTGTCGACGGCGCCCTTCGTCATCGCGTAGGTGACGGAGTCGGGGAAGGCGATCCTCGTCGCCGCCGAGGAGATGTTGACGATCCGGCCCCCGTCGCGCAGCCGGTCGAGGCCGCGCTGGACGAGGAAGAGCGGGGCCTTGACGTTGATCGCGAACAGCCGGTCGAAGACCTCGGGGGTCAGCTGGTGGATACGGCCCGATCCGCTCGCCGCCGCGTTGTTGACGAGGATGTCGAACCCGGGCCCGGCGCCCTGCTCGGCGAGGCCGGCGTCCAGGGCGGCGTAGAACGTGTCGGCCATGTCCGGCGCTTCGAGTTCCGCGCGGAACGGGAAGGCCCGGCCGCCCCGCTCCTCGACGATCCGCACCGTCTCGCGGGCGGCCTCCTCGTTGCTGCCGTAGTGGACGGCCACCAGGGCGCCGTCCTTGGCGAGCCGTTCGGCGATGCCTCTTCCGATGCCGCGGCTCGCCCCGGTGACGATCGCGGTCCTGCCGGCAAGCGCGGACATGCCGGTCTCACCTTCCTTCTTCTGGTTGCTACGGGGGTGGGGTCAGGCGGGGCCGAGGATGCTCCGGTACCACGCCAGGTGGTCCCCGATCCCCTCGGTGAAGCCCGGTCCGGGGTCGCAGCCCAGCTCCCGCCAGGGGCGGTCGTCCTCGAACCAGTGGTCGTCGGCGAGCATGGCCAGATGGTGCTGCGCGAAGGACAGGTCGGCGAGCAGCGCCCGGGCCTCGGCGATGTCCACCGACGGCCCCCGCGCCGGGCCCGGCCGGCAGGCGAGGAGCGCTTCGCAGGGGGCGAGCAGTTCGGCCACCGGCACCGGCTCGGGATGGTCGACGTAGTACGGGCCGGGCCGCGTGCCCGGGGAGAGCGCCGCGCCGAGCAGGACCCCGGCCAGGCTGTCGACCCCGATCGCCGAGTGCAGCGAGTCCCCCGCGTCGAGCGGTCCCGGCAGCGCCGCGAGGAGCCGGACCAGGCCGGGCACCAGCTGCCGGTCTCCCGTGCCGTACACGAGGTGTGGCCGCAGGACGGTCCCGCCGGCGTCCATGACGTGCCGCTCGCCCGCCGCCCGGGTGCGGCTCGTCGCCGAGCCCGGGGCGAGCGGGAGGGTGCCGGGGGCGGCGGCGCGGAAGGGGCCGCGGCCGTGGACCGAGGCGGTGCTCAGGGAGACGATCCGGGAGACGCCGGCGTGCACGGCGGCGTCGACCAGGGCGCGGGTGCCCTCGTCGTTCACGGCGCGGGCGGTCTCCTCGTCGACGCCGATCGCCGAGGCGCAGTGGATCAGGATGTCGACGCCCTCGCAGGCCCGGCGGAGCGAGGCGTGGTCGCGGAGGTCGCCGACGGCGATCTCCGAAGCAGGTCGGCCGTCCTGGTTCCGCTCCGTCGCGTCCCCGTCCGCGAGCGGGCCGCGGGCCAGCAGTCTGAGGTGCCCGACGTCTGTCCGGGCCGCTGCCGTCGCCGCCACCCGGCCACCGATGAACCCGGTCGTGCCGGTGAGGAGAATGCGAGGCCCCATGGTCGCCGTCCGGTCAGCCCGCCAGGCGGCTGTCGAGGCCGCCGACGGCCACCGCCAGGTCCCGGGACGGGGAGGTGAGGGTACAGAGGAACACGGAGCGGCCGTCCTGTCGACCGTCGACCCGGACGGTGGTCACCGAGGGGTCGGAACTGGGCACGGTCTCGGCCTCGATCCAGCAGGGGCTGTCGAGTTCGGCGTAGCGCGAGAAGGAGGCGTCCATCGCGGTGGGCAGGAACGCGCGGCTCCCGGTCGTCAGCGTCGCCGCCTGCCGGGCCGCTTCGAGGAGCACCATCCCCGGTATGTGGTCGTTGGGCCGCCGGAAGAGGGTGGTGTGGCCGGTGTTGATCCGCAGCTGCCACTGGCCCGCCCTGGAGCCGGGGGCCAGGACGACGTCCTTGGCGTGCTCGCGGCCGACCAGCCGGGGGGCCACGCCGGGGATCAGGGGGACGGGTCTGCCGAGCGCGGCCATCCGCTCGCCGCGGATCCGTCGGTAGGCCAGGGCCGAGGTGCAGCGGGCCAGGGCGCCGCCGGTGGCGAGGTGCCGGCCGTCGCGGGTCAGGACGATGCTGACGCACAGGTCGCGGAGCCGGCCGCCGCGGCTGCTGAGGTCGGAGAAGACCAGGTCGACGGTGACGTCCGAGGAGAGGCCGTCGACGGCGAGGGCGTCGGGATCGGCGGTGTAGTGGAGTCCCCACATGACGAACTGGTCGTCCACGGGTACCCCCAGTTCCGCGTGAGCGACCAGCATGGTGGCCTGGCGTATCGTCTCGGCCACCAGCACGGGGTCGTGCCGGTCCCCTGCCACCGGAGAGAAGAAGGGATGTGCGGCAGGCCAGCGGGCGGACACGGAGAACCTGTTCTCCCGCAACTGCGTCCAGCCCGTGGGGATGATGTCCGCGGGGTCCGCACGGTGTACGAACTCCCCGGGGACGTGTGTCGTCACTCCTCGAAAGTTCTGATCCATGGATCCCCCTTGCATCCCCGCGCCCTAAGCGGTAGGTCCCGCCCGGCCTAGAGTACGTACAGCCCGGTTTTCTTTTCAACGCCTCACGTCACACGGTGAGCACGGACAGCGAGACAGCAGGAGGCGCCTTGGCACAGCAAGCGCGTGCGATCAAGACCCGACGGGCGATCCTGGAGGCGGCCGCGTCCGTCTTCGCGGAGCGCGGCTACGAACGCACCACCATCGGGGAAATCCTGGTGCGCGCCGGGGTGACCAAGGGGGCGCTCTACTTCCACTTTGCTTCCAAGGAAGACGTGGCGCTCGGCGTGCTCGACGCCCAGATGCTCGACGAGCCACTGCCCTCGCAGCCCATCAAGCTCCAGGAGCTCGCGGACCAGGCGTTCCTGCTCGCCCACCGGCTGCAGCACGACGCGCTCGTGCGCGCGAGCGTCTCGCTGGCCCTGGACAGCGGCGCCGTCAGCGTCGACCGGGCGGCGCCGTTCCAGGCGTGGATCGACCAGGTGTCGGAGATCCTGACGGTCGCGAAGGCGCAGGGGGAGATCCTCGTCCATGTGGACGTGACGGACACGGCGCAGCTCTTCTCGGGCGCGTACGCGGGAATCCAGACGATGTCCCAGATTCTGTGCGACCGCAACGACCTGGTCCACCGGGTCTCGGTACTGCTCCGCTACCTGCTGCCGAGCATCTGCACCCCGGCCCTGCTGACGGGCCTCGACATGACGGAGGACCGCGCCCGGCAGCTGGCCGCGGAGTACGACGCGCACCGGCTCCGTCACGAAGGCGAGTAGCCGCGGGTACACCTCCCCCGACAAAACCGACCGCCTGGTTCGCTATCCAGGAGAGCGCCCCGACACAGAACAGCGTCGGGGCGCTCTGGCATCATGGCACTGAGTGTGTTTTGCTGAGGGTACTCAGTGCCACAAGCGTCTAGGGGAGCTCCACATCATGGGCAAGGACTTCGACCTGTATCGGCCCTCCGAGGAGCACGAGATGCTCCGGGAGTCGGTCCGTGCTCTCGCGGAGGCGAAGATCGTTCCGTTCGCCGCGGCGGTGGACGAGGAGGG
>NZ_JBHWAQ010000005.1:0-39269 GCF_042743475.1 Streptomyces sp. NPDC059534
CGCACCGCACGCTCGCGTAACTCGGCCGGATAGTTCCTCAAAGGACGTGACATGGACTCCATCTCCTCACGAAATGAAGTCTCCGAACACACCGGGGCGGTTCAGACTTCGCCCTCACGGACGACGAGATGGACGCCGTGGCCGCGCTCGACCGCGGTCTGCGCACCGGTCCGCACCCCGACGAGCTCAACTGAGCCGCGTAACCGCATCTCCGAGGGCCTCCGCTCCGGACAGATCGTCACTGATCATCTGATGCCGAACCTCTTCATTCCCAAACAAAAAACGCACACAAAGGCAGAAAAAGGCATAGCCATGTCACTCAAGGAAATCCTTCCCGGTCGTCTCGGTTTCGGTACCGCCCCGCTCGGCAACATGTTCCGCGCGATCCCCGAGGAGGAGGCCCGCGCCACCGTCGAGGCCGCCTGGGACCACGGCATCCGGTTCTACGACACCGCCCCCTTCTACGGAGCCGGCCTGGCCGAGACGCGCCTCGGCGAGGTCCTGGCGACGAAGCCCCGCAATGCGTACGTACTGTCCACCAAGGTCGGGCGGGTCATTCTCGACGAGCATGAGACCACTGCCCGCGACCTCGGCGAGAAGGGAGGGCTGTTCGAGCACGGCAACCCGAACAGGATCCTTCACGAGTGGACGGCCGCCGCGACCGAGCGCTCCATCGAGGACAGCCTGAAGCGTCTGGGCACCGACCGCCTCGACATCGTCTGGGTGCATGACATCGCGCAGGACTTCCACGGCGACCAGTGGCTGCGGAAGTTCGAAGAGGCGCGTACGGGCGCCTTCCGCGTGCTGTCGCGGCTGCGCGACGAGGGTGTCATCAAGGCATGGGGCCTCGGTGTCAACCGCACCGAGCCCATCGAGCTGACCCTCGCCCTCGACGAGCCGCGGCCCGACGGCTTCCTCCTCGCAGGCCGATACACCCTCCTCGACCACCCTCACGCGCTCCAGCGCCTGCTCCCCACGGCCCAGGAGCAAGGCGTCGACATGGTCGTCGGCGGCCCCTACAGCTCGGGCATCCTCGCCGGGGGCACGCACTTCGAGTACCAGAAGGCCCCCGCCGAGGTCATCGAACGCGTGGCGAAGCTCAAGGCCCTGACCGACAAGCACCACATCAGCATCAAGGCCGCCGCCCTGCAGTTCTCCCTCGCACACCCCGCCACCGCCGCCGTCATCCCCGGCGCCACCCGCCCCAGCCGTATCGCCGAGGACACCACGGCCTTGGACGAGGCCATCCCGGCCGCGTTCTGGACGGACCTGCGCAGCGCCGGTCTGGTCAGCCCCGCCGCCCCGCTCCCGAACAACGCCTGACCCCCAGACCGGCACACAAGTTCCACCCCCACAGGAGAAGCACTCATGGCCTCCACCTCCGTCAGTCGCATCGTCCCCGCCTCGCCCAAGCAGGTCTGGAACCTCATCGGCGGCTTCGACGCCCTCCCCGACTGGCTCCCGTACATCCCCCAGAGCACCGCGCTCGAAGGCGGACGGGTCCGGCGTCTGACCAACCCCGACGGCGACGTGATCGTCGAACGGCTCGTCGCCTTCCACGAAGCCGAGCGGCACTACAGCTACGCCATCCTCGAAGCACCGTTCCCGGTCACGGGTTACGTCTCCACCCTGCGCGTCCACGCGGTCGACGGGCAGGACGGCGTCGCCGAGGTGCAGTGGTCCGGCCGCTTCACGCCCGACGGCGCCACCGACGCCGAGGCCGAGGAACTCTTCGCCGGGATCTACCACGACGGCCTGGAAGCCCTCCACCAGGCCCTTTCCGCCTGACCCACGCACCGGCCACAGCAACGCCCCACCACGAAAGCAGGACGCTCCTGACCTGTGCGGGTTCCCGCGCCCCTGCTTCGAAGGCCCGACGATCCGTCGTCGGGCCTTCGTGTCGTCGGGCCCGTCCCGAAATTCTTTCCGCGCACGCGATGAGTTCCCGCCCGGCCGCCGGTACGTACAGGCGAGTCCACCGGATCACCGGGGACCGATCATCAGGAGAGTCCACATGACTGACACCCGTGCCGCCGACCGCGCCGCCATCCAGGCCGTACTGGCCGACTCCTACAAGGCGTGGGCGGCCGGTGACGCCGAGGGCATGGTCGCCGACTACACCCCGGACGCGAGCGCCGTCATGACCGGGTCGCTCCGCGACAGCCGCGACGTGATCCGCGACAACATGGCTCTCGCCTTCGCCGGTCCGCTCAAGGGCACCTCGACCTGGAACAAGACCCTCAGCGTGCGCTTCATCGGCACCGACGCCGCCATCGTCCTCACCGAGTCCGGCATCCTCTTCGGCGAGCAGACCGAAGTCCCGGAGGAGGGCAAGGTCAACGCGACCTGGGTCTTCGAGAAGCGCGACAGCCAGTGGCTGATCGCCGCGTACCACAACGCCCCGGTCCTGGCACCGGCCCTGTAGGGCCGTCCCACCCCCGCCAGGCCGTACGTCGTTGCCGGACTCGTCAGTCGATCGGACCTGCCCGTCCGGTGACTGATCACTGATGCGGCGAGGGGCCGGATCGAGCCGCAGATGCCGGCCGATCCGGTCCCCAGGCGGTCATGGGCCGATCACCCGCCCACCCTTGAGGCCACCACCTGGAAATGGGGACCGTGATGCGAGGTGTGCGACCCGGTCGATCAGTCCACCCTCGGGTGCGGGGGTGTCGCCTCGTGCAAGGACGAGCGGGTGTGGAGGGCGGCGAGTGCGGCGCGCGTGGTGACGCCGGTCTTGCGGTAGATGCGGCCGAGGTGGGACTCGACGGTGCGGGGGCTGAGGTAGAGCCGGGCCGCGATGGCGGGGGTGGTCAGGCCGGCGGCGACCAGGGTGGCGATCTCGCTTTCGCGTGCGGTGAGCGGGGTGGGGAGCGGATGGGCCGTCTCGGGGGCCGTGGCTGGATGCGGCGCCGTCGGGCGCAGCAGGTCCGCCAGCTCGGACAGCTGGTGGGCTCCGCCGGCCGCCGCGAGGTGCCGGGCACGATCGCACAGGGCCTGGGCATGCTGCGGGTGTCCCGCCGAAGCGGTCGGCGACGCGCCGAGCAGCAGGCTCACGGCCTCCCAGAGCACCGCTCCGGCCCGGCCCGCCTGGTCCGCTGCCTCGGCGAACGCGGCAGCGGCGGCCGCGTGGTCGCCGTCCGCCATCAGCCGGTGGCCGGCGCTGCGCAGCGCCGCGGCCCGCTGGGAAGGGAGCCCCAGCTGCTCCGCCTCCGTACGGGCCCGCTCCGCCCGGGTCCGGGCGGATTCGGGATCGCCGGTGGCGAGTGAGGAGAGGACCAGTACTTCGACGATGAGCGGGCGCATGGACGGGTGCAGGCGTTGGAGGTCGTCGTCGCCCGCCCGCAGGATCGCGGCGCGGGCGCGTTGCGGGTCCCCGGCCAGCAGGGCCGCCTGGCCCAGTACGCACCAGGCGATGGAGGCCCACCAGTTCATGCCGGTGCCGGCCGCGGTGACGGCCTCCTCGGCGACGGCCAGGGCGGTGGCGTCGCCGGGCGGCAGGGCGTAGAGCAGGGCGTGTGCCTTGTTGGCGAGGACGAAGGCGAGCAGCTCGTCGCTTCCGATGCCGCGGGCGATGCTCTCCGCCTCGTCCGCGAGTTCCAGGGCGGACTCGACGCGGAGGGTCGTCAGGTGGACGTGCGCTTTGCACAGCAGCAGGTGGGGGACGACGTACAGCCGACCTCCGCGGCGGGCGACGGCCAGGCCCCGGTCGGCGTGGCGCTCGGCGTCGGCGTAGCGTTCCAGGAACGCCTCCGCCCAGCCGAGGCGGGCCAACGGCTCGCACAGGCCCGCGAGTTCCTGGTCGGTCAGCGCGTCGACGAGCGCGGCGGCCCGTCCGGTGGCCTCCACGGCGGCCGGCATCTCGCCCTCGTACGTCTCCCCCAGGGCGGCGACGGCGAGCATGCCCGCCTCGGCCACCTCGTCGCCGAGCTGCCGCGCGAGGTCCAGCGTACGGTCCACGTCCGCCCGCACCTGCGGATAGGGCGTGGCGTGCGGCGCGGACGAGGTGAGTTCCAGACCGAGCGCGACGACGTCGGCGGACGACGGGCTGGGGGTACGCGTGAGCTCGCGGCGCAGCAGCGCGACGGCCTCGGGGTACCGGCCGCGGTACCGCTCCATCACCGCGCACAACGTCACGGCCGAAGCCCGCACTTCCGCCGCGTCCAGGTCACCGGGCGGCGACATGGCGATCACCTCGTGCAGCAGGTCCCGGCTCTCCCTCAGTCCGCCGGACACACCCAGGGCCTCTGCCCTTCGCAGCATCAACTCCCGGCGCAGGAACAGGTACTGCGGATCGTCCGGCAGATGAGCGAGCGCCGCACCCAGCCAATGGGCACTGCTCGCGGGCGCGGTGGAGGCGGATCGCTCCGCGGCCTCGGACAGGACGGCGAGAGCCTCGGGGTCCCATCCGGTGAGCGACCGCTCGACATAGTGGGCCCGCTCGGTGACGGGAGCGCCGACCTCGGCCAGCGCCTCGGCCGCAAGTCCGTACAACCGCACGCGGACGTGGGGGTCGATGTTCTCGTGGACGAGGGTCCGCAGCACCGGATGCCGTAGGGACCATCGCCCACCGGGCGCCGGGCGCAGCAGATCCCGGCCGGCCAGGACCGTCAGATCCGCGTCCACCTCGGCCGCGTCCCGGCCGGTCACCCGGGCCAGCAGCACGGTGGTGCCACGATCGCCGAGTACGGCCACCGCTTCGGCGAGACGACGCCGGGCGGGCGGCAGAGGAGTGAGCTCGTCGAGGAGGACGGAGCCGAGGCCGAGGGAGCCGAAGCCGAGGTGGTCGGAGCGGGGCCGCGTACGCGGGTCACCGACGCCAGGACCCCCGGCGCCGCCGGCCTCCCGTACGTCCTCCGCCCGGCCGGCCTGCAGGAGGGCGAGGAAGTACAGCGGATTGCCGTCGCTCGCGGCGAACAGTTCGCGGGCCCGACCGGACGACAGCCCGGGCGCCAGAGCCGGTGCCAGCACCCCCACACAGGACTCTCCGTCGAGCGGGCCGAGATCGAGGCGAAGCACCGTACCCAGATCGACGCCCCTCATCATGGCCGCGGCGGGCGACGCCGAGGTCTGCCGATCCCTTCGGGCCACGACGATCACGACCGGTGCCCTCGGCGGGTGGCGCACCAGGTGGTCGAGGAGTTCCGACGACGCCGGGTCCGCCCAGTGCAGGTCGTCCAGCGCCAGCACCAGGCCGGGTTCGGCGACCCGACCGAGCAGCTCGGCGGCCGACCGGTGCAGCCCGAACCGGTCGCCTCTGCTCCCTTCGACGAGGGCCGGGTCCATCAGCCGCATGCCGTGATCCGCGAGCGCGTCGCTGAACGGGTGGTAGGGCAGGTGCTGTTCGTATTCCGCGGCCCGGCCGCGCAGCACCCGCATTCCCCGGCTCTCCGCTCGTCGGCAGAATTCCGCCAGCAGCCTGCTCTTGCCGATCCCGGCCGGCCCGGCGATGTCCACGACGGCCGGCCCGTCCACCCCACCGAGCCTGCGGTCGAGCACCTCGCCCCAGCGCTCCAACTCGGCTTCCCGGCCCACCAGCGGCGTCACGTGCACGCCCTACTCCCCTCGGGACAACGTCCGTTGGGGGCGGCCACCACGACGATCTTACGTAACCGATTAGGTGACTTCACGGATGTCCCCCCTCCCCCGCCCTGGCCAGGATGACGGGGCCGGGCCGCGCGCCGACCGTCGTCGCGCGCAGGGGCGCCGTCCGGCGGGCGGCCCTCTCGTACGACGTCGCCGAGCCGAAGAGGCCCGCGAGGTCGGCGAGGTCGGCGAGGTCGGCGAGGTCGGCGAGGCCCAAAGCGCCACGAGCCCCACTAGCCCCACTAGCCCCAACAACCAGACGATCAGCCATCGACCAGAAAGCAGGAGGTACCTCTGGTGCCGACCCGGATTCGTTTCCTCGCCGCCTTCGCAGCCACCGCGCTCGCGGCCTCTCTCGCGGCGTGCGGTTCCGCTGCGGAGGGAGACCGTACAGCTGCGAGCTCGCCGGCCCAGGCCGGTGGCTCGGGTGGCTCCGGTAGCTCCGGTAGCTCCGGCGACGCCGGTACGAAGGACTGCTCAGGCAAGAAGATCGAAGGAAGCGTCAAGGACGACGGGGTCGGCGGCACCGTCGCCCTCGATCCCTGTGCGACCCCCGCGACGGAGAAGGCGACCCTCACCACCGCATGGGTGACCGTCTCCGACATCCCGAGGGACACCGCACATCCCTTGAACATCAACCCGGTCTCCTGCCGGAACGACTCCGCCGACAGCTGTACGCAGGTCAAGGTCGCGGACAACTTCGCCCTCTGCAACACGGCCAAACCAGGCTGTCATCCGGCACGGAACGAACAACTCACCGTGGTGTGCCTTGCCGACGACGTCGACCGATCCCAGGGAGATACCACCCGGTGGTACGGCATCCTGCTCGACAGACGACTGCTGGCCCTGGGAACGGACCATGACGCCAGGTTCGTCCAGCACTTGACGGACAAGGGCGACAAGCCCGTCGGCTACGTCCCCACGACGGCGGTCACTCCGGTGAAGGGCGGGCTGCCGGCCTGCGACGGCACCGTACTCAACAGCAGAGGGTCACTCGACATCGCGCGGGCGGGAGGCGGGGCGATCCGCTGAGGCCAGGAGCGCCTGCGAATGCCCGCGAGCGCGAGTCGGCGCTGCACCACTTCGACGACCTGCATCGACGACATCGCAACCAACGTCGAAGCCGCCCAGGCCGCGGGCATGCAGGCGCATCTGTTCGAGGACAACGCCCGGACGATCACTCGCATCGCAGCTCACCTTCATGCCGGCTCTCGGGCGACCGCAGGGGCCGGGGTGGGCAGCCCGGCCAGCCTGGTCGGGCCGGTCGTCCTCGGCCTCCTCAGCCCGGCCGGCCTGATCGCCGTTCCCCGGGCGCCACCCTCAAGACCGCTCGGACGACACCTCGTCGGTCTGCGGGGCTACGACGTACGGGCGCAGGACCATGAGCGAGTCCTCCAAGGCCGCCACCATGGCAAAAGGGAACCTGTCGAGTTCAACGCAGAGTGCGACATCATCAGGATGAACACCCTGACGGACACCCTCCGCCAGCTCGGCGGCGGCGCGCGACTCCCGGGCGCGGCGGAGGAACTCAGCCGCATCCGCGTCGGCCTCCGCAGCCCTCAGGGCGATGTACTCAGCGCACGCCAGATCCTCCTCGGCGCGCCCCTCCTCACCGGTGACGACGAACGTGACGCTGTTGCACTCGCGCTCCCGCAAGACCCGCGCCGTCGCGTCCGCCACCACGAAGCCGGCGCACAACACCAGTGACGCCTCCTTCACCGCCAGCGCACCGACCGTCCCCGCCGTGGTCTTCTGCACAACGGTTCGACCGCCGAGGTCAACAGACCTCAGCAGACCCGGCGAGTTGACGGCATCGAACCCCGCCGCCGGACCGTCCTTGAGCGCCACCCAGTCCGGGTGGACCGCCTTCAGTGCCAGCGCCTCGTCCAACGACTCGGCAAGGACGATCTTCTCCGCGCCCTGCCCGAAGGCCCAGGCAGCCACGGTGAACGCACGCATGACGTCGACCACGACCGCCACGGAGGGGACTTCGACGAGCTCGGCTATGCCAAGGAAACGAGCATCCATCCGGTCATGATCATGCATGCCGGACCCGAATCACCCGGCCAGTGACCGGCATCACATCAACACCCTTGGAATGTAACGTCGTTGGCTTTCAGCGCTGCGCACGACCTCAGGGCTGTCGCTTCCCAGGTCGCCACACGTACCGGATGTTCGGCTCGCGTTCCTCGTTGCGGTGACCGCCGGTGCGCTCGGCAGCGACGAAGCCGTGCCGCTCATAGAAGCGACGTGCCGACTCGTTGACCTGGAACGTCCACAGCCCCAACCCGGCCGGGCGACGCCGCTTCGCCAGGTCCACGAGGCGACTACTCACGCCCTGGCCCTGCCAGGCCGGACTCGGCGCCGGCCTGATCGAAAGCCGGGTGGCGTGGGATGGGGCCATCGATAAATACCTCGACATCGGACGCGGCGATCGGAGACTCTTCGTGCGATGACCAGAATCAACGACACGCCTCCCGCATGGGACGAGCGCACCCAGCTCACCGCATTCCTCGACTACGCACGTGACACCGCCCGCTCCAAGTGCGACGGCGTCTCCGCGGAGAGCGCCCGCAAGGCGCTCCTGCCGGGCTCACCTCTGATGACCATGAGCGGATTGATCAACCACCTCCGCTGGGTCGAGTACTACTGGTTCCAGGTGGTCTTCCTCGGCGAGGAGGACGAGGGTCCCTGGACCGAGGAGGACCCCGACCGTGAGATGCGTATCGCGGTCGACTTCCCGCTTGCGCAACTCCTCGGCGAATACGCCGAACAGAGCGCCCGTTACCGCGATCTCGTAGCCGGCAACGGCCTGGACGTCCGGGCCAAGCGAGCGGTCCGCAGCGGCCTCCACGTCGACCTGCGCTGGATCCTCCTCCACCTCACCGAGGAGACGGCCCGCCACAACGGCCACCTGGACATCCTGCGCGAGATGCTCGACGGCACGACCGGCGCCTGAATCCCTGCCCGCGCGATCCTCGTGCCGGGGTCGACCATGCCCAAGCAGGGCTACGTCTTCCTCGGCACGGTCACGGCAGCGGCACCGGTCGCCCGGCGCAGGACCTGCCCCGCCCACCTCGGCATGGTCTTGCTCGTTCCCTCGCAAGAGCAGGATCGACCGCCCGGAGATCCCCTCGGGGCCCGACCCTGTATCGCCTCACCGGAGGCACTACCCCTCCCGGCATCTGTCCCGGACCTCGGCGCGTCGCTGGAATCCGGCGGACTCGTAGGTGGCGACGGCACCGGTGTTGGAGCTCGGGGTGCAGACGATCGCACTCGACGAGCCGAGCCGCTGGAGCGCGGCCGCCGCGGCCACGCTGATCGCCCTGCCATAGCCATGACGTCGGTGTTCCCGGTGCACGCCCATCGGTTCGAGCACCCCGGGCCGACCGGGGCCGGCCGACCACACCGTCACCGCCGCCACCGCGTCACCCTGATCGTCGTACGCGAGGAGGCACCGGGCTTCGGAATAGGGCAATCCGGCAGCCATCGCATGCCAGCGCTCGTCGGTGAAACGCGACCCGTCGAACGCGGCCCGATGAACGGCCGTAAACATGTGCACCGTGTGCGCCTTCTCGGGTGCGACCACCTCGATCCGAACGCCGGGATCCTCCACCGGCTCCGTGAGGTCGCGGCGCAGCGGCGTCCACGGCTCGCCGTCGTTCCACCCGTTCCCGTGCAGCAGATCCTGGATCAGCGCGTCCGTCGGCGCCTCAACGTACGCCGTCCCCTCAGGCAACACGCCACGCTCCGGCTCGGACATGTCCACCATCAGTCGCCGTGCCAACTCCGAGTCCGACTCAGCGCCCGGCGCGATCGTGAGCCGCAGCAGCTCGGGACCGTCCAACAGGCCGATGGCGAGCACCTGTTCGTCCCGCGTCCATGTCCGGACCGCCGCGGCCGTGGCCTCCGCACCGAACCGCCAGAACCATCCCAGGTCCCCCGGATGCAGCTGCATGGGAGCGCCGTCGCACTGCCACTCCCGCAGCACGTCCACGACGCCACTCAGCCCGTCGACTCCCGGCTTGCCCAAGACGATCGCCATACCTCCGATCACACACCACGACACCCACAGTCCGCACCCGAGTTTTGCCCGGTTGGTGCGGCCGAGTGCGCCCGGCTGGTCCCGCTCGGTGCGGTACACGGCCACCTGCTGCGTGGAGGACCAGTGCGGTTCGACAGGAACGCAACACGCTCCACCCCCAACGGTTTCTACAGGTCACGTGCGCGACCAGGGAGATCAAGGACTGTTCCGCAGCCTGACATAGAGTTTGAACACGTTCAAGTTCGAGTGGACGGAGACGGAGCCCCACCGGTCGTCACGGCCGTTGAGGGCGACCTCGGCACCGTCGTACAGGGCGAGCAGTCCGCCGAGCACAAGGAGGGAGGGGCGGGGGCGTCGTCCCGCTCGCTAGGATCGTCGGGATACCAGGGCTGACCGCAGGAGGCGCCGCCCCGTGGGTACCGCCCGCACACTCGCTCAGGTCTACCGACGTTTCGGCGAGGTCGACGCCGCCACGACATCTCCGCTGTACGAACGCGTTGCCGTCGCCCTGAGCGAGTCCGACGCGGCGTTGCGCGCCATCGAGACCGTGCCGGCGCGCAAGCGGCATCCCACGATGATCCTCGCCGCGCTGCACGACCTCGCGCTCGAAGGACGTGCCCCGGCGCTCGCCGATGCCTATGCCGCCGGGGATGGCGAAGCCGCCGCCGGCACGGCGATCGAGACGCTGCTGCGCATGACGGACGCGGTCGTTGCCATCGTCGCGAACCGCAGGATGCGAACCGACGAGACCGGGCGCTGCGCCGTGCTGTATCCGGTCATTGCCGAGGTGGCACGCCGGGTGGGCGCAAGCGCTGTGGGGCTGATCGACGTGGGCTGTTCGGCCGGCCTCAACCTCAGTGTCGATCGCGTGGGCATCACGTACAGCAACGGGCAGACGCTGGGCGACCCGTCATCTCCCGTACAGATGAAGTCCTCGATCGTGGGCAGCCGGCCTGTGCCGACGTGGGCCATGCCGGAGGTCGTCGCTCGGATCGGGATCGACGCGGATCCCGTCGACGTCACCGACGCGGCTGGCGCCCGATGGCTCCGCGCCTGCCTGCCGCCCGACCAGCGGGAAGCCGTCGCGCGGCTCGACGCGGAGTTGGCGTTGGCGGCGACGGCGCCCCCACTGCTGCTGCGGGGTGGCGCCGTCGACATGCTGCCTGAAGCCATCGCTCGCGTGCACCCGGACGCCCTTCCTGTCGTCATCACGACCTGGGCCCTGTCGAAACTCCCGGCCGAGAGCCGCCTGCGCTTCCTGCACGGCCTCGAAGAAGCGGCAGCCGGGCGGGTGGTGGCGTGGGTGTCGGCTGAGGGGGTCGGAGTCGCGCCGACGGTACCGACACTCGGCGATCGCCGCGCCTCGGGCCACAGCATCATGGGGCTGGCGGTGTTCGGGCGACCGGTTGCGGACGTCGAGGTAGTGGGCCGCTGCTGGTCGCGGGGCCGTATGTTGGCGTGGCTGGCGAATTCCTGACGGGGCGCCCGCGCAGGGTAGGCGGCGGGCTTCCCGTACGAAGACAACGCCTGTCGACCCAAAGGGCTGGTGTGACCGATGCTCGCTCGGGATGCTCACGCCGGTCGTGGGCGACTGCCTGAGAAATGACATCACCGCGCTCGGCCCCCCGCCTACCCGGGCACCGGAGCGGCCGAAGTGCCTCCATCGGCGAGCTGCTCGCTCGCCGCTTGCTCAGGGTCCGGTCGAGCGAGACGCGCTAGCGGCCCATCCCCTGGACCCGCAGGGTCTGGGCGGGACGGACCCGGGACAGCTTGGCCGCGGTGCCCCGTGCGGACTCGAAGGCCACGGCCGTGTTGCCGTTCGTACGCCAGGGTTGGGCGCCGCACCACGGCCCGATCAGGCGGAACTGCTCCAGGGCGGGGGCGTACAGCGTCGACCGGAGCATGTAGTAGGCCAGGAGGTGGCGTAGGTCCGGCAGGCGCTCGTCGTCGGGTGCGACGTGGGCGAAGGAGGCGGCGATCTGCTTCAGTGCGCGCCTTGCCAGGGGATTGACGGGCGTCGCGCCGGCGCCGGGTCGGTCGGTGAGCTCGGTCAGGGCGTGCGGGTAGATGCCGGCGAGCGGGCTGCCGGGCGGGGCCTTGCGGACCGCCTGGCGGGAGAAGCGCATCATCCGCCGGTCACTGCCGAACCACTTGGCGCACCAGTACTGGAGGGCCTGCCCGTGCCCCTCGTAGTGGTGGGGTGCGCGGGCGATGAGACCTTCCCAGAGCGGCTTGAACTGGGAGCGTCGGTACTTCGCTCCGCGCGCGGCGGTGACCATGACGACCCAGGGGCCCGGGTTGGCGGGATCGAGCAGGGCCGCTTGCCGTGCCTCTTCCATCGCGGCCAGGAGCGCGGTCTGGAAGCGCTCCATGTCCGACGTCAGGATGTCGTCCGCGTAGCCACTCCCCCGGATCTCCCAGGCGCGATGGACCATCAGGCTCGCGTGGAGGGTGGCCGCGTCGCAGTTGCCGGGCTCGGCTGCGCGCCAGGAGTCGAGCCAGCCATCGCCTTCCCGAGCGACCTGCTGCAGGAGCTCCAACCGAGCCCATCGCTCGTCCCAGTCCTCGCCCGCCGCCCGGACGTACTGCTCGGCGAACGTCCAGTCGCCTTCCCACGCGGCGTCGGCCACGGCCTGCCGCTCCTTCGTCCGGTACGCCGGTGGAGGCGGGCCGGGGCGCCGCGAGTCGAGCTCCTCGCGGGGCGGAAGTCCGTAGGCGGACGCCACGAAGTCCTCCCCGGCCCAGCCGTCGACACGGCCGGGAGAGGCGAGTACGCGGTAGAGCACGACGAGCAGCAGCCCGAGTACGAGGAAGGCGGAGATGGTCACGGAGGGGAATCCTCTCCGAACCGATCACCCTCTGCAACATTCCAGGCCAACGATAAGGCGAGGCCAGGACGGCGGCACAGGGATACCGGGGCACGACCCTTGCTCGGGTCGGCGGCGCGAACCGCTCGGGCAGCGGGAAGGCGCCGGGGGCAGCCCAGCACGGGGGGCGGGCGCGGCTCCATCCTCCCCCGATGACGCCCGCGACGTACGCCGTGGACCCCCGGCCGATGGGACCGCCCTGGCGGTCGTGGGAGGGGGTCGGCGAGGACGCGGCCGCCGGGCAGGGCGTGTACGCGCCGCTGCACTCCGTCTCCTTCGGCACACACGCCGTGGGTCGCTACCTTCCCGCCGGGCCCGAGGCCCGGCCCGTGGGTCTGGCCGGCCCGGGGTCCCCGCTGCCCGGCCCCGTCCCGACGTCCTGCTCGTCCCCGGCCACCCCCTCACGGGCGCGCCGTGGGCCTGACATTGGCTGAAGGCGCACGTATGGGCGGGGGCCGAAGAGTAGGTGTCGCGTCTTCCGTCCTGGCGCCATTGGGCCGACAAATGTCGCCGGGTCCGTAGTGGTTGACGCGCGTCGACCGGGCCGTCAGTCTCGGGGGGACTCTCGCCCCTGGGTCACCTCGGATTCGTGAGGCCATGGAGGATTGATGCCCCGACAGCCCCGACGCCCCCTTCGTTTCCTGCCGCTTCGACTCCTACTCTCGCTTGTCATGACCATGTCCGCGTCGTTGATCGGGGTGGTGGTCACCGCCGGGGCCGCCCAGGCCGACGGTTGCTACACCTGGTCGCGGACCCTCTCCGAGGGTGCTTCCGGTGCCGATGTCACCGCCCTGCAGGTACGCGTGGCCGGCTATCCCGGCTACGGCGGGGTGCTGGCGATCGACGGCGCCTACGGACCCGGCACCGCGGCGGCGGTCAAACGCTTCCAGGCCGCTTACGGACTGGCGGCCGACGGGGTCGCCGGACCGGCGACGTTCAGCAAGATCTACGCGCTTCAGGACGACGACTGCACCCCCCTCCACTTCTCCTACGCCGAGCTGAACGACTGCAACACCACGTGGGCCGGAGGGGCGGTGAGCGCGGCGACCGCCAAGTCCAACGCTCTGCGCACGATGTGGAAGCTGGAGGCCCTGCGTCATGCCCTGGGCGACCAGAGCATTCGCGTCACCAGTGGGTTCCGCAGCGAGGCGTGCAACGCAGCGGTCGGCGGCGCCGCGTCGAGCCGCCATCTGTACGGCGACGCGGCCGACCTCGGCTCCGGACCCCACTCGCTGTGCCTGCTCGCCCAGCAGGCCCGCAACCACGGCTTCAACGGGATCCTCGGCCCGGGCTACCCCGGGCACAGCGACCACACCCACGTCGACCACCGGGCCGGCCGATTCTGGTCCGCGTCCGGCTGCGGCATCTGACGCTCTGGCGCGCTGCCCGCATGGACAGCGCGCAAGTGCTGTTCGCCGACGGGCGGGCGGGCCGGGGTCGGAAAGACGACGCGGGGTGGGAGGCGCCGGTCCAGCCGCGCGCGGCAGGCGGTCGCCCACACCATCATCGACGGCGCCTTCACGGGGCAGGTGCACCCGGCCCCACCGGACGACCCCGGCCGCCGACAGATCACGCACGATGATCCGGAAGGACGCCAAGGGTCGCCCTCGCCCGAGCAGCTCAGGGTGCCTGGCTGGAGAAGCCCTATGCTGCGGGAATGATCAAGCCCATTGAACTCGTCATATTCGACTGCGACGGGGTGCTGGTCGACAGTGAGCGCATTGCCGTGCGCGTACAGGTCGCCCTGGGTGCCGAGTTGGGTTGGCCACTGACCGAGGAAGAGGTCGTGGACCGGTTCATCGGGTGCTCGCATGCGGCCATCCGCGCGCAAGTCGCGGATCGGCTCGGCGAGGAGAGGGCCGCGACCTGGTCGGAGAGGTTCGAGCAGTTGCACCGCGAGGCCGTGGACGAGGGGCTCGCGCCGGTCGACGGGCTGCCGGAGGCCCTGGACGCGCTCACCTTGGCGACCTGTGTCGCCTCCAGTGGCACTCACGACAAGATGCGTCACACCCTCGGCCGGACCGGACTCCACGAACGCTTCGCCGGCCGGATCTACAGCGCGTCCGAGGTCTCTCGCGGCAAGCCCGCCCCCGACCTGTTCCTGTACGCCGCGCGGCAGATGGGCGTCGATCCCGCAGCCTGCGTCGTGGTCGAGGACAGCCGGCCGGGCGTCCAGGCCGCCCGGGCCGCCGGCATGCGATCCCTCGGCTACGCCGGCGGCCTGACCCCGGCCGAGCGCCTTGAGGGCGCCGGCACCACCGTCTTCCACGACATGCGCGAACTGCCGGCACTCATCGCGGACCGGTAGCGGTGTCCGGGATCGACGCGCGCGGCGAGCCGAAGCAGCGGTTCCGCGACTCGGACCTGGTCACCGCCCTTGTCGCCGTTGCGCGTCGAACCTGAGCAGCACCCGCACCACGCGCCACACCGCGGCGGCGACGGCCAGCACGGCGCCCACCATGAGCAGCCCTTTGCCCACGGGCTCGGAGACGCCGACGAGCACCGCCGGCACCAGGAGTACGCCGAAGACGAGCGCGCCCAGCAGACCGGCCGTCACCAGGGCGAACATGATCTCCACCGTCATCGCGTCCTTCTCCCACCGCGACTCCCGCCCCATGTCCATGGATGGATTTTCGCATGAGACTCGGGCGGTCGGACCCTGGTGTTCGAGTTCGCGGGACCGCTAGGGCGTGTATCGAGAGTGCTCGTAGTACGGGCCGTGGGCGGACCTCACCAGTCCGCCGTTATCTACCTCGGGAAAACGACGTCTTCCAGTGTCAGGGGCATCGGGTAGGTGCGCTCCGCAGGAAACAGCCGCTGTGCCTTGGTGGCGTGCCCGGTGTGCATCAGTGTCGATGCCTTGCGGATCTGGGGGGTGAGGTCGGTGAGACTGACGATCCAGTCGTCGGTGAACGTGCGGATCAGGTGGCGGCCGATGCCGACCTGGATGCTGTAGTGGTTCAGTGCCGCTCCGCGCGACGAACGCTCCGGGTCCCACTGGACATGTACGGCTGCCTGGGCCACCGCTGCCGGGGCGGTGGTCGTCAGCACGGCCTGGGACAGGGCCTCCTCCCAGCCCTCCCGGGTAATCCGGACCGCGAGAACACGTTCCTGGCCCGGTTTGCGAGCCCAGTTGCTGCGGTGCATCAGCCACATGAACGACGGCTTGATCCACGTCATTCGGTGGAACGAGAACGGCGCGACGAAGCGGCCCGCTCTGAGTGCCGCGTCAGCGATGGCAGGCGAGTACGCCTGATAGACCACGATCGTGCGAGCGTCGTAGTCGGCACGAATCTGATACTGGGGCGTCATGCGCCGCACCCTGCCATCTGGTCCGCCGGCGCGGCGAGCCGATTCCGCCTGCCCCCGGGGGGCAGGTTCGGATGCGCTGCTCAAGCCACTCGCTGATGGACGCGACGAGGACGCTTGCCTCATAGCGAACCGCGAGCTTGTCGTAGCGCGTGGCAACAGCCCGGTGTCGCTTGAGGCGGTTGAAGCCGCACTCGACCGCATGCCGAGCCTTGTAATCCTGCGGGTCGAACTTCGGCGGTCAGCCGCCACGGGAGCCGCGATGGTGCAGGCCGATCCGTGCGCTCGTGTGTGCATGCGCTCGGTGCCGAGGTGTGGGAGAGGAACTTCCCGTCTCACGGTGGCTTCAGCGGGCCGGGTGTGTGCTCCAGACGGTGCCCCATGCCTCGTACTCCAGCATCTCTTCGAGGTTCGTCGCCGCGTCGGCGCCGAGTTCGCGGCGGACCAGCCAGAGGGCGAGTTCGAGGCCGGAGGTGATGCCGCCGGCGGTGACGAGGGTGCCGTCGTCGACGACGCGGGCGTTCTTCACGAGGCCGCCCTGGGTCTGGAGGTCCGGCTTGGCCTTGTGGTGGGTGGTGCAGGGGCGGCCGTTCGTGAGGCCGGCCGCTGAGAGCAGCATGACGCCGGTGCACAGGGCCGCGACGGTGAGGCCGGGGCGGGGTGCGGCTGCCAGGGCGCGGGGGAGGACGCCGCGGTCGATCTCGGCCCAGACGCCGGGGGTGTCGCGCCGCGCGTAGCCGCCGCCCGGGACGACGAGCAGGTCCGCTGTGTCGGGGGCCCAGGGACGGATGCCGCGGACGACGGTGCCGTACGCGCCGGTGACGCTGCGGGCCCCGGTGGCGGAGACGTACCGGACCTCGACGGGGCGTGGGGTGAAGAAGTCGGCGGCGGAGAAGACCTCGTACGGGGCGGCGAAGTCGAGTTCCTCGACGCCGTCGAACATCGCGATGTGGACGCGGAGGGGACGGCTCGGGTCCGGGGCCGCGCCGGAGGCGGGAGGGGTGGCCGTGGCGGCCAGGGTTGCCGTGGCGCCGAGGGCGGTGGTGGCGCGGAGTAACTGCCTGCGGTTCATGGGGGCTCCTGTTCCGGATGGGGTGCTGGGTGGGTGGTGCTGGGTGGTTGGTGGTTGGTGGTTGGTGGTTGGTGGTTGGTGGAGTGGCGACGTGAGAGGGGTCGGGCGGCGGCGTCGTCCGGTTCCCACCGCCGCACCGGAGCCACGACGTCCTTCCCCGACCCTCGGGAACCCGGAGGTCCCTCCGTCCGACTCCTTCACCGCACAGGCGGAGCGGCGGTGAAGGGCGCGGAATGGGTGGGCTGGAGATACGGATGCGAGGGGTCGCCTGCCGGCATGGCCGTAGCGAGGCGGTGGCCGATGTCGAACTGGAGATCGCCGCGGGAGAGCGCGTGGCGTTGACGGGGACGAACGGGTCCGGGAAGACGACGTTGCTGCGGGCGGTGCTGGGATTGCATCGGCAGACGAGCGGCACGATCGAGGTGGGCGGGCGGTGTGCGCGTACGGCGGTCGAGTGGGCGTCGCGGCGGCGGTCTTGTGCGTGGATACCGCAGAAGCCGGCCGCGGGGCGGTTTCCGCTGCGCGGGGACGAGTTGCTGGCCAGCAGTGGTGCGCCGGAGGAGGCGGCCGGGGCTGCGGAGCGGCTGGGAGTCGGTGCGCTGACGGGGCGGCCCGTGGGGACGTTGTCCGGGGGGCAGTTGCAGCGGATGTATCTGGCGCGGGCCATCGGGTCGGTCGCGGCGGGCGCGCAGGTGCTGCTCGCGGACGAGCCGACCGCGGCGCTGGATTTCGCCGGGCAGGAGGAGGCGGCCGATGTGCTGACCGCGCTGCCGGTGACGCTGGTCGTCGTGACGCATGACCGGGCCCTGGCCGAGCGTTGTGACCGGGTTCTGGAGATGGCGGCCGGCAGGCTCAGGGAGGTCCGGTGAGCGTGCTCGCGGTGGGCGATCTCGGGGCCATGCTCGAGTTGGTGCCGGTCCGGCGGGCGGGGGTGGCCTTGCTGCTGGCGGCCGTCGGGCTGCCGGTGATCGGGGTGATCATCGTCGGGCTGGACATCATGCCGGTGCGGTTCGCGATGATGCACGTGGCGCTGTTCGGGATCGCCATCGGACTCCTGACGGGGCTTGATCCGATGCTGTGTGCGCTGGTCGCGTGCGCCCTGTCGGGCGCGGGAGTGGCGCCGCTGGCTCGTACGCCGGACGGGTTGTCCGGCGCGATGGGGCTGTTGATGAGTCTGGCCATCGCCGCCGCACTGCTCGTCCTCGCCGTCTCCGGTGTCAACGCTTCCGGCGCGTTCGCGCTTCTGTGGGGTTCGATCCTGTCGGTCGGCACGTCGGATCTCGTCGTCCTCGGCGTGCTCGCGGTGGTCGTCCCGTCCCTGTTCTGGTGGAAGCGGCGGGATGTCGCCCTCCTTTTGTACGACCGGGAGCTCGCCCAGTGTTCGGGCGTGCCGGTCCGCCTGCTGACGACCGCGCTGCTCGTGCTCGTCGCCGTGGCCGTCGCCGGGGCGATCAAGCTGACCGGCGCTCTGCTGGTCGACGCGTTGACCTTGCTTCCCGCGCTCGCGGCGCGGCGGCTCGGCCGTTCGCTGTGGTCGATCACCTTGTGGGCGGTCGGCATCGGCGTCGCGGTGAATCTCACCGGCTTTCTGCTGGCCCTCTGGCTGGACTGGCCTCCGGGGCCGGTCCTCGTCCTCGTGGCGGGGGCAGTCGTCCTCGCCGCGCATCTGATCCCCGAACGGAGAAACAGCTCATGGCGCGCACCCGCGTCCGTACCGCCCGTATCGCTTCCCTCGTCGCACTGACCGCGGCACTTCCGCTTCTCGCCGCCTGCGGGAGTGAGGAGGCCCCGGGGGCGGAGGCTCCCAAGGGGGCCGGGCACAAGCCGGTGGTGGTCGTCACGACCACCTGGGAAGGGGCCTTCGCCAAGGCCGCCGGGGCCGAGGACGTCACGGTGATCGTGCCGCAGTCGGTGCACCACGCGCCCGACTACGATCCCAAGCCCTCGGACCTGGCGGCCGTGGCCAAGGCCGACTTCGTGTTGTACGCGCCGTTCGAGCCGTACGCGGCGAAGATCAAGGAGGCGGCCGGCTCGAAGGCGAAGCTGGTGGAGGTTAACCTCGACAACGATCCGGCGAAGGCGGGTGCGGAAGTCGCGCGCCTGGGTGGCCTGTTCGGTACGAAGGACGCCGCCGATCGTTTCAAGACCCGGCTCGATACGGAGGTCGCCAAGCTGAACGGCGAGCTCAAGTCGGCCTGGCCCGGCGGGAAGAGTCCTTCCGTCGTCAGCCAGGTCTTCACCGGGTGGGCGGCCGGCCTCGCGGGCGCGACGACGGTGGGCACGTTCGGCCCCGAGCCGGTCACTCCGGCGCAGTTGGCCGAACTGGCCGCCAAGAAGCCCGCGTTCGTGCTCGACAACGCCCACATGTCGACGGGGACGGTGCTGCCCGACGCGGGGGCGAAGCAGGTGGAGATCGTGAACTATCCCGGCGAGGACCTGGATCTGCTGAGCGTGTACCGCAATGCCGCCGCCGAGTTGAAGAAGATGATGGGTACGGCCTGACCCGTACGAGAAGGGGGAGGGGCGCGTGCCGGCGCGCCCCTCCCCCTTCGGTCATCCCCGGGCGGGCGCGGTGGTGGCGGGCCTCTCGTCAGCGGCCCGGCGCCGTAGTGCGGCGCGGTCGGGCTTGCCCGCGGCGGTGAGCGGGAGCGCGTCCAGGAGGATGACGTGCTCCGGGTGCTTGTAGCGGTCCGTGCCGCGGGCGGTCAGGTACGCGCTCAGGTCCTCCGGCGTCGGCCGCTCCCCGCTCCGGGCCACCACGCACGCCGCGAGCCGCTCCCCCATCAGCGGGTCCGGGACGCCGACGCAGACGACGTCGCGGACGCAGGGGTGGGCGGCCAGTTCGTGTTCCACCTCGGCGGGGCTGATGTTGGCGCCGCCGCGTATGACGACGTCCTTGAGGCGTCCGACGACGTGCAGGACGCCGTCGTCGTCGAGGTAGCCGAGGTCTCCGGTGCGGACCCAGCCGTCGGGGGTGCGGTAGCGGGCGTCGAGCTCGGGCGAGGCGACGTAGCAGAGCGGTGTCATGGGGCCGCGCGAGACGATCTCGCCGATCTGGCCTTCGGGAAGCGGCTCGTGGGTGTCGGGGGCGGCGACCCGGATCTCGGCGACGCGCGGGTCGGGGCGGCCGGCGACGACACCGGAGCGGTCCGTGGGCGGGACTTTGTGGTCGAGTCCGGTGTGGCAGTTGACTCCGTCGGCCGACCCGTACAGGTTCACGACGTGGCAGCCGAAGGCTTCGGCCGCGGCGGAGGCGGTGGCCTCGTCGAGGGGGGCGCCGCCGAGGACGAGTGCCGTCGGCGCCGGCACGCGCTCCTCCGTCCGTTCCATGTGCGCCAGCATCATCCGGATCATCGTCGGGACGCCGAGGACGTGAGTGGGCGCGTGCTCCTGCATCGCCGCCAGGGCGGCCTGGGGGGTGAAGTGGTCGAGCAGGACGAGGGATCCGCCGTGGCGGGCGAGCGTGACGGCCGTGCCGTTGGAGCCGAAGGCGGAGGCGAGCGGGACGAGGAACAGGCACCGCGGAGGGGTGTCGTCGGGCATGAGGGAGGCGAGGAAGTTGCCGCGGCCGCCGGCGAGGGCGTTGTGGGAGTAGGCGACCATCTTCGGCTCCGCCTCCGAGCCGGAGGAGACGAGGATGCGGGCGGCGGCGTCGGGGTCGGGGCGGGCCGCGACGAAGCCGGTGGGGTCGGTACGCAGGAGTTCTCTGAGCGGAATCGTTCCTTCAGGCGGTGTTCCCGGCCCGGCGGAGATCACGTGCCGGAGGGCCGGCAGAGCGGGGGCGAGCGCGACGAGGTCGGCGGCGTGGGCCCGGCCCCGGTGCTCCGTGACGGCGATGACGGCGACGGCTTCCGCCCGGCGCAGCAGGCACTCCGCCTCCATGGCGCCGCGCCCGACGGGGAAGGGCAGGACGACCGCGCCGAGGGCGGCGACCGCCAGGTCGGCGATGACGGCGTCGCGGTGGTCGGGCAATTGCACGGCGACGACGTCCCCGGGGCGGACGCCGAGGCCGCGCAGTCCCTCGGCGAGACAGCGGACCTTGCGGTCGAGCGCCGTGTAACAGAGCTTGCCCTTGGCGTCGTGGATCGCCGTCCGGTGCAGGTCGGCGATCTGCCGGGCCCGGAACAGGCTGTAGAGGTCGAGGTCGGGGCAGGTGCCGTCCACCGCCCACGAGCGGCGGAGTCCGGCGGGCAGCAGGTCGGTGAGGGTGACGGTCACGCGAGGCTCCAGGGGTCGGGAACGGCGGGGGCACCGTGCGCGTCCCGGCTGATCGAGCCGGACAGGCGCGGGTCGTGGTGGAGGTCGGACAGGTCGGTGGTGACGGCGGTCGCGGTCAGGCCGTGCGCGCGCAGCTGGTGCAGGGCGTCCTCGGTGCACATCCCGCTCAGGTCGTACGCGGCCGTGGCCGCCGCGCAGTCGTCGCTCGGCGCGATCCACCCGTCGGAGGTCCGCGCGGGGTGCCGGAATCCGGCGGCCGGGCGCGCGTCGAGACCTCGGCGCACCTGTTCCAGGGCGGGAGCCAGCAGGGTGTCGGCCGCGCCGATGAGCGAGGACTCGACGTGTACGCCGTGACCGGTGCGCTCCCGAAGAAGCAGCCCGGCGAGGACGGCTTCGGTGCCGTGCAGGCCCCCGAGGACGTCGAGCAGGGTCATCAGGGACGGTGCGGGAGGTTCGCCCTCGGGATGGACGGCTTCACCGACACCGGTGCGGGCCTGCACCATGAAGTCCGTACCCATGGGGGCATCCGGGATCCGGTCGGCCCAGCCACCGGTGTAGGCGTAGACGAGAGCGGGGTTGGCGGCGGCGAGGTGTTCGGCGTCGAGTTCGAGCGCGGCCGCCTTGCCCGGTGCCCAGTTGTGCAGGAACACGTCTGCCTCAGCGGCGAGTTCGCGCAGCCGACGGCGGTCTCCGGGCGCCTTGATGTCGATCTCGACGGCTTCCTTTCCCCGGTTGAGGGCGAGCCAGCGGGCGGAGACACCGGAGCACGCGGGCGGCATGCCGCGCAGCGGATCACCGCCCGGCGGCTCGACCCTGATGACACGAGCGCCGAGCAGCCCCAACAGGTGTGCGGCCAAAGGCGCTTGGATCCGACGTCCGGCTTCCAGGACGGTCATGCCGTCCAGCGGCCTGGACAGGGATGCCCGGCGCGCGGTCACGGAGGTGCCGGGCCGCAGGGGCCGGAGGGACCAGGGATCGGCTCCGTCGCCCTCCTTCGCGCGCTCCGCGAGCGTACGCAGGCGGCACACCTCGGCGCCCGATGCGGCGGCGGCCGTCCGTATCCGCTCGAGCGAGTGCGTACGGGTGACCTGGTGGAGGACCTGCGGGAAGGGCGCGCAGGCCGTCGCGTACCGGAACTGGAACGGCCGCCAACCCGCCCGTATCGCATCCGCGGGGGCGCCGAGGGCACTCCAGAAGTCGGCCCAGGCTCCGGGGTCGAGCGTCTCCAGCTCGAAGACGACGCCTTCGAGGGACGTGAACGGCGGCCCACCAGGCAGGAGTTCGACGGCCTCGGGCTCGTCGGCCCCCGAGGCCGCCAGGTACTGGGAGACGGCGAGCAGGCCGGCGCCGTCGGCCGTGGTCGTCACCTGGCGAGGTCCGTCGGCGCCACGCGCCTGGGCGACGAGGGCCGCGAGAAGCCCCTGGACGGTGAGCACGCCGGTGGCCGTGGCCAGGTAGTCGACGCCGAGGCCGCGAGGGGCACCGTGGCGGCGGCCGTGCACGGCCATCACGCCGGTGGCGGCCTGGGCGGTGGCCTCGTCCTCGACTCCGGTGCCGTGGGCACCCCATGCGCTTCGGGCGGTGACCTGTGCGAACCCGCCGCCGCTGAGGGTGATCTCGCCCGCGTCCGTGTCCTGCACCCGTCCGCCGAGGCGCCTCAGGTGGTCGGCGGCGACCCGCGTGAGGGCCGGAGGTCCGCCGATGTCGCACCGCAGTCCGTCGAGCGGACCCGGGACGCCGAACGGACGGCCGCCCGGGGTGTGGGCGGTCACTGATGACGCCATGCCTCTCCTCTCCTCGCGCGCCGATGGCCGGCGCACGGGACTGTGACGATCGTGGGAACCGGCGGCCGGGTAGGGCCGACCACTTCCACGGGCAGGCAGTCGGACGCGTGTTCTGTCGAGTTCCCAAGACGGAGGAAACAGTGACGGATCATGACGTAACGCCGGTCGGTCAGGGCCACGACCTCGACACCGGCCTCGATGTCGGCCTCAGTGTCGGTCGGGAGACCGGCCTCGACACCGGCCTCAGCGTCGGCCGCGAGACCGGCCTCGATGTCGGCCTGCTGGGGAAGCGGGTCTCCGGGTTCGTCCACGACCGGGTGTTCCCGTGCGAGCCGCGACTCGACGCGGGCGGACCGGCGGCAGCGGAGCTACGGGGGCGACTGCGCGCGGAGGCCCTCGACGCCGGAGTGTGGGCCCTGCCACTGCCCGCCGAACTGGGCGGTGGAGGCGTTCCGTTGAGCGCCTACGCGTCGATCGCCGAGGCCGAGGGTGCCAGCGACCACGGCCCGGCGGCCCTGGGGTCGGCCTCCCTGCTGGACGTGACCATGCTCGCGCGGCACGGCTCTTCGCGGGTGCGCTCGGAGTACCTCCGACGCCTGGTCTCAGGCGAACTCCGCACGTGCTACGCGATGACGGAGCCGGACACCCCCGGCACCGAGCCGCTCCTCACCGCTACCCGCGCGGAGCCTCGGACCGGCGGCGGATGGGCCGTCACGGGGCGCAAGTGGTTCGTCTCGAACGCGGGGGACGCGGACCTGGTGACCGTGCTCGCCCGCACCAGCGGCGCCGTCGGCGACCGGGACGGGCTGTCCCTGCTTCTCGTCCCCACCCGCGCCCCCGGCTTCCGGGTGGTCCGCGAACTCCCCGTCCTGGGCGCCACCGGCCAGTACGAGATCGAGTTCGACCACGTGGACGTCGACGAGGACCATCTCGTCGGCGAGGCCGGTCAGGCCCTCGCGATCGCGGGCGAACGACTCCAACTGGGCCGAACCCTCCGCGCGTTGCGCTGGATCGGCCAGGCGCAGCGCGCCTTCGACCTGCTGTGCGCACGTGCCGTGGAGCGGCGGGGAGCACGCGGCCCCCTGGCGGACCGCCAGCTCGTCCAACAGCACGTCTTCGAGTCCCTGTTGTCAATCCGGTCCGCCCGCCCCCTGGTGTACGAGGCGATGGCGAAGGTCGCGGAGGGCCGCGACGCCCACGTGGAGGTGGGGCTCGCGAAGACGGCAGCGGCGCGCACGCTCCAGGAGGTCGCCGACCGGGCCATCCAGGTCTTCGGCGCCGCCGGACTCGGACCCGACACTCCGCTGCCCGCGCTGTTCCGTACAGGGCGGACGGCGCGGATCCTCGACGGGCCGGACGAACAGCATGTCTCCTCCGTCGCCCGGCGCGTGCTGCGGAGCCGGCGGGAGGGACCGGACATGACATCCGCGTGAGGTCTCACACGGGCGTGACGTGTCGCGCCCACGCGAAATCTCACGCCGGCAGCCTGACGTCTCACATGCGCGCGAGGGCTCACACGTGCGTCAGGTCGACCGTGTCGCGAAGCGCGGCCAGGCCGAGGGCCAGGAAGAAGTCTCCCCAGACGAGTTCGTGGCGGACGGCGATGCCGCTCTTCGCCTCATAGCAGCCGTCCAGGAGCATGCCGGCCGGCCGGGTACCGCCCGGCCGGGTGAGGTGGGCGTCCACGAGTCGGCGCAGTACCGCCTCCGCGCGGGCCGCGTACTCCGTCGCCCTCCTGGTTCCGGGGATGCGCGCGAGTTTGAGCAGCGCGACCGCGGCGATGGCTGCGGCTGAGGTGTCGGCCGGGCCGTCCGGGGCAGGGGCCTCCGCGGGCGGGACCAGCGGGCCGTCGAGGAACTCCCCTTCCCGAATCAGCTGTTCCGTGCACGCCGTGAGCCGGTCCGTACGCCACCCCGCTTCGCTCTCCGCCCGGAGCAGACCGTCCGCGAGCGCCAGCAACAGCCACGCCTCGCCCCGGGCCCAGCCGGGCGCGGGGTCCATCTCCGCCGCCCATGCCCCGCGCGCCTCGGCCCAGTGCCACGCCGGACGGGGCCGCTGCCCCTCCTCCCCCGCCAGGCACAGGTCGAGGTGACGGTGCAGGTGCGCGGCGGCCGCTGCCCGCCCCTCCGGTCCGGCATACGTCAGAAGGGGTACGAGTCCGGGGACGCCGTCCGCGCGGGCCCGTAGCCGTGACCCGCCCAGGGCCGCACCCCACGGCACCAGGCCGACGGCCGGTTCCCACGCGGCGAGCGCGGCCTTCGCCGCGTGATCGCGCAGGGCGTCAGCCCGGTCGTCCTCCGTGGCCAATGCGGTCCCGTACCAGAGGATGAGGCCGCGGGTCGCGGTGTCGGCCTCGGCCCATGGCGCGAGTCCGACCGTGGCAGCGGACGCCGCCGCGCGGTCCGTTTCCCGGCCGGTGTGCCGGGCGCGGAGCCAGAGCAGGCCGGCCCAGAAGCCACCGGTCCACGACCCTCGCCCGGTGGTCGTCCAGCGACCGTCGTCAGGGTCCGCGTACAACGGGAAGCGTCCGCCGACCTGCCCGGCGGTCTCCTCCACACGGCGGAAGAGGAGACGCAGGGCCTCGTCGGCCCAGCCGTTCGTGCTGTCCACGTCGCGGCGTCCCGTCCGGTCCGCGCCGCGCTGCCCGTCTCCGCTCAGGCCCCGCTGCCCGTCTCCGCACACGCCCTGCGGCCCCGCTCCGTGCGCGCCCCGCAGCCCTTCCTCGTTCACGCCTCGCCACCTCGGTCCGTACGGCGGTCCCTGACCGCCCAGAGCAAGGCGACGGCCCCCGCGACGGCGAACTCGGCGGCGACCAGGATCCAACCGTCGCCGTACCGGTCGCGTTCGGCGAGCAGCCCGAAGAGCGGTGGCCCCACGGCGAACCCGGCGAAGAACCCGGCCGCGACCAGCGCCGTGTCCCGCCCTGCCCGCCCCGGCGCAGAGCGCTGCATCACCAGCACCATCGAGACCGCGTTGCCGGACACCGCGAACACGCCCACCGCCACGGCGGCCACCCACACCAACGGCTCCACCCTGACGGTCGCGGCCAGGAGCACGGCCGCGCCTACGGCCCCGACCGCGAGCAGCCCGGGGAGCCACGGAGCCCGTTCGGGTGTGGCGGCACGGGACCAACCGACCCGGCCGGCGACGCCCGCGACGCCGAGGACCGCGACGAGCGCGCCCGCCAGTGTCGGCCCCATGCCGAGCCGTTGGGCGCCGAAGAGCGCCAGGTAGGTGTTGACCGAGGCGATGCCCGCGCCGAGGAAGACCGAGAAGGCGGCGAGCCAGAGCACGGGGTTGCCGGGCGGGGCCTGGGCACGGAGGGTGGTGCCGACTGTCGGTGACCGGTCCGCCGGGAGCGGGTCCGTCGGAGGCGCGTCCGTCGGCAGCGCTCGCCAGGCCCAGCAGGCGGCGGCGACCGCCGCCACGGCGGCCACCCACACCGCGCCTCGCCAGCCGAGGAGGCCGGCCGCGGCCGCGAGGGGCAGCCCTGCCGCGAAGGCGCCGAGCTGGACGCCGGACTGCTTGGCGCCGGTGACGGCGCCCCGGCGCGGGGCCGGGACGGCCGCCAGGATGGCCTTGTTCGTCGCCGGGTTGGCCAGTGCCTGCGGGAGGCCGCCGAGCGCCACCGCCGCGAGGAGCACCGCGGGCCCGGGAGCCGCGCCGATCAGCCCGAGTGCCGCTCCCGAGACGGCGAGCAGGGCGACGAGCGCGCGACGGGGGCCGACCCGGTCCACGATCCGGCCGCCGGCCGGCGACAGGACGGCGGCGGTGCCGAACCCGACCGTGGTCGTCAGGCCGAGCAGTGTCTCCGACACACCGAGACCGTCGACGAGCCGCGGCCCGAGCGCTCCGAGAAGGAAGAGCTGCATCATCGAGAAGGCCATGGCCGTCGTCAGAAGCGCGGTGAGACCACGCGGAACCGTGACGCGCACGGCCCCCTCGCGTGCTGATCCCTCGGCCGCCGCCGTACCTGCGGACTTCACCGTTCCCCCTCCCACGCGACGGCCGGACCGCCCGTCGTCGACGTCCAGAAGTCGTCGCGACAGCGCGAGAAGTTCCCGAGGTGCTCTTGTGGGGCGCGCCACAGTCGCGTACTCATGACCCCGACAGGTCGAGGGGGCGACCTTCGCCGACGTACCCGCCCTCATGCCTCCGAAGAGGTGCAAGGATGGGCGCGCGATGACACCAGGCCGATGTTCGCGAGGAGCCCGGGCCGCGATGTTCGCGGCCGTCTGCGTGCTGCTCGCGGCCACCGGCCACGTCCTGATGTCGGGACACGACCTGCCCCCGGCGGTGCTCGCTCCGGCCTTAGCCGGGACGCTCGCCGCCGCCTGGTTCCTGGCGGGGCGCGAGCGCGGCCTCCTCGCGGTGACGGTGGCGACCATGGCCGTCCAGAGCGCACTGCACGCGGTCTTCTCCTGGTCTCAGCAGCACGGGGCCTCGCCGTCGGCTCCTCTCGGAACGGTCCGGGCGTCGACGGCTCAGGCAGTGACGGACCAGGTTGCGACGAGTCACGCGGCCATGGGGCACATGGGCCTGGGTAACGCGGGCCTGGCACACGTGGCCATGAGCCACACGGGCAAGGCGGCAGACACAGCCACGGCGCACATGGCCATGGGGCACGCGGACATGGCGCACATGACCATGAGTCACATGGCCATGGGGCACATGACCATGAGTCACATGCCGTCCGCCTCCGAAGGCGTTGTCCACCAGGCCGTCGCGCAGGACATGACGAACATGCCCTCGTCCCTGGGCATGCTGTCGGCCCACCTCCTCGCCGCACTCCTGAGCGGTCTGTGGATGGCGTACGGCGAGCGAGCCGCCTTCCGTCTCCTGCGGTCCCTGCCCCTCTCGCGCCGCCGGCCCCTGTGGCCGCTGTGGCTCCTGCTCGTCGCCGTCGTCCCCGTACCGCCGCAGCGTCCTCGGATCGGGCCCGTTCGGGCCGCCGACGAACGCCCGCCCCGGCAGCTCCTCCTCGCCCATTCCGTCATCTCCCGGGGTCCCCCACGAGCCCTCGCTGTCTTCTGACAGCCGGCTCCCCGAGCTCGTACGGCGCACGAACTCCCCGCCGTCGCTCGGGTACAGGTCATGCCTTCACGGCAGGCCGCGACCCCTCACCGGCGCCCTCGTGCTCCCGCGCGCGCCGCCGGATTCCCCTTGCCTCGTAAGGACTTGTGGCGATGACTCCTGCCCACGACAGCCTCCCCCAGGGACCGAAGAAGCCGTCCCGCTCCGCTCGTACACCGGATGCCGACGCCGACGCGGCGACGACCCTGCTCGCGCTGGCCGCACGAGACGGCGACCCCGCCAAGGCCGATCTGTTCGTCCGGGCCCTGCACCGCGACGTCTGGCGGTACGTGGCCTATCTGAGCGCCGACCGCCAGGCCGCCGACGACCTCACCCAGGAGGTGTTCCTGCGCGCGATCGCCGCGCTGCCCCGGTTCCAAGGGCGTTCCTCGGCCCGGACCTGGATCCTTTCCATAGCCCGCCGCACCGTCGTCGACAGCCTGCGGCGCGCCGCCGCCCGCCCCCGGCTGTCCGACCGCGACGACTGGCAGACGGAAGCGGAACACACCCAGCCGCTCGGCCTCCCCGGATTCGAGGACGGGGTCGCCCTCGCGGAACTCATGGCCTCGATCCCGGCCGAACGACGCGACGCCTTCGTCCTCACCCAACTCCTCGGCCTGCCCTATGCCGAGGCCGCCGAGGCCATCGGCTGTCCCGTCGGCACCGTCCGCTCCCGCGTGGCCCGCGCCCGGACGTCCCTGGTTTCCCTGCTACGGGGTGAGGACCATCCCCACGCGTTGGCCACGAAGTCGACGCCCGCGAACACCGCTCCAGCCGCGCCCAGGCGGTTCACGAGGGCGGCCGCCCTCGCCTGACCTCCGTACCGACCGGATGACGGGTCGGGTCCCGGCACCACCGGGGCCCGACCCGTCCACCGGAACCGTCCCGCCCGGCGATCCGACTCCTCACGAGGCGCGTCGGATCCGAGCCACGCCGCAGTAGCACTCCGAAAGGGCAGGCCATGGACAACACCCTTGATTCTGAGTCCGGTTCGCGGCCGCCGCGTTCGGCAGGCACCCGACGCCGGTACGGGCCTCCCGCCGCCGTGTGGGGGTTCCTGGCCCTGCTGGTGCTGGTCTTCGTCGGCTCGTACGCGCTCGGGGCAGCCGTCGGGCCGATCAGGGAGGACGACCGCCCTTCACCTACGGGGACCCCTCGGGTCACGGAGCACGAACACGGGAGCGCGCACCACTCGTGAGGACACTGAAATCCGGTGGAGAAATGAAGAAGCCGACCACCATAGTTTCTGCCGACTCAGGTGCCGATGCCCGCCGGCTCGCTGTCCGAGGGGGCCTGACTCTCGCCGTGGAGAAGGTGGGTCGCGCGGGAGGTGCGCAGGTGGAGGGCGGTTCGGCCGGTGCGGTGGGTGGCGACCAGGGCTGCCGCGCGTAGGGCGCCGAGGTGTTGGGAGACGGCGCTGGGTGTGACGCCGAGGCGGGCGGCGAGGGCGGGGGTGCTCATGGGTTCGGCGAGGGCGGCGAGGAGGGCGGCGCGGGTGTGGCCGAGCACGAGGGCGAGGCCGTCGGGGGTCGGGGGTTCCTCCTCCCAGAGCAGTCCCATGCCTGTGGCGGGGTAGCGGATCGAGGCGGCGCCGATGGGCGAGGTGTCCACGAGTACCTGCGGCCAGGTGAAGATCGAGGGCATGAGGACGAGGCCGTGCCCGTCCGCCTCCACGGTGCACGGGGCGTCACCGGTGCCGCGGCGACCGTGGACGAGTAGCTCGCCCTCGCGCCAGGCCACGTCGCCGTGCAGGTCGGCGAAGAGTCCTTCCACACCGCCGTCGACGAGCGCGAGTGCCCGCTTGGCGACGTCGGCGTCGAGCACCGCGCGCATCCGCCCCCAGTGCGGGGCCACCAGCAGGTCGTGGCAGCGGCGCAGCGCTGTCCCGATCCGGTGCAGCGCCTCGCGCGGGTCGCCCAGCCGACGCGTGGCTGCGGTCCCCAGTCCTGCCACGCACTCGGTGCGGAAGAAGTCCGGATCCGTGGCCGCGAGCCGGGCGAACTCGTCGGCGGGGTCGGGCAGTCGGCGTTCCGGGACCGGGAAGAGGAACGAAGGCGGGCTCCCGCCCAGCAGCAGCCGCAGCAGCCCGGCGTCCGGCTCGGTGCTCAGCACCTCCCGGGCCTCGTGTACCCAGCGCCGGTGGACCGCGTGTCCGCCCGCGCGCAGCGCGAGGCGCACGCCCAGGACGGTCTCGGAGAGCGGCGACACCGCGAACCGCACGCGTGCCACCTCGGCGGCCGTCAGCTTGATCTCCACGGCCATGGACCGGCGCCCTCCCTCATCATGTAGCCCTGGCTGAACAGTAGCCGTCGGCGGCGGCGCGGGCGCAGGCTGCCCGTCATGGAGTTCTTCACCTCGTACGACGGCACGACCCTGGCCTACCGGGTGTTCGGCGCGCCCGCGGCCGACCGCTCACCGCAGCGGCCCCCGCTCGTCTGCCTGCCGGGCGGCCCCGGGCGCGCGGCCGAGTACCTCGGAGACCTGGGAGGTCTCAGCGACCACCGCACGCTGGTCGTTCCCGACAGCCGCGGCACCGGCGCCTCCGCGCTGCCCGCCGACCTCGGCACCTGCCGGGTGGACCGGCTCGTCGAGGACGTCGAAGCACTGCGGCGGCAGCTTCGCCTGGACCGGATCGACCTGCTCGGTCACTCCGCCGGAGGCGGCACGGCCCTGCTGTACGCCGCCGCGTACCCCGCGCACCTGAACAGCCTGACCCTGGTCACCCCTTCCTTCGCCGCGGTCGGCCTGCCGTCCGACACCGCGGCCGAAGAGGTACTCGCGGGCCGGGCCGGCGAACCCTGGTACCCCCGGGCGGTCACCGCGTACCGGGCCATGAAAGCCGCCCGCTCCTTCGCCGAGGCCGCCCCGCACCGCCTCGCCTTCGAACCCCTCATGTACGGCCGCTGGGACGCGGTCGCGCAGGCACACGCCGCCGCGGACCCCGCCCAGCGTTCGCTGCCCGCCAGTGAGGCCCACTACGCCGGTTACGCACCCACCGAGGCCGAGTTCACCGCCCTCCATGCGCGCCTGGCCGGTCTCGACATCCCCGTACATATCCTGGCCGGTGCCCACGACCTGTGGCCCACCGCCGCCTCCGCGGCGCACGCGGCCGAGCTTCTCGGCGCACGCCTGACCGTGCTGCCCGGGTCGGGGCACTATCCCTGGCTCGACGCCCCCACCGCTTTCATCGAGGCGATCGAGGCGTTCCCGGTGCCGGAGCGAGGTGTCTGCGCGCGGGTGCGCGCGGGCGGAAGTGGTCGCGAGCGGCAGTGGTCGCGGGGCGGTCAGGCGTTGATGCCGACGGAGGAGACGTAGGAGTAGGCGTTGTAGTCGGAGTCGAGGTCGGAGATGACGTCGTCCCAGATCTCGTCGACGAGGTTCGCGTTACGGGAGGCCCAGGCGTCCACCAGGTCGGGCCAGATGTACCGGACGGTGACGGTACGGGTGCTCAGGTCCCGTCGGTACTTGGCTTCCACCCGGGTCTGGTCGACGGGGTAGATCTCCATACGACGGCCGCGGCCGTCGTTGTCGAGGTGCTTCACGAGCCAGCCCGAGCGGATGAGGTTCTCGCGGCGGCGGTGCCAGTACGCGGCGTCGATCCGTTCGCGGCTCGCCGGTGTCGGGGAGACCTGGCCCTTCGACTTCATCCATGACCGGATGGTGCGGGCCGAGATCCCCTGGGCTTTCAGCTCGGCGCGGCCGGCGGGGCTGTCGAGGTAGCGCAGTCGAGCGCCCAGGCCGCGCCGGGAGGTGACGGGCGAGGCGATGCCGGAGGTGTGGACGATGCGGTTCAGCTCCAGGATCAGGGCCTCGCCGCCCTTCATCCCGCTCACGTCCGTCTTCTGCCACTGCCCCCACCGGGACCACAGGTCCGGAGAACCTGCCATTACCGCTTACCTCCGAGAACGTAGGTGTTCTTTTCCTTGACCTCGTTCAGATCCCGGCCCTCGTGGAAGACGGAACGCCAGTCGCCGCTGACATGGAGTTCGTCGGTGCCGGAGATCTCCACGACCTGAAGCCCGGCCTTGTGTGCCTTGTGGGCCTTCATCCACAGATTCGCGAACGCCTTCGCCCGGATGATGTGCATCCAGTCCGGCCGCCGGATCTCGCGGTTGGAGCTGGATTCGCCGATGGTGGAGACGAACTTGGAGTACATGGCCTTCACGTACGTCACCGTCAGCTCGTCACCCTCCACGAGAGCGGCCCTCCGGGTCTCGGCGAGGGCGCGGCGGAGCTTCTCCAGCAGACCCTCGGTGGCGCCGGAGACCAGGGAACGATGAATCACCGGGGCGTCGGCCAGGCCCTGGCGGGCGCAGTCGAGCAGGAGGCGGAGGGTGGACTCCGACACCCACAACTCCCCTGGTTCCATACGGTTGCCCAGGGGGTTCGGCAGGTCGGTGTGGTCCCAGGCGGACGGAGTGACGAGGTGCATGCCCGCCCTCCTCGGATCGTGGACGCCGCTGGTGTCCTCCCGGAGCTGACCGATCGGCAACCACGCCTTGAGCGCCGACAAGTACGCCGCGTTCATGTCGAGCGCCGTCACCTCGACCAGCTCACCACGCTTCGCCGCCGCCACCAGATCACTGTTGCGCCACTTCGGGCGGCCCTCCCAGATCTCGTCCGCGCCCTTCTGCGACTTCTTCCGCAGAATGTCGGCGGTCGGCGGGAACTCGGAGTGCTCGTACCGACCACCCACACGGGACACCTTCAGCAGCGCCATCACATCCGGAATCGCCGCCTTGATCAGTACCGCCTGCGCAGCATCGGCGTCGCCGCCGTACTCGGCCAGGGTGTCGAGGACACGGTCGGTGATCTGGTCGACGAGCGCGGTGGAGGCGTACGCCGGGGCAGACCGCGCCGGACGGCCGGGCGCCGGAGACGCGGAATCGGGCCCTGCGAAGGGGCCGGTCGAAGCACTGCCGACAGCAGGGCCGGGCGCCGGTTCTGCGGCCTCAGCCCGCACGGCCCGCGGAATCGCCGCGGCGGCCGGCTGGGGCGAACTCGCGGCGGCGACCGCGGCCGCGCACTCGGCTGGATCCAGGTGCTGCGGATAGCCGTCGACATCGTCCCAGGCTGGCTGGCCGCACAGCACGCACGGCAGCGCTACGGGGGCAGGATCGGGTGTCGGCCGCTGAGGCTCCGCGGATTCCGTCGCCGCGGCGGGCTCGGCTGATCCTGCGGACTCGGCGGGCTCTGCGGACTCAGCCACAGATGGCGCTGAAAGGCTGTCCACGGCAGGGCCGAGGAGCTGTTCCGCTCGCGGCGGCTCAGAGGTGAGGGGCGACTGCACGGGCGGCGGCATGACGGCGGGCTCGCCGGACGACTTCAGGGCCGGTACACCGCCGTGCAGAACCCCCACCGCGTGGGTCGGCCCGGCGAGCAGATCGAGCACGGACAGTCCGTAATGCGCGGCCAGTAGATCGACGTCCTCCAGCGACCAGTGCGCCCGCCCGGACTGCTTGCGCGACACCTGCGCCTGGGACTGCCCGAGCCCCGCCGCCAGATCGCCCTGGCGTTCTCCCGAGCGCGACATCAATGCGGCGATCGTCACCCTGAGGAGTTCCTCCACACCCAGCATGGCGCAAACCTAACCCATGACATGCGCAAAGCGCATACGCCATGCAGCCGCGGCATCTCGGATCCGATCAGGGAGGCAGCCTCTCTCTCTCCTTGCGCACGGTACGTCGAGACCCTCGGCGGCCATGACCGACGTGTGGGCCGGGCTCGGGGTGCGGCCGGCGAGCACGCCGGGATCGACGGCGTCTCGGGGTGAGTAGGCTCAGGGCGCCACCGCGGAGGTCAGCAGAGGAGAGATGCGTGTTCGTCAAGGTGTGTGGGCTCGGGACGGTCGCCGACATCGATGTGTCGGTCGAGGCCGGTGCGGACGCCCTGGGCCTGGTGATCAGTGGGACCAGCGTGCGCGGGCTCGACCGGGAGCGGGTGGCCACGCTGGCGGCGCACGTACCGCCGGGCGTCCTGTCCGTACTCGTCGTCAACGACACTCCCGCCACGGAGGCCGCCCGCATCGCCGGTGAGCTCGGCTTCGGCGCGCTGCAGCTGCACGGAGCGGCGTACGGCGAGGAGGACTTCGCGGCCGCGGCCGGCATCTTCCCGCGGTTGTGGCGGGCCACGTCGTTGAGCGAGCGGCCCGACACCCGTGTGGGCGCGTACGGCGAGGAGGTCCTCCTCCTCGACTCGCCTCGGGCGGGTTCCGGTGAGTCGTGGGACCTGTCGCTGCTCGAGACAGCACGCCCTGAGGGCACATGGCTGCTCGCCGGTGGTCTCCATCCGCAGAACGTCGGTGAGGCCATCGGCCGGGCGCGCCCCTGGGGAGTCGATGTCTCCAGCGGCGTCGAGTCCTCCCCCGGCGTCAAGGACCACGACCGGATCCGTACGTTCATCGCCGCCGCGAAGCAGGCCGCCCCGCTCGACGCCTGACCCGGGGCGGGACGACCCGAGCCGGGACGGGGTCATCCCGCGAGACGTTGGGCGAGGTGGAGCAGGTCCGCCAGGCGCAGCACCCGCCCGCCGAATCCCGGAAGAGGGACATGGAGCGGCCGGGTCCAGCGGTCGGGGATGGCGTCCAGGCCGTAGTACGCCCCCGCGAGGGCTCCCGTCACCGCGGCGACGGTGTCCGTGTCACCGCCGAGGTCGATCGCCGCGCGCAGCGCGCCTTCGAAGTCGGTGGTGGTGCGCAGGGCCCAGACGGCAGAGCCCAGGCAGGGCCAGACGGCGCCGTTGAACTCGGTCGCCCGGTCGGGGTGCCAGTCGGGCGCGAGGACGGTGGCGTAGCGCGCGCGGTGGTCTGGATGGACGAGGTCCAGGATGCCGGGGAGCGCGGTGACGGGGTCGGCTTCCTCGAGCGTGACGCGGATGAGTTCGTGGAAGATCGCGGTGCCTTCCCAGGCCGCGCGGTCTCCGTGGGTGAGGGCGGCGATGCGGCGGGCGGCGTCCAGGGTCGCCGCCTGGCCGGCGGGAGCGAAGTGGACCGCGGCGGTCGATGCCCGCATCAACGAGCCGTTGCCTGCGGCACGTTGGTTCACCTGGAAGTGAACCGCGGCAGCCAGGTCCCACGTCATGCCGTTGGTGAGCACGTCCTCGGTCTGCAAGCCGATGTCCTTGGGCTCCGATGCCGCCCACCGCTGGAAGCGGGCGAAGATGTCCGGCAAGTCCAAGCCGCTCCGCTCCAACAGGGACTCCGCGACCAGGACGGCCATCTGCGTGTCGTCGGTGGCCTCACCCGGATCCCATCCTCCGCCCCCGCACATCTCTCCACCGGCATCGGCATCGGCATCGGGGAAGCGCGCTGAGAACACTCCGGGGGGCCCGAACTCGAAGGGCGCGCCCAGCGCGTCCCCGACCGCTGAACCGATGACCGCGCCGGCCGCCCGCTGCATCCGCTCCATCCACTCAGGCTATCCGCGCCCCGGACGCACCGGGCGCTTCTGTGGATCCGTGGTCACCACGGATCCACTGGCCGGTTGCACCGGGCTCAGGGGTGTCCCCCGTGGGTGGGTCAGCCGCGTACGTGCAGTCCGAATCCGGTGCGGCCGTCGGGCTCCAGGCCGTCCTTCAGGTGGAGGGAGGGGATCTCGTAGTCGCCGAAGTTCTGGCGACGGAACGGGATGGGGTCGGTGGTGTCCAGGGTGAGCAGGCGGTGTTCCCAGGACTTGGCGGCGTCGGCGTAGTCCTCGCGGGTCATGCGGTCGGTGCCGTAGAGCACGAACGGGGGCAGGACCTCGATGCCGGGGTAGTAGAGGATGCCGTGGTGGATGGGGAAGAGCAGGTCGTCGATGGGGCCGTTGATGCCGCGGGCGGCGTAGTGGGACTGCGGGCCGCCGGCGGTCACGGACAGGAGAGCCTTGCGGCCGGCGAGGGTTCCTTCGCCGAAGCGGTCGCCGTACTTGGTGGTGCTGTGCTCGCCGACGCCGTAGGCGAAGTGGTAGGTGAACACCCGGTCGACCCAGCCCTTGAGGATGGCGGGCATCGAGTACCACCACAGCGGGAACTGGAGGATGACGGTGTCGGCCCACAGGAGCTTCTGCTGTTCGGCGACGACGTCCGCGGTGAGCGTTCCGGCGTCGAAGGCCCGGCCCGAGTCCCGGGCCACCTTGAGCGGGGTCGAGGCGTCGGGGCCGTAGTCGGTGGCGTCCACGACCGCCTTCCAGTTCATCGCGTACAGGTCGCTCACCCGTACCTCGTGCCCGGCGGCCTCCAGGGTGGCCACGGCGAGGTCCTTCAGTGAGCTGTTGAGCGACTTCGGCTCCGGGTGGGCGTGGACGATCAGCGTCTTCATGGGAACTCCTTCGGATCGGATGCCTTCGATCCTGGGCTCCGCGGCGCCCGGTGTTCAGGGGCGCCGCTTCCATCGGACGGGACTTCCTGGTATCGGCAGGGCCACCCTCGTCGGTGCGACCGCGGTGATACTGGGGGCATGGACGATCTCGCGGGCTATCTGCGGACCCGGCGCTCTCGGGTCGATCCGGCGGCCGTCGGCATTCCCACGGACAGCCGCCGCCGGGTCGAAGGGCTGCGGCGGGAAGAGGTCGCGCACCTGTCCGGAGTGAGCGTCGACTACTACGTACGGCTGGAGCAGGGCCGCGCCACGCAGCCCTCCGAGCAGGTCCTCGACGCGCTGGCCCGCGTCCTCGGCCTCGACGAGACCGAACGCGGGCATCTCCACCGGCTCGCGCGGCAGCGCCGCCGCCGTGCGAAGGCGCCGGGCGGGCGGGTGCGGCCGGAGCTGTCGCGCGTTCTCGGCCTGGTCACGGACGCGCCGGCGCTGCTCATGGACCACCGCCTGGACGTGCTGGCCGGCAACCGTCTCGCCTCGCTCCTCTACGGCCGGCCGCTGCCCGGCCTCAACACCGCCCGGCACATCTTCCTGGAGGAGGCCGAGCGCGGCCTCTACGGCGACTGGGAGCAGTGCACCCTCGATGTCGTCGGGCACCTGCGCCTCGCTGCCGGCAAGTACCCCGAGGATCCCCGCCTCGCCACCCTCGTCGGCGAACTCTCCATGGGCAGCGAGCGCTTCCGCCGCCTCTGGGCCCGCGCGGACGTCCGCGCCCGCACCCATGGCCGCAAGACCTACCGGCACCCGCTCGTCGGACTGCTGGAACTCCACCAGGAGAACTTCGCCCTCCCCGACGAATCCGGCACAGAGCTGCTGGTTCTGTCGGCCGCCCCCGGCAGCCCCACCGAGGACGGCCTGCGCCTGCTCGCGGGCTTGGGTGCGGACGACGCCGACGCGCGGCCCCCGGTGGACTCGCACGTCACCGGGCCTGGGGTGACGCAGGGTGAATCAGGTGCCGTCGGAGGCTTGAGTGGGTGAGGGCCACCGCTGCGCTGAGACGGACACCGTGGAAGGCGCTCGGTCAGGGGATTCCGATGGACACCCTCGCGCCTGCCGCTAAGGTCGCCGGGTGACCGAACTCGACACGTTGAGCGCTACTCGTGATGCCTATGACGCCATGGCCGCGGTGTACGCGCAGATGTTCCAGGATCCGCTGGGTGACCGTCCGCTGGAGCGCGCGCTTGTGGGCGCGTTCGCGGAGTTGGTGCGGGCGGGCGGGGGTGGAGACGTGGTGGATCTTGGCTGCGGGCCGGGGCAGGTCACGGGGTACTTGCAGGGGCTGGGGCTGGAGGTGTTCGGGGTGGATGCCTCGCCGGTGATGGTGGGGCTCGCGCGGGAGGCTTTTCCCGGGCTGCGGTTCGAGGTCGGCTCGATGGCGGCGTTGGGGGTGGAGGACGGGGCGCTCGGCGGGGTGCTGTCGCGGTGGTCCGTCATTCACACGCCGCCGAAGGATGTGCCGGTGGTCCTGGCGGAGATGGCGCGGGTCCTGGCGCCGGGCGGGCACTTGTTGATCGCGTTTTCGGCCACGGACGGACCTCAGGATGTGACGGAGGCGTACGACCATGCGGTGGTGACGGCCTACCGCTGGGACCCTGATCACTTCGCCGGGATGTTGCGCGATCAAGGGCTGGTGGAGTCGGCGCGTTTGGTGCTCGAGCCGAAGCCGACGGATCGGCGTCAGTTCCGGGAAGTGCTGCTTCTCGCCCGCAAGGCGTAGCCGCCTGCGGGGCCGCACGTACCGGCCCGCACATACCCGCAAAGCACGCACGCCCGTACCCCGCCGCCCGCCCGTCCGCGCCCGCACGCATAGGCCGGCGCAGACCCGCCCGCACGCGCCGGACGCGGCGTTACCGCGCCGCCGCTCCTCGGCCGTGCGGGCGCATGGCCGTCATTCGAAGACGATCATGGTGGTGGGAGGCCCGGGGACCGGCGGGGGCAGGCGCAGTTCGCCTTCGATGAGGGCGTCGCGCAGGGCTCGCTTCACCGCGATGACGGCGTCGCCCCGGTAGTCCGGGAAGCGGGGGGTGGCGAGCAGGAGGAGTGAGCCGTTGGGGAGGGGTTCGATCTCGTGGAAGGCGGCGGAGGCTTCGAGGGCCGGCCGGCCGCCGAGGGCCTGGGCGATGTCGGCGGAGATGACGGACAGCCAGGAGTATCCCCGGAGGCGGGTGCGCCAGAGGGGGGTGTTGATGCTGGGTACGCGTCCGGGGCCGCGGGTGTAGCGCTCTTGTTCCGTCGCGCCGCCGGCGTGTTCGTACGAGGTGTGGCCGAAGACGATGTCGAAGCGGTGCGCGGCCCAGCGGATGGTGGCGAGGAGGCGGGCGTGGGCGGCGGCCGAGGTGTCGGGGGCGGTGAGCTCGGCTTCGTCCAGCGTGTAGGCGAGTTTGACGTAGTCCGGCAGGTCCTCGTCGAAGGTGACCGAGAGGCTGATGTGTCGGGTTTCGCGGCCGCTGTGGGGGTCGATGGTTCCGATCCGCGCGCCGGCGGATGCCGGGGCGCGCGCGAGGTGGTCCCTCAGCCAGGGCAGGGCGGCGGCGGTGTAGGGGTTGTAGAGGACGTCGAAGGTGTCCGCCGGGGAGACGTCGAGGAAGCCGAAGACTCCGTTGCGCCGGCCGGCCGCCGACGTGGGGACCTTCTTCGATCCCGTTTCGACGACGCGTGGGCTCTCCGGCAGTGCGGGGAGGAGCCCTTCGGTGTCGGCGGCGGCGACTCCTTCGGTGAGCCATTGGAAGGCGATGTCGGCCCGTAGGGAGTCGTTCGGCTCGTGGACCGTCAGTTCCACGCGGAGGGCGTGGCTCAGACCTGCGTTCATCGACGCGAATGCGTCCATCGGGGCGTCCTCCATGCTGTTCGTACGCTCGGGAGTATAGGTCGCATGCCGCGGGGGGGGGGCCCCCGGGGGGGGGCCCCCCCCCGGGGGCGGGTAACGTCGTGCGGGAGATGGGTGGGGGGCGCAACAGCCAGGCCC